>NZ_JBEYID010000008.1:0-332104 GCF_040635605.1 Streptosporangium sp. NPDC006930 | reverse complement strand
CTCCAAACAATGTCTGAACAGTCCTTACCCAGCTGAAAGCACCCACCCTCAACGGGTGAATGTGTTCAACCAAAGGAATCCATCCCCCACCACAAGGTGGTAGGACGGGGTTGTGCTTCATGCACTGGCTTTTAACACACTGTTGAGTTCTCAAGAAACGGACGCGTACACCATCACCCACACCCGACCAACCGGTCCGGCAGAACTCCGGGGCGTTCCATTTCGTATCACTATCTTATCGGAAGTGCCGGTTTCGTGTCAAACTGTCGGATTTTCCGACCATCGACTCGAACCCGCCGAACCCGCTAGGATTGCGACCACCCCGTTTCCAGGGCAACCCCTCTAACTTACTCCAACATCCGGTCGCTGTCCAATCACATGGACACATCCGGTTTGCCGGGATGGAGAGAGGGTTTTGCCGGGCAGTTAGTTCGCTCCTGGAGGTTTAAACCTGGAGGCTCGCTGCCCTGCGGAAAGAACACTACCAGGACTCTCACGTCACAGAGACAACTTGCCAACCATCCCGGAGACTCGCGCGTCCCAAACAGGCAAGCGCGCAACCAGACGTCAAGCCATCCGCAATCGACTCTGGATACGAAGAGGCGCGAGGGTCAGAATCCTGACTCCGCCGTGGAGGTGAGCACCATGACCCGCTCGGAGTTCGACGACATCCGCGCGCACATCGATGCGGAGGCCGACCACCCAGGCGACCTGCTGAGGGTTGCCAGGTCTCTGCTGAACGACCTTGAAGACGCACGTATGAGAGAGGCGACCCTCCGCGCCTACTATCTGCGTCTCCTCACCGCGGCTCGGGCGACGGTCGCCGCGGAGGCGGCCGGCTACCCGGAGCCGTTGACCTTCCTCACCGACGAGCTCGCCAAGCGCGGCCAGCTCCCGACATCCGAGGACGAGGTGAACCGGATCCTCGGCGACGCCCACACCGCGGCGGCGCTGCTGGCCTGCCTTGAGGAGAATCCTCTTGGGACGACCCCGATGAATACCGGAGGGTCTCGCGCGCGGAGGTGCGCCGGCACAAGCCGTAGCCTCCCGCGATGAGGCGTTCCGCGTCATTGACCTGGGCTTGAACCAAGATCTGTAAGACTCCAGGCATGTTGCAGCGAGGGCTGAATTGGGCTGCGGCGACCCTCGTGGGCGTCTTCGGCTTTGTCTGGACCGGTGTAGTGATGTTCGCGGCCGTCGAGACCTCGACGTGGACGTGGATAGGACAGGTCTCTTTCGGGGCCTTCCTCACCTGCTGGGCTTGCTACAAGGCGAGTCTGCTGGTGCGTTGCACCAAGCCCAGCTTCGTCCCGAGACATCGCCGAGTGAGGGTCAGAGCCTGAGGGATGTCCTCGCGAGCCGAGACCCGGCAGCCGCTCATCGGCGCCGGGTCCCGGTTCGGAGTAGGCACGGCGGGGGCGGTCCGGAACGGAGTCTCGCGTCCCGGCCGCCGGGGACCGGGCAGACTATGACCCCGTCCGGAACGAGCGGAGCTCGTCGGCCACCTGCCGGCACGGCACTCCCAGGTCGAACCGGCTGAGCAGGTGAATGCCCTCCCCCGTGTCGATCTCCAGGAGTTCCGTACGCGAGGTGAAGCGGGTCCTTGTGTCCACCCGGATACGCTCGACGGCGCTCCACGGCACCCGTTCGGATCCGGCGAAGCCCTTCACCACGACGAGACCCTCGCCATCGGCCGTGAGCCGTACCGGAGCGAGGAGATCGCGTACCACCAGCGCTGTCAGGATCGCGGCCGCGGCGCCCGCCAGGATCGCCCCCCGTGGGTCGTCGAGGGTGAGAACCGTGAGCACCGCGAGGGCGAACGCCCCGACGATCTTCATAATGAGGAGATCGCGGCGCACGCGCCAGCGCAGGACAGGTCCGGACGTTTCGCTCACAACGGCACGCCACCTCTCAAACTCAGGCATCTCTCGAAATGCCTCCCGCACGCCCGGCCCGACATCCCCTGGCGTGTACGGCGATGTGATGCCCCGGCCAAGCGCACGAAGGCGAGGTCTCGACTGCCGAAAACGCGGAAGGCCCTGATCTCTGGGAGATCAGGGCCTTCCGATTGGTAGCGGGGACAGGATTTGAACCTGCGACCTCTGGGTTATGAGCCCAGCGAGCTACCGAACTGCTCCACCCCGCGTCGGTGTGTGTTTGAACACTATCCGGGATTCCCCTCGGGCTGCAAATCGGCACGGGAATGCGAGGTCAGCGGCCTCACATCGCCCCGTGCGCGGAGCCTCTGGGATGTCACAGACGGGCACGAGGCGCTATCCCCATCGCAGAGCCTCTGGACGCGGTGGAGCCCGAGAAGGGAACAACAAAAAAAGCCCCGGTCGCCGTTTCCGGCGACCGGGGCCTTCTCATTGGTAGCGGGGACAGGATTTGAACCTGCGACCTCTGGGTTATGAGCCCAGCGAGCTACCGAACTGCTCCACCCCGCGTCGGTGTATGTCTCAACCATACCCGGCTTTGGTGGCGGACGCGAATCAGATCGCTGGGCCCCAATGTCTTTTTAGGGATTCGGTGTGGGTGTCGGTGTGGCGGATGGGACAGGCGTGGGTGTCGCCGACGGTGCCGGGGATCCCGACGCCGAGGGAGACGGGGTGGGCGCGGGGCTCGCCTCGGCGCCCTTCAGCTTCGACAGCGCCGCCTGGAGCTCCTTCTGGGCCTCGCCATAGTCGTTCCAGTTCGGCGGGTCGGCCTGGAGAGCGGCCTGCGCCTTGTCGTACGCCTTCTGCGCCTCGTCGATCGCCTGAGCCAGCGCGGTGGTGGGCTGGTTGGCGTTCGCCTCCTCTGCCGGCTTCCCCTCCCCCTGCTGCTCCTGTGGAGCGGCCTGGGTGCTGTCACCGAAGACCTGTTCCAGCGCACCCTTGAGCGTGTCGGCCGAGCCGACCTTGCTGCCGTAGGCCACCAGGACGCGGCGGAGGATCGGGTACGGCTCCTGACCGGAGGCGGCCGCGATCTCCACGTAGACCGGTTCGACGTAGACCAGGCCGTCGGCGAACGGCAGGGTCAACAGGTTGCCGTAGCGGACCTTCGCCTGGCCGAGTCCGAGCAGGTTCAGCTCACCGGAGAACTTGTTCTGGAAGTTGTTCTGCACCTGGCCGGGACCGGGGATCGTGGTGTTGGAGGGCATGCGCAGGATGCGCAGCTTTCCGTAGTCGTCTCCGGGGGTGGCGTCCACGGCCATGAACGCGGCCAGGTTGGGTCCCTGGCGCGGCACGAACGTGGTGGTCAGCGAGAACGTGGGCTTGTCGGTGCTCGGCATCTTGACCGACAGGTAGTACGGCGGCTGCTTGATGTCACGCTCGCCCGAGGACGGGTCGTTCGGGACGTTCCAGAAGTCCTGGCCGCTGTAGAAGGCGTTCGGGTCGGCGATGTGGTACTGGGAAAGCACGTCACGCTGGACCTTGAACAGCGCCTCCGGGTAGCGAAGATGCTGCCTGAGCTCGGGCGTCATCTCCGTCTGCGGCTTGATGACGCCGGGGAAGGCCTTGCGCCAGGTCTGCAGGATGGGGTCCTTCTCGTCCCAGGCGTACAGGTTGACGGTGCCGTCGTAGGCGTCGACCGTGGCCTTCACCGAGTTGCGCATGTAGTTGATCTGGTCGCGCGGCTGCGGGACCACTACGCGCGGGTCGGTGATGGTGTCGCGCGTCATCGCCTCCAGGCTCTTGCTCTGGGAGTACGGGTAGGCGTTGGACGTGGTGTACGCGTCGGCGATCCAGACCACCCTGCCGTCGACGATCGCCGGGTAGGGGTTGTCGTCCAGGCTCAGGAACGGCGCCACCTTGGCGATACGCTGCTGCGGGTTGCGCTCGTAGAGGATCTTGGAGTTCGGGTTGACGTCACCCGACAGCAGCAGGTTGATCTCGCCGTACTTGGCGGCGTAGAGCATCCGGTTGATGAAGGATCCGACCGGGACACCACCCTTGCCTTCGTAGGTGGTGTTCTTCTGGCCGGTGCCACCGCTCTCGGGGTAGTCGAGCTCCTGATTCCTCTGGCCGTTGCCACCGACGACGACGTACTCGGCCGCGCCGCGTGCCTCGCCGAAGTAGATCCGCGACTCCTTGAGCTTCGTCCGCTCCACCAGGGAACCGGTGACCGGCATGTCCTTGGCGTCGAAGTTGGGCAGCCCCTCGGAGTCGACCTCGTTGCCGGGCGCCGCCACGAAACCGTTGCCGTGGGTGTAGACGAGATGCCGGTTGATCCAGTTGTTCTGTTCGGCCGGCGGCCCCGTGAGCTCTCGCACGGCCACGACGGTGTCGCGCATCGTGCCGTTCTCGTCGGGGTAGCGGTCGACGTCGAGCGGGTCGTGGAAGTCGTAGTAACCGCGAATCCGCTGCTTCTGCTGGTACGTCTTCGCGACCAGGCTGGGGTCGAGCAGGCGCACGCCGGAGATGGAGCTGTCGGCGCTGACGTTGACCTTGCTCGGGTCGCCCTGAGCCGTGTAATCGATCACCTCGGCGTCGTTGACGTCGTAGGCTGTTCGGGTCGCGTCGATGTTGCGTTTGATGTATTCCTGCTCCTTGCCCTGCTGGTTCGGCTTGACCTGGAACTGCTCGACCAGGGCCGGGTAGACCCCGCCGATCAGGATGGCCGAGAGCACCAGGAGGCCGAAACCGACGCCGGGCAGCATGCCTCCGGCACGCACGACCCCGGCGAAGAACAGGACCGCGCAGATCAGGGCGATGATCGCCAGGATGGTCTTGGCGGGAAGCACCGCGTTGATGTCGGTGTACGAGGCACCGTGACGGAATCCTCTGTCGGAGAAGACCAGCCCGTATCGGTCGACCCAGTAGGCGACCGCCTTCAGCAGCACGAAGATGCCCAGCAGCACCGACAGGTGCGCCCGAGCGCCGCGCGAGGCGTGCACGCCTGGTGACTGGAGCCGGAACCCGCCGTACAGGTAGTGCACGATCGCCGACAGCAGGGCGGAGAGCACCACCGCGACGAACAGGAAGTTCAGCACCATCCGGATGAAGGGATAGGTGAACATGAAGAAGGAGATGTCCATCTTGAACTGCGGGTCGGTCGTACCGAACGGCGTCGCGTTGATGAACTCCAGCCAGGTCTTCCACTGACCTGAGAAGGACGAACCAGAGAACAGGCCGAGTACCGCCACACCGATCAGGAAGATCAGTTTGCGGTGCGGATCAAGGGCCATCCGATAGCGGTCGGCGCCGCTGGCGCCACCGAACATTCCCGGGCCGAACATCGGTCGCATGCGGTACGCCAGCAGCATGTTGCCGCCGACGATCCCGACCATCAGCAGTGCGCCGACGGCGAACAGCAGGATCTGCGTGACGATCACACCGGAGAAGACGGCCGTGTAGTCGACCGAGTCGTACCAAAGGTAATCAGTAAAAATACCGGCAAAGAGAAAGAAAAGGATAACTATCGCGCCCAGCGCGATCGCGACGGGAACTAGCAGTCGTGGCCGGCGGGGCAAGCGCATTGCCCTGCCGGCTCCGGGGGTCCGGAAGCTCAAGGCCAACCCCTTGTCGTAAGAGCACGGTCCGTGTCTGGCAACCTACACCGGCGGGCAATGGGCCGCGTTCAGCCTTTCGGGCACGGTCCGGCCACAACACCAACTGGTCTCGGGTCCTCAGGTCCAACGTACGAGGACCCCGATGAGTGCCCCGCCACGAGGCCCGAGACCCGGAAAACCAGATCTTTTACCTAATTGGGCGACGCGTCCCGCTTTCCGGGCTTCTCTTGCCACTCGCTCCCGAGGTCTCATTCCCTCGCCCAGGAGCCCCCGTCCGGCTTCGGGAGTCAGCCCGCCGGGCAGCTCGGCACGGAACCCGAGCCGGTGCGGATCGCGTCGATCGCCTGGACTGCCTCGCGCAGGGTCGCGACCTTGACCAGCCTGAGTCCGTCCGGGATCGCCTTGACCGCCTCCGCGCAGTTTTCCGTGGGGGTAAGGAAGATCGTCGCTCCCGCCTTCCTCGCGCCGACCATCTTCTGCTGGATGCCGCCGATCGGACCGACGTCACCCTCCGCGGTGATCGTCCCGGTCCCCGCGACGGACTTGCCGCCGGTCATCGCCCCGGGGGTGAGCTTGTCGACGATGCCCAGGGAGAACATCATCCCCGCGCTCGGTCCGCCGACGTCACCGACGTTGATCTTGACCTGGAAGGGGAACTTGTAGCCGACCCGCATGGTGATGCCCACGAGGGGGGCGCCGTCCTGGCCCGCGACGGTCGGGACGGTGATGGTCATGCTCTCGGCGCCCCGGTTGACGACAAAACCAACCTGCTCGCCCGGCTTGTGCCTGCGGACGGCGGCGGAAACGCTCTCGCGGTCGGACACGGGGGTGCCGTCCACCGAGACGATCTCGTCGCCGATCTTGAACTTCCCGTCTGCGGGCAGGCCCTTCTCCGTGGAGGCCACGGTCACGACCGAGCTGTAGGGGATCTTCAATTCCGTCAGCGCCGCCGCGGTCGCGTCGTCCTGGGAGTTCGTCATCTCCTGGGTGTTCTGCTCCTCGACCTCCTTCGCGGTGGTCGCGGGAGGGAAGATCGTCTCCTCGGGCACGACCGCGATGGTGGGATCGATCCATCCCCTGAGCGCGCTGAAAAGATCGATCCTGGTGCCGGGTCCGCCCTGGTAGGCGACGGTGACGAGGCTGAGCTTGCCTTCCGTCGGATACGTCTGGCGCCCCTCGACGCTGATCACTGGCTTGCCGTCGACGTCCCCGATGGTGTTCTCGGTCGGCCCTGGGCTCAGCACGACGTACGGGACCGGCAGCAGGGCGCCGACCAGCGCGAACATGAGCGTGAGGAAGCCCGCCACCATGAGGGTCAGCGCACGTCGGGACATGGACAAAGCCTATGCCGTACGACAGGTCATGAAACCGCACCCGGACGCCGCCGCGCCGACGGTCGCGTACCGGCCGGTCGATCTCACTCGCAGGCCCCCACCCACTCGGAGGAGCCGTCGGCGAAAAACTGGTTCTTCCAGATGGGGACCTGGCTCTTGAGGTCGTCGATCAGCCTGCGGGAGGCCTCGAACGCCTCGCCTCGGTGTGGCGCGGCGACCGCCACGACGACCGCGATATCGCCGAGCCGCAGGTCACCGACTCGATGGACGGCGGCGAGCGCGGTCACGGGGAAGTCCGTGGCGATCTTCTCCGCCACCCGGCGAAGCTCGTCCACGGCGCTCGGGTGCGCCGAGTAGGACAGGCTCGTAACCGGCTTGCCGTGGTCCTGCTCACGGACCGTGCCGACAAAGACCGTTGTGCCGCCCGCGGCGTGGTCACCGACGGCGGCGAGCACCTCGTCGACGGAGAGCACGCTGTCGCGAATATCGAGCAACCGGATGACATCCACGCCGCAAAGCGTACCGGCAGGGAAAAACGGCCCCCGCCGCGCACCTTCGCGGACGGGATCCGCGCCCGGACCCGTACGAGCCTGTACGCCCCGAGCGGACATCAGGTGGTGCGGCGCTTCTTGCGGGCGGCCCGGACGATCGCCGCGGTGCCGAGGACGGCGACGGTGGCGCCGGCCGCGGTGAGCGTGGCCTCCTTGCCGGACAGGCGACGGCCCACGACGGCGTGCCTGCCCTCGCGCAGCTTGAGGAGCTGCTCGAACGCGGCCTCGTTGCTCCACATCGGCTTCCAACCGGCCTCGCGCAGCGCGGCGCAGTCGACCACCCACGGGTAGACGACGTAGTGCAGGTCGGTGGCCGGGGCCGGGGTGATGCCGAGGCGGTGCAGGCGCTGGGCGGTGCCGAAGGTCAGCCCGGCGGGCAGCTCCAGCCGGCGCAGCCCGGAGATCTCCTCCACCTGCTCCTGCTCCAGCCACCCGTCGCCGCCGACGGCCACCACCCCCGAGACCGTGCCGAGCGCCGCCATCTCAAGGGCCGAGACGAGGTCGTCCACGTGGCAGAACTGCCAGCGAGGGGCGCATCCCTTCACGGTCAGCAGCCGGGGCGCCTCGAAGTGCCTGGTCACCACGCTGTCGACGCCGGGGCCGACCACGGCGGCGGGCCGGACCACCGTCACGCCGAGACCGGGGTGGCTGCGCAGGGAGCGGCGGGCCAGCGCCTCGATCTCCAGATGGTCGCCGACCATGCCCGTGTCGGGCTCGGCGGCGACCGGCGCCCCCTCGGGCAGCGGGACCGGGTTGTCGGGGACGGCTCCGTACACCATGGCACTGGTGACCAGCACGACCCGCCGCACCCGCGCGGCCGCGCTGGCGGTGAGCACCGTCTGGGCCGCTCGCAGATTGTAGGCGCGCCGCTCCGTCGGGTTGACGTCGAGCGCGTAGTCGGCGGCCAGATGCACGAGCACGTCAATATCAGATATGCGGTTCGCCAAGAGCGGATCTCGGACATCGAGGACCCGCCAGGTGACGTCGGGGACGTCACCACGCTGCTCGTCGATGGCCACGACCCTGCGGAAATCCGCAGACGAGGCGACCTTCGCGAGGAAGGCACGGCCTAGGCCCGAGGCGGCGCCGGTGACGGCGACGACGGGGGGCCGGGAGCGTTTCGAGGTAGGCACCAGGTCCTCACTTTGCACTGACCCGCCATACGACGGATAACGTGGCGGATGTGGACTCCTCCATCCTGCACGAGGTAGAGCGGTGACTGACTTGCCAGGTCGGGAAAACGACCCCAACGAGAATCCGTTCGCCATGTTCGGCAACCCGGAGCAGATCGCAGCGGCAATGCGCCAGTTCGCCGACATGCTCTCCGCTCCGCCGACCTCAGGTCCCGTCAACTGGGACATGGCGAAGAACATCGCACGGCACGTAGTGGTCGCCGAGGGCGATCCAAGTGTCATGGAAGGCGAGCGGCGCCAGATCGTCGACGCCCTGAATCTGGCCGACCTGTGGCTCAACGAGGCCACCTCCCTGCCGAGCGGGGTGAGCAACCCTCAGGCCTGGAGCCGTTCGGAGTGGATCGAGAAGACCATTCCGGTCTGGCAGAAGCTCTGTGACCCGATCGCCGCCCGCATGGTCGAGACCATGAGCGGCACGCTCGGTGCCGCCGGTCTGCCCGCGGAGGCCCAGGCCATGGCCGGGCCGCTGATGGGGATGATGAAACAGATGGGCGGCATGATGGTCGGCCAGCAGATCGGCCAGGCCGTCGGCTCGCTCGCCCTGGAGGTGATCGGCTCCACCGACATCGGCCTGCCGCTGTCGGACAACGCCGCCCTGCTGCCCGGTGGCGTCGCGGCGTTCAGCCAGGGTCTGGAGATCCCCGCCGAGGAGATCCGCCTTTACCTCGCCCTGCGCGAGGCGGCCCACCACCGGCTTTTCCAGCACGTGCCGTGGTTGCGCGCGCACCTGCTCGGAGCGGTGGAGGAGTACGCCAGGGGCATCACGGTGGACGCCTCCGCGCTGGAGGAGCAGCTCCGCGGGCTCGACATCAACAATCCCGAGCAGCTCCAGCAGGCCCTGAGCGGCGGCAACCTGCTCAAGCCCGAGGAGACCGAGCGGCAGAAGGCCGCCCTGTCCCGGCTGGAGACCATGCTCGCCCTGGTCGAGGGCTGGGTCGGCACCGCCGTGGACGGCGCCGCGGACGGCAAGCTCCCCTCGGCGACCGCGCTGTCGGAGACCGTACGGCGCCGCAGGGCGACCGGTGGCCCCGCCGAACAGACCTTCGCCACGCTCGTCGGCCTCGAACTCAGGCCCCGCCGCCTGCGCGAGGCCGCCACCCTGTGGCAGGCCCTGGAGGCCGACCGGGGCGTCGACGGCCGCGACGCGGTCTGGAACCACCCCGACCTGATGCCCACCGCCGACGATCTCGACAACCCCGAGAGGTTCGTGCGGGGCGAGCCCGAGCTCGACCTGTCGTCCCTGGAGGGGACCCTGCGGGAGCCTCCCCGCGAGGGCGGCGACGCCGAGAAGAAGCGCGAGGACGACGAGGACGGGAGCGCGTGAGCCTGCGCGCCGACGCGAAGGACGTGCTCACGGGGTGGGTCGCCCCGACTGCGGAGGAGGAGATCCTCCGCAAGGAGTTCCTTGAGCACGTCCACGCCAATGACGACGCGATGTGGCGCGAATGCGTCACCGGCCACCTGACGGCCACGACCGCGGTGCTCTCCCACGACGGTGAGCGGGTGCTGCTGACGCTGCACCGCAAAGCCGGGATGTGGCTGCCCATGGGAGGTCACTGCGAGCGCGGCGACGCCTCCCTGGAGGCGGTGGCGCTGCGTGAGGCCACCGAGGAGTCCGGCATCGCGGGCCTGCGGCTGCTACCGGGCCCGCTCGCGCTCGACCGGCACCGGGTCTGGTGCCACCCCCCGCACAGCAGCCACCTCGACGTCGAGTACGGCGCCGTCGCTCCCGCCGACGTCGAGGCCGTGATCAGCGCCGAGTCGCTCGACCTGCGCTGGTTCCCGGTGGAGGAGATCCCCGAGCTCTCCGACGAGGCGACCCGCCGACTGGCTCGCCGCGCCCGTGAGGTCCTGCGTTCCAGGTGATCGGGAGCTCGATGCCGTACTCCGGCCTGCCCTGGACATGCCCCGAGGGTGTTGGACCGTTTTACGCTTGTCTCATCTTCTCCCGGATATCTTCGTTCTCATCGGGCTGTACGGAACGGATCGGGGCACTGTGAGCGTGAAGACAGCGGCTGACAGGGGCGCCGGACGTGTCGAGAGCGCGGTCGCGCCGTCGGCGCGTCGACGGCGTTGGAAGGTTCCCAAAACCTTCGCCTGGGCCACGGTGACCCCGTTCGCCGCCTGGGCGGTGGCCCGGGTGGCCGGGCTCGAACGCGACTCGCTGACCACCCAGCTCATGACCGGCACCCCGTACGTGGCCGCGGCCTCGCTCGTACCGCTGCTGCTGTCGGCGCTGACACGCAACCGGGCGGTGACGGCGGTGGCGCTGGTCACCACCGCGGCGCTCGGCCTCAGCGTGCTCCCCAGGGCCTTCCGTTCAGGGGATCCCGCGGTGGCGGCGGCGGGAACGCCGCTGCGGGTGCTGACGCTCAACACGCTGTTCGGGCGCGCCGAGCCCGACGCCGTGATGGATCTGGTCCGGCGGCTGGATCCCGATGTGTTCAGCACCCAGGAGCTGACCCCCGGGATGGTCGAGGAGCTGCGGGCCGCCGGGCTGGAGAAGATTCTGCCGTACCAGGTGCTGGAGCCGGAGTGGAGCGCCGGTGGAAGCGGCCTGTACGCGCGGTATCCGCTGACTCCGAGGCAGGACCTGTTCGAGGCGATCGGGCACAACATGCCCGCCGCGCTGATGACGATGCCCGGCACCAAACCCGTCGAGATCGTCGACGTGCATCCCTTCCCGCCGCTGGGCAGGCAGGTCTACGACTGGACGGCCGCGCTGGAGGCCCTGCCCCCCGCCGCGCCCGACACGATCCGCATCCTCGCGGGCGACTTCAACGCCAGCCTCGACCACGCGGCGATGCGGCGTTTCCTGAGCCGCGGCTACGAGGACGCGGCCGCCGTCGCCGGGGAGGGCCTCACCCCCACCTGGCCGGTCAACAGGCGCGTCCCCGCGATGATCACGATCGACCATGTCGTGGTGGACCGGCGGGTGGGAGTCAACGCGGTCAGCGTGCACACCGTGCCCGGCACCGACCACCGGGCGGTCTTCGCCGACCTGCGACTACCTTCGCCGTCCTGACGGCTTTCCGAAACGTCAGGACGAGAGGAGCGCCCGGGTGTTGTCCCAGCCCTCCAGGCCGGGGTCGAGGAGACGGATGTCGTCAGGGGTGCGCAGGCGGTGCCAGCCGGGACCCCTCGCGACCATGCGGCTGCCGGGCGCGGAGGCGCGGAGCGCCTTGACCGGGTCGAGGTCGTCGAAACCCACCGTGGCCCAGTCCGGATAGGGCAGGTGGGCGGCGAGCGCCACCGTGCCGCCCCCGGTGTCCGGGCAGACGGCGATCCTGGCCCGGCCCAGCTCGCGAAAGAGCTTGCCGATGAGCAACGGGGGCAGATCGGGCGCGTCCGCGCTCAGCAGGACCGCCTGCCGTCCGTACGGCAGGGCCGCGAAGGCCGCCTCGACCAGGGCGCTCCCGGAAAGGTCGGGGATCTCTACGACCGGGGTGCCCGGCCAGACGATCTCCTCCATGCCGGGGACGCTCGTCACCACGACCGGAGAGACGAAGTCGAGCCCGGCGACGAGCTCGTAGGCGTCTTCGGCGAGGGCCGTGAGGAAGAGGGCGGCGTCGACCCCCGCAGGGGCCGCGTCCGCCACGGAGGGCGTGACCAGGACGGCCACCACTCGGTCTTCCGTCAAAACCCCTCCGCGGAACCGTGAGCCGCCGTGGAGAATCCCTCCAGGAAGCCTCGCGCCCGCTCGGCCTTGGGATATCGTTCCACGAGCGCCCAGAAGCGCGCGCCGTGGCTCGGCACCAGCAGGTGGACGAGCTCATGCATGATCACATAGTCGACCACCCACGACGGCATGCCCCGGAGCCGCGTGGAGATCCTGATGGTCCCGTGATCGGGGGTGCACGAGCCCCAGCGGTGTTGTTGGTTCTCCACCCAGCGCACGCTCGACGGCCTCGCCTCCCCGCCCAGATATCGGGCCGACAGATCGACGGCCCGATCGAGGAGATCGTCGTCGGAGGGACGTCTGCGCTGCTCCTTGGCCGCGAGGCGATCGAGCATACGGCGCACCCATTGTTCCTCATCGGTGCTACTCAAACCGGCGGGGAGGAGCACGATCGTTTTCTCGCCGTCGCGGTACGCAGAAACCGTCCGCCGGCGGCGAGAACTACGACGGACCTCGACTGTCTCGGGGGGCACATATGAACGGTAGCCGAGAATGGCGAATTCACACCAGAGGGTAGAACACGTTCCCGCTGGTCAATCCCCGTTCGCCGATTGTTCAGCGTGGATGATCAACTATGACCGTGACTTATCTAATTAACCTGGATATCAGCCGTCTCATGCGTTGCCGAAACGCGGGACCCGCTGTTCTCTCTAGCCTGCCGCCCCTTCAAGCATGCCGTCGTAGATCATCTCGACGGGCCGGGCGAAGGGCTTCCGGCGCGGCGCGGCGTCGAGATCCCGTACCCGCCACCCGCCAGGGAGATCTTTTGAGCGGTCGACGGAGCGGGGATCCGGCAGGGGGTGAGTTGTCCACAGGATGGGAGTTATCCACAGGCGACGGGAAAGACGTCTGGGATCTTGAGGGGCCATGGCACGCTGGCACACCCGGCCCGCCCGCTCTCCCCAGCTCACCTGCGGGTTCCTCCTGAGAAAGGTTCTGCGATGAGACCACGTCTGAAGCCCGCCCTACGCCGCGTCGCCCGCGACGGACGCACCCTGCAGTTCGGTCTGCATCCCCGTCACGCGGTGGTGCTGACCGATCTGGAGCCGGGGGTCCGCCGCTGGGTCGAGAGTCTCGACGGCGTCCGTGACCTCGCGGGCGTGCTGGCCGGTGCCGCCGAGGTGGGCCTCGGCGAGGAGGGCGGCCGGACTCTGCTCGATCTGCTGGTCAGCCGTGGTGTGGTGGACGACGCGGGCGCGGGCCCCGGTCCGCTGCGCACACTCGCGACGGCCGAGTGTGACAGGCTCCAGCCGGATCTCGACGCGCTCTCCCTCACACCGGGCACGATCGACGGCGGTCTCGCCGTGCTGGAGCGCAGGCGAGAGGCCCAGGTGCGGGTCTACGGCGCGGGCCGGGTGGGCGCGCAGGTCGTCACCCTGCTCGCCGCCTCGGGGGTCGGTCGGATCTGCGTCATCGATCCCGGTACGGCCCGGCGAAGGGACGTCGTCCCCGGCGGGCTCGGCTGGACGGAGGTCGGAATGAGCAGGCAGGACGGCGCGGTCGCGGTGGCCAGGAGGCTCGCGCCCGGTCTCACGGCGTGGACCGGCGACAGGGCGGCCCAGCTGGCCGATGGGGCCAGACCTTTCGACCTGGCGGTGCTCGCTCCGGTGGGGCCCCTGGACGGTCTCCTGGTCAAGGAGCTCGTCGAGTGGGAGATCCCGCACCTGCTGGTCACCGCCTTCGAGGGCTCCGGGTCGGTCGGCCCTCTGGTGCTGCCTGGACGAAGCACATGCCTGCACTGCCTAGATTTGACCCGACGAGATCGTGACCCCGGTTGGCCTGTCGTCAGCGCCCGGCTGGGTGGTTTCCCCGCAGGAGAAATCGCGTGTGGGACGGTGCTGTCGACGCTGGTGGCGGCGACTGCCGCAGGTCACGCACTCGCCGTGATCGACGGCCATGAGCCCGCTGTGACCAACAGCACAGTGGAAGTATTGCCAGATTGGAGCTGGAAGAGGCGATCCTGGAGTGTTCATCCTCAATGTCGTTGCTTCCGAAACGAGTTGGGGTCGCTGACAATGGTCGCGTCGGCTGCCTGTCGCTGACGGACACACGGCTCACAAACACACAGCTGACAGACACAGCTGACGGACACAGCGGTCGGCTACCTGCCGCCGACGGATACACAGCGAAGGGAGGGAGCGGCGTCTCGCTGTAGCAGCGGATGCGCCGCTAACCAAGGTGAGTGACCTTCCGCGCCGCGCCGTTGCGCGCTCTGCCAAGCTGGCCGCCCTGCCGATCGGGTTCGCCGGACGCACCGCTCTCGGTCTCGGAAAACGGATCGGGGGCAAGTCCGCCGAGATCGTCGCCCAGGAAATCCAGGAACGCACCGCCGAGCAGATCTTCAAGGTTCTCGGGGAGCTCAAGGGCGGGGCGATGAAGCTCGGCCAGGCGCTGTCCATCTTCGAGGCGGCGCTGCCCGCCGAGGTCGCCGGCCCCTACCGCGCGACCCTGACCAAACTCCAGGACGCGGCTCCGCCGCTTCCCGCGGCGACCGTGCACAAGGTCCTCGTCGAGCAGTTGGGCGACGACTGGCGGGAGAACTTCCTGTCGTTCGACGACAGGCCCACCGCCGCCGCGTCGATCGGGCAGGTGCACAAGGCCGTCTGGCACGACGGCCGGACGGTCGCGGTGAAGATCCAGTATCCGGGGGCGGGGAAGGCGCTGCTCTCCGACTTCACCCAGCTGTCCAGGCTCGGCAAGCTCTTCGGGGTGCTGCTGCCCGGCCTCGACATCAAGACTGTGCTGAGCGAGTTGCGCGAACGGGTGGTCGAGGAGCTCGACTATCTCCACGAGGCCGAGGCCCAGCACGCCTTCGCCCTGGAGTACAAGGACGATCCCGACTTCCTGATCCCGGACGTGATCGCCGCCAACGAGCAGGTGCTCGTCTCCGAATGGGTCGACGGCACCCCTCTGTCGCGGATCATCGCCGACGGCACCCAGGAGCAGCGTGACCGGGCCGGTCTCCAGCTTGTCCGTTTCCTGTTCTCCTCACCCGCGCGGCTGGGCATGCTCCACGCCGACCCCCACCCGGGTAACTTCCGGATCGTCGAGGACGGGCGGATGTGCGTGCTCGACTTCGGCGCGGTCAACCGGATGCCCGACGGATACCCGCCGGTCTTCGGGAAGCTGACCCGCATCTTCAACAACGGCGACATGGCGACCGTCGTGCAGGGCCTGCGCGACGAGGGCTTCATCCAGCCGCACATCGAGATCGACCCCGAAGCCCTGCGGGCGTTCCTCGCCCCCTACGTCGAGCCGACCGCCGTGGAGGAGTTCTCCTTCAGCAGGGAGTGGCTCCAGCAGCAGGCCGCCATGGCCACCGACCTGCGTCCCGGCAATGTGGTGCGCCAGCTCAACCTGCCGGCCTCGTACGTTCTCATCCACCGGGTGCACGCGGCGGGGGTCGGTGTTCTCTGCCAGCTCGGCGCCACCGCCCGCTTCCGCGAGGAGGTCATCCGCTGGGTCCCCGGGTTCACCGACGAAGACTCGGGAGAACCCACTCTCACCAGCGCCTGAGGGATTTCTCCCTGCCACGACTTTCCGCTCCTGCGAGTTCTAGTTCTTCGACTTCTACGCGGACAGGGCGCCGGTGGCTCACCGGCGCCCGAGGGCTGTCCCCTTGTCGTGGCGCGGTGACGTACTGCGATACCCCTCGATGTGCCACGACGTGTTGCGATGCCTCTCGGACCTACCACGACGTGTTGCGATGCCTAGCGACGTGCCGCAACGTCCTGCGACGTGCAGCGACGTGGTGGATCCGGCGAGACGTTTGAGGGGTGGCCCGCCTGAGCGGGTCACCCCTCGTTCGTCTCGCTCTTTGAGTCCGTAGCCTCTCTCTGGCCCGTCTCGCTCTTCACGTCCGTCTTCCGTGCGGCTTCGCGTGTTTCTCGTGCGTGCTCTACGCGTCGCCGCCGGTCCCTACCGGTCGGGTCGAACAGATCAAGACGGACAGATGACGACAGAGGACGATGGATCAGACGAGGCGCAGGATCGCGCTCCGCAGGCGCGCCGAGGCGCGCTCCGCGTCACGCTGGGCGCGCCGGAGGCGCTGAAGACCTGTGGCCCTGCGATGCTCCTCCGCCTCCCGGTGGAGGGTCCGTATTCGGTCACGGACCAGTTCTTCTTGCATAGACGGCAGGGGGAGGCTTCTGGTGTTGGAGTGGCTCATCGGGGTGGTCCTTTCGGAAACGTGTGGTTCGTGGTCGGCCGAGTTCTTGGTGATCCGGGTTCTCGGCGGTTCAGGTTCTGGGTGGTTCGGCGGTTGCCGGGTTGTTCAGGCAGCGACCGGGTTCTTGCGGGGACGCCCGCGCGGACGCTTCCGGGGAACGATCGCCCCCCGCAGGACAAGCTCGCCGCCCCAGACGCCCCACGGCTCCTCGCGCTCCAGCGCGCGGGCCAGGCAGGCCTCACGGATCGGGCAGCCCCCGCAGAGTGCCTTGGCGAACTCCACGTCCTCCGGAGACTCGGCGAACCACAGGTCGGGGTCGGTACGACAGGGGATTGTGGCTTCGTCGATCAGGTCCAT
This sequence comes from Streptosporangium sp. NPDC006930, assembly GCF_040635605.1. Classification (NCBI taxonomy): domain Bacteria; kingdom Bacillati; phylum Actinomycetota; class Actinomycetes; order Streptosporangiales; family Streptosporangiaceae; genus Streptosporangium; species Streptosporangium sp. NPDC006930. The sequence goes on along the minus strand of NZ_JBEYID010000008.1, from coordinate 315,328 downwards.
GACCGTCTGGGCCCCCATCTGTTCACCTCTCAGCTAGGTGTTGATCTTCGGTTACCTCTTGGGGTGGGGGTCAGGAATGACGCGGACAAACAAGAAGGCCGCGGATCCTGGGTGCGGATCCGCGGCCTGAAGGCTTTTTTTCCTCGGTCAGGTTATGACCGGAGGTTGCCCCCAGGGTTGCGGACCGCGCAGTCCACCGTTTCCGATGTGCTTGGTCGTTGTTGCGTAGTTGCCGCCCAGCCCACTCCGAACAGCCGGGACGTCCGTCGCCGGGAAATCGACCGGAGTGAACCAACGACGGCCGGCTTCGGCGTGGAAGCGGGCAGAGTCCACCTGCAGAGCCAGAGCAGCCGCGCCGCCGGCGAGGATGACCTGACTGTCGCAAGGCAGAACGGTGTTACGGCGCGCGGAAGTGAGCCCCATCTGGGACTGCATCAGGATGCTCTTCACAGCGGACTCACCTCCATTCGTGGATCGTCGGACAGTAGCGTCCGACTTGCATGACCATGACCTTAAACCCCGGCCCGGGGAGTGGGCAACCTATTTTCTACCTGCGGTTTTGCGACTATCTCACGCGGATCATCGCCTCCTGAACTACCGACACGGCCAGTTTCCCGGACCGGGTGAACATCTCGCCCTTGGCGAGCCCCCGCGCCGCCCCGGACCAGGGCGACTCCTGGGCGTAGAGCATCCACTCGTCCACCCGGAAGGGACGGTGGAACCACATCGCGTGGTCCAGCGACGCGCCGAAGAGGTTGGACGCGCCCCATGCGAGGCCGTGGGTGAGAAGGACGGTGTCGACCAGGGTGAAATCGGAGGCGTAGGCGGCGAGCACCACGTGCAGCAGCGGATCGTCGGGCAGTTCCGCGTCGTAGCGGAACCACACGTTGGTGTTTGAACCGCGAAGCTCCGGGTCGCGGTAGGCCTCCCAGGTGAGGGGGGTGACGTAGCGGGCGTCCACCGGCCTCGGCCTGGACACCCACTCTCGCAGCGGCGAGTCCGGCCCCACCGCCTGCAGAATCCGGTCCCTGAAGAGCGGCAGACCCTCGGGGTCGACCACCTGCGGCATCGTGACCGCCTGGTGTTCGACGCCGGTCTCCGTCACGTGGAAGGAGGCCGACATGGTGAATATCGCCTTACCGTGCTGGATGGCCACCACCCGGCGGGTGGTGAAGGACCTGCCGTCGCGGACCCGCTCGACGTTGTAGACGATCGGGATGGCCGGGTCTCCGGGGCGGATGAAGTAGGCGTGCAGCGAGTGGACGTGGCGGTCGTCGGGCACCGTCCGTCCCGCGGCGAACAGCGCCTGGGCGGCTACCTGGCCACCGAAGACACGCTGGATGCGCTCCTTCGGGCTGCGTCCCCTGAAGATGTCGAGCTCGATCTGCTCCAGGTCGAGCAGGTCCAGAAGCTCCTTCAACGCCTCGTTCACGCGCCCTCCGTCTGGTTCGCGGCGATACGGCATAGTTCGAGTACCGCCTCACCATAACGATCAAGCTTGACCCGTCCGATTCCGGTGATGGCGAGGAGATCCTGCTCCGAAAGCGGCGCCCGTTCGGCGATGGCCTGGAGGGTGACGTCGGTGAAGATCGCCCACTGGGGGATCTTCTCGTGCTTGGCCACTCCCGTACGCCACGACTTGAGCGCCCCGAGCAGCGCCTCGTCGTAGTCGGCGGGGCAGCCCGCGCACCTGCCGAGCTTCTGCTCGGTGGCGACGGTGAGGGTCTTGCCGCAGACCCGGCAGCTGATCGGCGTGGCGACCTGGCGGCGGTCGGCCGGCGCGGTCGGGGCGTCGGCGCGGCTTTTCCGCGTGGAGCGGCCGGTGAGCCCGTCCAGGAAACGGGACGGTTTGCGGGAACGCCGCCCGCCCGGTGAGCGCGCCAGCGCCCACGACAGCGCGAGGTGGACGCGGGCGCGGGTGACGCCGACGTACAGGAGGCGGCGCTCCTCCTCGACCTGCTCGGGCGTCTCGGCGTAGATGATCGGCAGCATGCCCTCGGCGACGCCGACGAGGAAGACGGCGTCCCACTCCAGGCCCTTGGCGGCGTGCAGCGAGGCCAGGGTGACCCCTTCGACCGGCGGCGCGTGCTGCTCTCCGGCCCGGCGCTCCAGCTCGGCCACGAAGGCGGGCAGATCGGCGCCGGTGGCGGCGAGGTCCTCGGCGAGATCGGCCAGTGCCTTCAGCGACTCCCACTTCTCGCGGGCCTTGCCGCCGCCGGGGGCCTCGGGAGTGAGCCCGATGCCGGCCAGGATGTGGTGCACGGTCGAGGCGAGCGTGTCGCCGGGCTCGGCCGAGCGGGCGGCGCCACGCAGCAGCACGACCGCCTGGCGGACCTCGGGACGCTCGAAGAAGCGGTCGGCGCCGCGCAGCACGTACGGCAGGCCGGCCTTGGCGAAGGCCTGCTCGTACGCCTCGGACTGGGCGTTGACCCGGAACAGCACGGCGATCTCGCGGGTCGGCACGCCGGTGCCGACGAGCTTCCTCACCGCCCGCGCCACGCCCTCCGCCTCGGCGGTCTCGTCGTCGTACTCGGTGAAGACCGGTTCGGGGCCGTCGGGGCGCTGGGCGATCAGGGCGAGCTTGTGCGGGGTGCGCGCCCTGTCGAGCACCCGGTTGGCCAGGGAGACGACCTGGGGGGTGGAACGGTAGTCGCGGACCAACTTGATCACGGTGGCGTTGGGGTGCTCGACCGAGAAACCGGTCAGGTAGCGGGGGGTGGCTCCGGTGAAGGAGTAGATCGTCTGGTTGGGGTCGCCGACCACGCACAGGTCGTCGCGCCCGCCGAGCCAGGTGTCGAGCAGCAGTTTCTGCAGGGGGTTGACGTCCTGGTACTCGTCGACCACGAAGTAGCGGTACTGCTGGCGGATCTGGGAGGCCACCTCGCGGTGCTCGGTCATCACAGCCGCGGTGAGCTCCAGGATGGTCTCGAAGTCGACCAGGTGCCGGTCGCGGCGGAGGTTCTCGTAGGCCTCGTAGAGCCGGAAGACCTCCTCGGCGGGGGCGGGCGAGACGCGGCCCGCCTTTTTCGCGGCCTCCGCGTAGTCCTCTGGGGCGATCTGGGTGACCTTTGCCCATTCGATCTCGGAGGCGATGTCACGCAGTTCTGAACGGTCCTGGTTCCTGCGCAGGACGCGACAGGCGTCGATCAGCAGCGGCAGCTTCGACTCGATCACCCTGGGCGGGTCGCCACCGATGACGCGCGGCCAGAAGTAGGTGAGCTGGCGCAGCGCGGCGGCGTGGAAGGTGCGTGCCTGCACGCCCGGCGTGCCGAGGTGCCGCAGCCGCTGCCTGAGCTCACCGGCCGCGCGGGTGGTGAACGTCACCGCCAGCACGCCCTGGGCGTCGACCACCCCGCTGCGGACCGCGTGCGCGATGCGGTGGGTGATGGCGCGGGTCTTGCCCGTCCCCGCCCCCGCGAGGACACAGACCGGTCCTCTGACTGCTTCCGCCACCTCACGCTGCTCGGGATCCAGTGCCGCCAGAACGTTGTCGGGCTCCACGGAGCCTCCTTACACGCAGTCGAACGGACCGGGCGGCAACATCCTCCCAGTCACTGGCCAAGCATCAGTCATTCTGGCAACATGCCGCCGTCAACCTATGTGGTTCGCCGAGATGCACAAAGCGGGCTTTTTGCTCCACAATGGGGTCGACCGATCCGGGGGAAGGAAGAGGCTCGTGCGAACTGGGGTAACCGTAGGTGCACTCGCCCTGGCGACGGCGATGGTTGTACCCGCGGTGGCGTACACGACCGCGCACGCCCACACGGTCTCGGCTCCGGCCCAGGCCGGCGCACCCGGCTCGGCGGAGGCCCCCACAGGCAGAGCCACCACCGGTACGGTGAAGAACGGCGCGGACGAGGCGGATCGCAGCACGTACGGCACGGCGAAGGCGACCATCGGGGTGGCCGAGATCGGCACGGTCGCCGCGGGCACGACCGGCACAGGGACCGGCGTGAGCAAGGCCGGCACAGGCACAGGCGGCACGGGCACGGGCGACCCCAAGAAGACCTCCACCCAGAAGACCCGCGCGGGCAACCCGACGCCCCCTCCGGTGGGCCAGCCCGACCCCCTGGTGCAGGGCACGGTCGTCAACACCGTCGCGTACGGTCGGCACGTCCGCCAGCGCATGGATGTCTGGTATCAAACCGACGAGCTGAAGCGGCCGGGTGTCTTCCTGATCCACGGCGGCTGGTGGTCGTCGGGCGACAAGAAGTACATGACCGAGATAAGCCGCAGCTACGCCGAGCAGGGCTACGTCGTCTTCAACATCAACTACCGCCTCTCCACCGACGCCTCCTGGCCGGCACAGCGCACCGACACGCTGAGCGCGATCGCCACCGCGCGGCGGAACGCGGCGCTGTGGTCCTTCGACCCGAACAACTACGTGGTCATCGGTTTCTCCGCCGGAGGCCACCTCGCCGGCGCCGTGGGCACCTACAAGAACGGCTGGCCCGGCATGCGCGGCGTCGTCGGCATCTCCCCGGTGATGTCCCCGCTCACGGCGTACACCGAGGGCATCGACACCTTCGACCTGGAGAGGCGCAAGCTTCGCGAGTCGGCCATCAGGCTCGCCGGGGGCTGTGAGCCCACCGGCAAGTGCGCCAGGGTCTGGGCGAGCATGGAGGTACCGTGGCACGCGAGCCGCGGTGACGCGCCCATGCTGGTCGTGCACTCGGAGGACGAGTTCGTGTCGCCGGAGCACAGCGAGCAGCTCAAGGAGCACCTGCGCAAGGTCGGCGTGCCGGTGACGATAGTCACCGAGCCCGGCATCGCGCACAGCTCGCCTCTTTACCGGCTGCCCGGCGTGGCGGACCGGGTTCAGCAGTGGGTCGCGGAGAAACTGCTCCCATCGGGAAGATGAACGGCCCTCGCCGTGTTGCCATTGGCGCCGGACATCACATGAGGGGATTTTTCACGACATGGCGCTCACTGTGTACACCACGACCTGGTGCGGTCCCTGCAAACGGCTGAAGAGCCAGCTCAGCCGCGAAGGGATCTCCTACAAGGAGATCGACATCGAGAGCAACCCGGACGCCGCCACGTTCGTCATGAGCGTGAACAACGGCAACCAGGTCGTTCCCACCGTCGTGGTCGACTCCCCCACCGGCCAGGTCGTCAGGACCAACCCCTCGGTGATCGAGCTCAAGCGCATCCTGGCGGGCGCGGGCGTGTAACCGCCCTCGCGACGTCGGAGCCCCGGTCTCACTTCCACGGACACCGGGGCTCTCGTATGCCAGGGTTCACCAGTCGCCGGTGAGCGGCTCGCCGTACCAGGCCTCGATGAGCCTGCGGGCGATCGACACCTCGGGCGGCAGGCGCACCTCGCCGCTCTCCACCGCGGCCAGCAGCTCGGCACGGCTGAACCAGTGGGCCTCGGCGATCTCCTCGGCATCGAGGACGAACTCCGTCGACGTGGCCCGCGCGAAGAAGCCGAGCATCAGGCTGCGCGGGAAGGGCCAGGGCTGGCTGCCCATGTAGCGCGGCTCGACGACGCGCACACCGACCTCCTCGACCACCTCGCGCGCCACGGCGTGCTCCAGCGACTCGCCGGGCTCGACGAACCCGGCCAGCACCGAGAGCCGCCCCTCGGGCCACTGCGGCCCCCTGGCCAGCAGGCACCTGTCGTCCTCGTCGTGGACCAGCATGATCACCGCGGGATCGACCCGGGGGAAGTGCTGGCTGCTGTCCTTGGGACAGACGCGTACGTGCCCGCCCGCGCGCACCTCGGTGGCGCTCCCGCACCGGGGACAGAACTCGTGGGTGGAGTGCCAGGCGTCCAGGGCGACCGCGTACACCAGCAGCCCCGCGTCCAGATCCTCCAGCATCGCCCCCACCTGGCGGAGCCCAGCGGTGAGGGTCTGGCCCTCCTCCAGCTCCGAGGAGGCGAGCGGGGCGACGATCCGGTTGAAGGAACCGGTGTGGACGCTGTCCGCCAGCGGCGCCGCCACCGCGAAGTAGGCGATGCCCTCGGCGTCGACACCGAGCAGGTAGCGCTCGCCGTCCGGCGCCTCCGCCGTGGGCAGCAGGACCAGCTTGGCCTCTCCGCCACTGCGCCGGATCAGCGCCTGCCCGTCGTCGATGACCACGACCCTGGTCGCGGTGTCCGCCCAGGCCTTCTCGAGCCACTCGGCGTCGCCGCGAAGCGCCGCCGACCGGTCGATGGCACTGCGCGCGAGCAGCAGCGGTCCCAACAGTCCTTCTTGTGCCGCGATCTCCACGCCGTTCAGCCTCCCCCACCGAGTGCACATACTATGCCGCAGGGCGAAGCCTCTATCGCCCCTCTCCGCGTACAGGTCTTCCGCCCTTCTCGACGTACGCGCGGGAAAGGTGGCATACGTCTCGGCGCACACCCCCCTCCCCCCTTCTCGGCATGAGCACGGGAGAGGTGACACACGCCTCGATGTATCACCGATTTTCCTCCTTCCTCGCCCCTCGCCCGGTTCTTCCCGCCCTGTACAGAGGGCTCTGCGGGCTCTCATCATTGGGCGACACGGACATCTACTGTCAATAAGCTGATCGCCTCCGCGTGCCGATCGACCTCAGGCTAGGATCTCCGAGTTAGGTTAGCCTTGCCTGATATCGGGGGTCCCTGCATTGCGGCTGTACCTCACCGCGCTGAAACCGACCGACTCGGTCAGCGACGGCTTTCTCCCTGCGGCACGTGCGCTCGGCTGCGAGGTCACCATCCTCACCGACCGGCCCGAGCGGTACCGCGACTCCGGGGCCGAGGTGCTCCGCTGCGACGTGCGCGACGCGCGGGCGGTGATCGACACCGTCGCGCACCACCACGCCCCGGACGCGATCTTCTCGAACTCCGACCACATCCAGGCGGAGACCGCGCTCGCCGCCGCGTACTTCGGCCTGCCGGGCAAGGACTGGCGGGCCTGCGTCGACACCAAGAACAAGGCGCTCACCCGGCGGCGGCTCGCCGCCGACGGAGTCGAGACCGTCCGTTCCGCACGGCTGGCACCGGACGATCCGCCGCCCGCGGACATGCCGTTCCCCGCGGTCGTGAAGCCACGCGAGGGCGTGGCGAGCGAGGACGTCGTACTGGTCCGCGACGCGGGCGAGCTCGCGGATGCCGTCGCGGCCATCCGGGACAGGCGCCCCGGAGAGACGCTGGTCGTGGAGGAGTATCTCGACGGCCCTCTGCACACGATGGAGACGCTCGGCGACGGCGAGCGGATCAGGGTACTCGGCGGTTTCCGCACCACCCTCGGGCCGCTGCCGTACTTCGTGGAGGAACGGCTCGACTGGGAACCACCCCCCGGCCGCGACCACGTGCTGCGGGCCCTTGGGGCGCTGCGGGTCGGGTTCGGGGCCTGCCACACCGAGTACGTGATGACCCCGGCCGGACCGCGGATCGTCGAGGTCAACTACCGGATGATCGGCGACCACTGTGACTTCCTGCTGGCGAGCATGCTGGACGCGCCCCTGTTCGAGCTCGTTCTCGGCGTGCATCTCGGAGCGCGTCTCGGTGCGCAACCGCGGCCTTCCGACCAGGGCCAGGGGCACGCGACCGCGCTGAGCCTCGTCGCCGACCGGCCTGGAACCGTGGTGAGTGCTCCGGGCACGGTCGTTCCCGCACCCGGCGACCCGGTCCGTATCTGGCACCGGCCGCTGCGCGCGACGGGCGACCGGATCGACCTGAGCAACACCAACCGCGACTACGTGGGCATCGTCCGCGCGATCGGACCCGATCGGGCCCGCGTGGACGCGGCCGTCGCGGCATTCACCTCGGAGAACCCGTGGGTGATCGCGTGAGCCGGAACAACGTGGACGATCGGGTGGGCCAAAACCCCGTGGGCGACCGAGTGCGCCCTGGAACCACGGGTGACCGTGCGGACCGGGAACGCACGACCGATCGCGTGGTCCGCGGAGGTCCCGGGGAGGTGTCGGCGGGTCGGCGATCCACGGGTGACCGTGTGAACCGCGAGATCGCGGATGCCCGAGCGGTCGGCGGAGATTCCGGGAGCGAACGGGAACGGTACCTCGCCACCCGGGTGCTGAACGCGCTCCTGCGCGAGGACTACGGCGGTCTGGCCGCGCGGGTGACCCGCGACAAGACCGGTGTCGCGCTGCTCCTGCCCGGGGGCAGGCGGGTGCGGTTGACCCCCGGCTCGCTGTTCCAGGACTTCGTGGTGGCCCCGGAGGAGGCACTTCACCTGGAAGAGGTCCTGCGCGCCCTGCGAGAGATCTCCTCTCTCGCCGACACCGCCGGGGTGGAGTCGTTCGTCACCGAGTGCCGCGAGGCGTTGCGCGCCCTCGACCTTCACGACGTCCACCGCGAGGACGTACTCGTCCGGTTGAACGTCACCGCCGTCGCCACGCGTTCCGGCCTTCCGCACACGACGGTGAGCGGGAACGGACGCGCGACGGGAGACGACGCCCCGCGCACAACCGAAGACGAAACCGGACGCGCGGCGGGAAACGAGGCACCGCGCACAACGGGCAGTGGGCGCGAAAACGGGCGCGGCGGCGTGTGGTACGAGACGCTGGCCGCGTTCCTCGATCACCCCGTCTATCCGACGGCCCGGTCCAGGAGCGGCCTGTCCGACGAGGATCTGACCGCGTACGCGCCGGAGTTCGCGCCCGCCTTCGAGCTGCGATGGGCGGCGGTGCCGCGAGAACGGCTCATCGGGACGGAACCCCCGGTGGCGCCCGGGTTCGCCGCCGTCGGCCTGGCCGGGGATCTCGCGCGGACCCATGTGCTGTTCCCCGTACACCCGCTCACGGTCCCGGTGGTCGAGGAGATCCCGTGGGCGGTCGTGGCTCCGTCGGCGTACCTGGAGGTCAGGCCCACGCTCTCGATGCGGACGGTCGAGATCGTCCCCGGCACGCACCTGAAGCTGCCGCTCACCACCAGCACCCTCGGGCTGCGCAACCGCAGGTCGCTCAAGCCGGACACGCTGGCCGACGGGGCGCGGGCCGAGATGCTTCTGCGGGCCATGCCCGATCCCGAGGTGCTTCTCGCCGACGAGCAGACGTACGGGCACGCCGGGCACGAATACCTGGGCTGGCTGCTGCGCCGTCATCCCGCCGGGGAGGTCGTCCCGGTCGCGGCGCTGCCCGCGCCGCTGCCCGGAGGCGGCCTGGTCGTCGAAGAGCTCGCCGGGCGGTGGTTCGACGGGGACGTCACCCGGCTGCTCGGCCGATACCTGCGGGTGCTGTTCCGCTTCCACGTGCGGCTCTTCGTCAGGTACGGCACGGCGCTGGAGGCCCATCAACAGAACCTCTCGCTGGTGTTCGGCGCCGAGACCGCGAGCGGGAACGGCCTCGGGGGCGGTCTCGCCAGTGACGGAGGCGCGGGTGACGGAGGCGCCAGTGACGGGGGCGCGGGTGACGGAGGCGCCAGTGACGGGGGCGCGGGTGACGGTGTCCTGCGGTTGCTCGTCAAGGACAACGACGGCCTGCTGACCTCGCCGGACAGGCTGCGGTCCGCCGAGCTCGCGGTGCCGGACTTCACCGACGCGCGGATGTTCACCGACGACCCGCACGCGCTCGCCGACGTGTTCGTGACCATCACCCTGCATCTGGCCGCGGCGGCCGTGACGTTCGGAGCGCTGCCCTCGCCGAGGGCCTTCGAGCTGGTCCGCGACACGCTCACCGAGGCGCTCGACGAGTACGGGGAGGATCCGATGGCCCGGCTGCTGCGGGCCAGGACCCTCGACGCCGACCGGCTCGTCGGCAAATCGATGATCACCGCCGGGACCCTGGTGGACAAGGCCCGCACCGGCGCGCGGGACGTGAACAAGTTCTACGGCACGAGCGGGCCGAACTATCTCCGCCATCCTCCCCAGCTCCCGCGAACCCCCCAGATCCCGCGAAGGACGACATGACCAGCCTCGCCCTCGGCTCACCCGCCGCCGTCGCCCCCGCCGTCGCCGAGGACGTCTCGCTGGCGGCGCTGCTGCGCTGCTGCGTGAGGGAGATCGCGGGCCCTCGGGGGCAGGTCGGGCACGAGGAACCGTACGTGCTGCTGAGCGTCGCCGGCACTCGCCTGCGGGCCCGCGCGCACGGCGGGCTCGCGCTGCGCTTCGAGGGGCGGCCCGAATGGTTGGAGAACGGCTCCTGGCGGCCGCTCTCGACGGACGTGCTCGTCCGGCTGGTGGAGACCGAACTCGGCGAGGACAACGACGAGTTCGCCGCCCAGGTCGCCGCGAGCAGGGACGCCATCGCGGCGCTGATCGCGGCCCGGCAGGAGGTGCCGCCGCCCACCGACCCGTGGCTCGCCTCGGAGCAGGCACTGGTCGGTGGGCATCCGTTCCATCCCAGCCCGAAGGCGCGCGGCGGCGCGGGCTGGCTGCGATACGCACCGGAGGCGCACGCGAGCTTCCCGTTGCGGCTGCTCGGGGTGAGGGACGACGTGCTGGCCGGGGAGGGTGACACCGGCGCGCTCGACGAGCTCGGCCAGGCACCGCCGGGCTACTCGCCGCTGCCCGCGCACCCGTGGCAGCTGGAGCTGCTCGCGGCGGACCTGGCCGCACCACTCGCCGACGGCCGTCTGATCGACCTGGGGGAAAGCGCCCGGATGGCGGTTCCCACGTCGTCGGTCCGCACGGTCTACGAGCCGCTGATCGACCGGTGCCTGAAGTTCAGCCTGGATGTGCGGATCACCAACTGCGTGCGGAAGAACTCCTGGTACGAGCTGGCGGGCGCGGTCGAGCTGAGCCGTCGCCTCGAACCGGTCTTCCTCGACCTGGCCGCCGCCTTCCCCGGCACCCGCTGGCTGCCCGAGCCCGGCTACCGCTCCGCGAAGCTGGGCACCCGGCTGCTGGAAGGGCTCGGCGTGATCGTCCGGGTCGGCCCGTGGTCGGTGTGCAGGCCGGGGGTGACCCCCCTGTTGAGCGGCGCGCTGGCCACCGGGTGGCAGGTGGCGGGCGACATGCCGGACACGGTGCGGTCGCCGGTGACCGGAGCGGTGCGAAGCGACGTGCCGGACATCGCTCGGTGGCGGGCGGCGGGAACGGTGCCGGGCGTGGTCGGGCCGCCGATGACCGGAACGGTGCCGGGCGGCGTGCCGACGGGCATGGCCGGGGTGTCGGTGGCCGATCCGGTGCGCTGGTGGCGGGCGTACGTGGAGTGCGTGGCGCCGCCGGTGCTCGACGCCTACGTGAGTCACGGCGTGGTGCTGGAACCCCACCTGCAGAACGTCCTGATCGGTGTGGACGCGGACGGGCTGCCCGTGGAGGCCGTGTTCCGCGATCTGGAAGGCACGAAGCTCGTCGCGGGGCGGCACGACCTGTCCGGGGTGCCCCACCGGGTCGCCGAGGCGCTCACCTACGACGCGGCCTCCGGCTGGAACCGGGTGGTCTACTGCCTGATGGTCAACCACCTCGCCGAGATCGCCGCCTCCCTCGCGGGGACCGGGTCCACGCGGGAGCTGTGGGCGGTGGCGGGAGACGTCCTGGCGAAGTACGCGGCGTCGCGCGGGTGGCCCCGGCCGCTGTCGGAGCTGCTGTCGGGAGCGCCGCTACCGGCCAAGGCCAACCTGTCGGTCCGGTGGACGCGCTCGGCGGACCGTTCCGCGGGATACGTGACGGTCGCCAACCCGCTGGCCACGGCCTGAACGGCGGAGGACTTCCCGCGGGGTCCGTCGCCCGGACGGTCGACGGACCCCGCGGGGTCGTCGGGGTCGTCCGGGGCCGTCCGAGGTCGGCTGGAACCGTCTCCCGCCGTCGCGCCAGACATCTTCCGGCCAGCCTGAGAGGTTCGGCCCGTCAGGGAGCCCAGCGTGACGGTCGAGAGAGGGTGACGGTCACCGCCGTCCTCTCGGCGGCGACCGTCACCTCTTCACCTCAGGTGTTCGTCACCGGGGATAGACCTCCAGCTCGTAGAGGGAGTAGCCGTACGACGTCCCCCGCGTGACACCCTGCATACGGACGTACCGGGCAGTGGTCGGGGTGAATCTCACGTTGTCCGCGCCGCCGTTTCCCGTGGTGGTGGAGTAGACGGTGGTCCAGGTGGAGCCGTTGGTCGAGGTCTGGATCGAGTAGGCGGCCCCGTACGCCGCCTCCCAGCGCAGCAGTGCCCTGGCCACGGTCGTGGCCGACCCGAGGTCGACCTGGAGGTACTGGTTGTCGCTGGACGAGCTCGACCACCGGGTGGTCGGGTCGCCGTCGACGGCCCTGCTCGCCGGGTAGAAGAGCTGGGTGCTCGACGCCGAGGCGCTCCTCCCCTCCGCCAGGTTGTTGATCGCGTCACCCCGATGGGCGGGGAACGACACGACCTGCTGGTAGGTCGGCCGGTTCTGCCAGGAGATCAGCGAGTGCGTGATCCCGCCGAGCGGAGACTGCTCGACGGCGTCGGCGCACCACTGGTCGCCCGCCGCGCAGACGTCGTCTCCGGGGTAGGTCGTCGCCGCGGGTTCGGCGAGCGCCGCCGCCAGGCTCTCCAGCAGGACGGTACGGCAGCCCGCCACCGTGCCGTTCCCGCAGTACTTGGCGGGCAGCGGTCCGGGGACCGGGTCGCCGAGCACGCTTCTGACGTCCTTGCTCACGTAGCCCCACCAGCCGTACTGGAACGCCGAGCCCTTGTGCGCCTGGGCCTCGTTCGCCGAGGTGGGCAGGGTGGACAGGTCGCCCTGCTGGTGGCCGGAGGGTGACTCGTTGATCTGGATCGCGTTCACCATCGACTGGTAGAGGCCGTCGCCAAGACCCGGCCTGAACTGTGCGCGGACGAGCTTGGGCCACCACGCGTCGAACGCGCGGATCGCGTCGGCGTGGGCGTAGGTCTTACTGCCCTGCGAGGTCTCCAGCCTGCGAGATCCCGCCGACGTCCAGGCCGACAGCTTGGAGACGGCCGAGGCGAGGGCCGGGTCGGTCACGGCCGCGCTGTTGATCACTCGGAGCAGGTCGGGCAGGACCCTCTTCCCGCGCAGGTCGGTCACACCGGCCTCGGCCATGATCTTCGTGGTGCCCGCCCGGTCGAGCCTGCCGCTTCCCGACAGGGCCGCCTTGATCGGGGCGTCCAGCAGGTCGGCCCGATGGATCGGCCCGAAGCTGAAGTTTCCGTCCGCGGAGCCGTAGTCCTTGGCCTGCTTGTTGTTCCAGCTGACGAAGTAGTCCTGGTTCACCGCTTGGGGGTGGGTGGCGGGAGCGGTGTAGGTCGCGCTGTTGGTGGCCGGGTCGAAGCCCGCCCACTCGTGGGCCGCGTCGGCCGTCATCGGCAGGTTCGGGTCGGACACCGCGGACCTGACCGGGGTGTTGCCCGACATGAAGTACGCCGCGTCCTTGGAGTTGACGTAGAACCAGTTGAACGCGAAGCCGATCGTCGAGGCCGAGTTCGTGAACGCCGCCGCGTCACCCATCTGGGCCGGGTCGTTGAACATCTGGAAGCCGACCGCCGAGTCGACCTCGTGCTGGTACGTCGACCGCAGCGTGGTGAAGGCGGTGGGCTGCCCGCCGACGGTGCCGCGCCAGCTCACCAGCCCGTACTTCGTGCGCTGGACGACGAGGTCGTAGGAGCCGCGGGCGGTGGAGTCGGCGACGGTGGGCTTCCACGAGTTGGTCTTCCTCAGCGTCTCCATCTCCGTGCAGACGCCCCGGTAGAGGTAGTGGTTGGACGCGGTGGTGGCCGCGCCGCCGCCGGGCTCGCAGAGCTGGAGGGCGTACGTGTCGGTGATGTCCTGGCCGCTGGAGGTCGCGCTCCAGGCATAGTCGGTGCCCCTGCCGAGCAGCACGTAGAGGTTGAGCCCGGCGAAGGCGGCGCCGCGCGAGCGGATGCCCGGCCCTGAGAGCTCCTGCAGCATGAGCAGCTGGGGGGCGAAGTAGCCTGTCTGCGGGCCGAACACCGCGATCGGGTTCCCTGTCGCCGACTTCGCCGCCGAGACCACCACGGCGTTGGACATTCCGGGCTTGGAGTTGTCGACGAGCAGGCCGTCGAGCACGCCCTTCTGGGCCGTCGCCGCCGCCGAGGCTGCGGAGGTGGCGGAGCCGGTCTCGTTCGCGGTGATGTCCACAGGCGCCGTCGACGGGTCGGGCAGGACGACCCCGGTGGCTCCGGCGGGCGCGGCGCCGGACGGGAAGCTCTGGCCGTTGTGCAGGGTGAGCGTCGCCTCCGGGTCGTTCTGCGCGCGGAACGCCGCCCAGACCTGGTCGCCGACCGCCGTACCGTACTTGGCGCGGGCCGCGACCCGCACGAGCGCGGACTGCATCTCCGCACCGCCGCCACCGCCGAACAGCCCGCCGATCACGCCGGAGATCGCGACCAGGTCGGTCATGGTGAACTTCACCGGGCCGCCCGCGTTGGTGATCGCGTCGAGGTGCCCGGTCAGTACGTACTCTCCGGGGCAGTTCCGGTCCGCCATGCAGCGGTCGATGTAGGCGTTGATACCGGCGATGTAGTGCTGCACGTCGGTGTAGAGCTGCGCGCCCCGGGGGCCGGAGTCCCTCAGCCTGGTGATCTGCGTCTGGAGGTCCGCCTCGGTGTAGGGGGCGTTGCGCCAGGCGCTCTGCTCCAGCGCCCGGTTGCCGGGCGCGCCACCGGCGAACGGCGTCAGCTCGCCGCGGCCCACGTGCCGCATCAGGTCCATCACCCACAGGCGGTCCTGCGCTCCCGCGTACCCGGCGCCGAACATCGTGCCCTCGCGGGTCGTCCCGGTGATGTGCGGGGTCCCGGTCGCCTTGTCACGGACGATCGTCACGTCCGAACGGGGGTTCGTGGTGCTCTCCACCTGTCCGGCGGAGACGCCGAACGAGGCGTCGTTGAAGAAGTCGGCGATCTGGTCGTTGGTGAGGCCGGTGTAGCTAGACAGGAGGTTCGCGTACTTGCCGAGCTGGTCGTCGCTGTGCTTCGGCTTGGTGCCCAGGGCCTGGTGGGCGAGGATCCCGGCGAGGGTGGCGTTGCCGTTCTGCCCCGGAGGCAGGATGTCGGCGCACTCTCCGAGGCAGTAGTCGTCGGGAGGGAGGACGGCAGCGGTCACCGTACCGGTCGTGGTGCCGGTTTTGGATGAGGTCGTGGAGGCGGCGGCTGCGGGCACGACGGGGGATGCCAGCGTGAGGACCAGAAGGAGCCCGGAGGCCGCCGTGGTCATCCGCCGGAGGCGTGCATGCATAGGAGGATCCCCTAAACATGAGGCGTACTCGGATGTTGAGAGGAACATACGTTCCGGCCAACACCGAATCAATGGCCGCTGTGATAATCACCCCTACCGGTTGTGACTCGTTGTCAGAACGGCCGGTCGACTCCTTCGCGGAGCCGTGAGGACGAGACCAGGTCCACACAGTCGACGGTCCTGGAGACACCGCTCCCCGAGGGCACCTCCCACGCGATCCACACCGTCTTGCCTCCGTCTCCACCCCCGCCCCCTCTTCCTCCCGTACCTCCACGCCCGGCCCCTCCCCCGCCTTTGACGGGGACGACACCCCAGCGGTCGGCCAGCGCCTCGACGATCGCGAGACCCCTGCCATGAGAGGCGTCCTGGCCGAGGTCGAGCGGACGAGGCCACCCGGGACCGTGATCGGTGACCCGTACACAGACCCCCTGGGCCATGCTCCACAGCGACAGCCGGATCGGCTCCTGCCCGTACACCGTGGCGTTCGCCACCAGCTCACCGACCACCAGGACCGCGTCGTCGACGAACTCCGGCGGCAGATCCCAGCCGGTGAAGACGTCCCGCGTCATCCGGCGGGCCTCGGCGACGGTCGCCGGGTCACGGGGAATGTCCCAGCAGACGGTCCGGAGTCCGTCGAGGGTGCCTGCGACCATCAGATCTCCTTGCCCGTGCCGGTGGGTTTCCGCTTCGGTCTCTTCCGCCTCGCGCATCAGCGCGCACAACTCCTCGGCCGTGCCCGCCTGCACGACCAGCGGCTCGCCTCCCACCGCGATCGCGTAGAACCGGCGCCCGCCCACCCCGTACATGACCAGCCAGCCCGTCTCGGCCCGATCCAGCCGGTCCGCGACCTCCCGCTGCTCGCGGTCCCACCGCCGTGGGCCTCGCTGATCGACGGGCTCGCCCCGCCGATGCCGCCCGCTCACGCCGCTTTTCCCTGCCGCAGCATGCCCGGGTACGGCCTACGCCCGCTCCCGGCGAGCTCGTCCGGTGGCCGACCTCGCCCGTACGGCGCGAACGACCCCGCGCCCGCCGGCTCCACGGGACGGGCTTGACGTCCGTGACCGGGAAACGGCCGCGCCTCCCTCGGCGGGCGTACCTCCGCCGAGGCGGACAACCGCCCCGCGAACCCCAGCCGCCACCACTCCGCCAGCCTCGCCCGGAACTGCGCAGGAGTCGGCCGCTCGTAGGCGTGCGCCTGCCGGTGCGGCAGGCACCGGTCGTCGTGTGCGTACGGCGAATGCCCACACCACCGACACCCCAACGGGGTCGGCGGCCGGTCACCACTGAAACGCATCCGGATGACCCGGATCGCCCTTGTAAAATCGAGCACGGGATTGGACCTCCAGCGTCCGGTTCAAGAGGCCGTCACGGTGTTGCTGCACCGTGACGGCCTCGCCTATTGGCATCGGTTCAGTGGAGACGAGACGGGATGCGACCATCGCAACCGCTTGGGCTGGATAGATAGACCAGGATCACTGATGTCACCGCCCTTCTCATTCCACATTGATCAGAGCAGACATTCCTTCTGTCGATCCAGGGCTGACATGCAACCCGTGTCCGAACTACCGATCCACAAGTAGCATTAAATATGACAATCGCCGATGTGACACTAATTCGGACACGTTTCCGCAGGCTCCGGGGCAAGCAGTTGCCACTGTCGCAATGCGACCACTTTCCTGCCTCAAGCCCACTAGCATGCTGGCAGAGCAAAGTATAAATCGCAACGCACAAGTGATTGTGCGGTAAATTGTCCACTTTGACCGGAGGTCATAGCGGACAATTCCCAGGGAGGTCTCAGCATGGCGAACAGCCCTACGGTCAAGCGACGGAGGCTTTCTCAGGCATTCCGCCAACTCCGCCAGGAAGCCGGCCTCTCGGTGACCGAGGCCGCCAGGAGGCTGGAGTGGGAGCCGTCGAAGATATCGAGGATGGAGCGCAACGAGTGGAAGCTTCCCAGCGTCCACGACATACGCCTGATGCTCGATTTCTATGGTGTCACCGACGAAGACCAGCGCGAGGCGATGATCACTCTCGCCAGGGAGTCACGTCAGCGCGGCTGGTGGGAGAAGTACCAGGACGTCTTCCGGACCAGCCTGCCCGACTTCGAAGCAGGCGCCAGCGTCATCCGAACTTGGGAGGTCATCCTCGTTCCAGGATTACTTCAGACGGAGGCATACGCGAAAGCAGTATGGCGAGCTGGCCGTGTTCTGGACGAAGCCCTCATCGAACGCCATGTGCAGGCGAGGCTCGCACGCCAGGAGATCCTCACCAACGAGAATCCGCCGACCCTGCTGACATTGATCGACGAGGCCGCATTACGAAAGTTGATAGGTGGGGCCGAAGTGATGTGTGAGCAGATCAACCACCTCATCACCATGGCCGCCAGGCCGAACGTCACCATACAAGTAGTTCCCGACTCCGCTGGCGCCCATCCCGCCTTGGACGGGGCGTTCGTCATCCTGGACTTCCCCAATGACCCGAGCCTCATTTACACCGTGACCGTAACGGAAAATCTCTGGCTTGAGCAGCAGGCGGACTATCAGCGATATAGCCTTATTTACAATCATGTGATGACATTAGCTCTGTCACCAGAAGAGTCGGTTCGATACCTCACAAAACTGACAGAACAACTCAAGAGACAAGTGGAGCATAGTGGAACAAAACACTCATAACCTCGTCTGGTGCAAGAGCACCCTCAGCGGAGCCAACACCGACAACTGCGTCGAGATCGCCAACCTACCCGGCGGCAACCGCGCCATACGAGACAGCAAAAACCCCAACGGACCCATACTCAACTTCACGCACACCGAATGGCGAGCATTCATCACCAACGTCAAAAACGGCAGGTTCGACTATCCGAACCAGCCGACTCGACAGGCGGCTAACCCCATGAAGCATCACAAGGGATAGGCGAAACAGTGGACCAGACCCGTCCGAATCTCACCTGGCGCAAGAGCACCCTCAGCGGAGCCAACACCGACAACTGCGTCGAGGTCGCCAACCTCCCCGGCGGCAACCGGGCCGTACGAGACAGCAAAAACCCCAACGGACCCATGCTGAACTTCACCTTTGATGAGTGACGCGCGTTCATTGGCGGCGTGAAGAACGGCGAGTTCGGCCAGAGATAGTCGGCCATGCCTGGAGCCCGCCAAGTGCCATGGATGCGATCGACACGCTCGGTGAGGAGGCTGTTGCGCAAGTCCCCGCAAGTTCGTTGCTTGAGTTGCGTCCATGGAAGTGGTGTACGAGTTTCCCAGCCAGTGGGCATGGCGCCGTGAAGCGAGGACCGTGCCGCCGCGATGGGAGTTCAGCTTCTTCGCTTGTTGGATCTTCTGGAGCCGTTCGCTCGTTTGGGACTGTCGGGCGCCGTGGGGTTCCCGGAACCGCGCTTTGCCGGGGCTCTTTCGGAGTCATCGGCCTTCGAAGCGCCTGCCCCCTTGGGAAGCATGGTCCGGCGCCTCAGCTCACCCATCACGCTGAGCACGATCGTCATCAGCACGACCCCGGCCGCCGAGACCCAGAGGACGGTGAGCGACCTCAGCTCCTGCGGCTCCCTGGCCTCGAACACGCCCAGGGGATCCATCAGCATCTCGACCGGCGCCCCGATCTCCAGTGGCGAATCGTCCCTATAGTTCTTGATCACCTCGTCAAGGAGTCGACCGTCCGGTCCCCGCAGGACATACCGGTAATGGTCCCTGTGCGACCTCCGGCCCTCGACCCACGTCCGCTCCGCCACGGTCGTGGTCACCGGTTCACCGAAGGTGCTCAGGTAGTAGTCGCCCGGCAGGAACATGCCGCTCAACAGCAGTACGGCGAGGAACGGAAACGTCCCCCAGACCGCCCAGGGGACATCCTCGGAGATCCCAACCAGTGCCACCAGGGCACAGCCGACCAGGGCGAGGCCGAGCATCCCGCCCAGAAACGACCATCCTGAGCCGAGGGCGAAGACGATACCGATGAGCCACCAGGAGGTGACTGTCGCTGCGAGGAACAGCACCCCCCGCCCGACGACCCGCCACCAGCCCGCCCGTAAAGCTGCCTCTGTGACCACAGACCAGATCATGACAACGGAGGCAGGACTGTGACGTCACTCGCGAGGATGAGCGGCACACCATCAGAAGGATGACACCCGACCGGCAAGGCCGGCCGTTCGGGCTGTTCACCGGCCCCGGCGACGTCCGCCGCCAAAGGCTCACGGCGATGACCTCATCTCGCTGCCAAAACGTGAAAGCCTCTCTAAGATCAAAGCCAGACAAAGGCGGAAGAGTCTGGAGAAACCGTGGATGATCAGGCTGGGCCGGCCGGGGTTGACCCGAACGTGCCCAACATCGCCCGGATGTACGATTATTACCTGGACGGCAAGGACAACTTCGCCTCCGATCGGGCCGCGGCCGAGCAGATGCTGAAGATCTTCCCCGAGACACGCGACTCCGCGAAGGAGAACCGGGCGTTCCTCGGGCGTGCCGTACGCCTCCTGGTCGAGTCGGGCATCCGGCAGATCGTGGACCTGGGCTCCGGGCTTCCCACCCGGGGCAACACGCATGAGATCGCGCACGAGGTCGCACCCGACACCCGCGTGGTCTACGTGGACTACGACAGCGTCGTGTGCGCGCACAGCCGGGCGATCCTGGAGAACAGCGACAACGTCACCGTCGTGCAGGCCGACGTGCGTGACCCGGAGACGCTGCTGGCCGAGTTGCGCGGGCACATCGACTTCGACCAGCCCGTGGCGTTCCTGTTGCTCGCCATCCTGCACTTCATCCCGGACGAGAACCCTGAAGGCGCGGGTGCCTACCAGATCGTCGAGCGGTTGCACGAGGCGAGCGCGCCGGGCAGCTATCTCGTCGTCAGTCACGGGACCGACGCCAAGCCCGACACCACGCCGGAGGCCCTGGAGATCTACAACCGGGCCACCGCGTCGCTGAGCCTGCGCACGCACGCGGAGATCTCCCGCTTCTTCGACGGCTACGAGCTGCTCGAACCCGGCCTGGTGTTCCCCAGGGAGTGGCGCCTCGCCGATCCGCCCCTGTTCGGTGCCCGGAACACCTCTATCGGCTACGTCGGAGTGGGTCGCAAGCCCTGATGCGCCTTGGCTCCGAGCGGGAGCGGGGGGTCGCCCCGACGCTCCCGCTCGGCGCCGTACGAGCCGCTCGTACGGCTCCGAGCGGGTGAGGGCCGGTCAGCGGCGCGGGTGCCAGCTCGTGGTGTCGATGTCCAGGCCGAGACGGCGGGCGATGTCGTCCCACTTCACGTATTTGAAGTTGGTGTTCTCCCGCACCTCGCCCTCCGAGTCCGACGCTTCGGGGGTGTTGGTGCCGTCGTGCGTGACGAACAGGCCCTTGGGGAACCCGCGGCCGAGAGGCACGTTGATCACCATCGCCCCGTCGCTGCCCTGCACACCGTCGATACGACCGCGCTCGCCGACCTGGAAGGAGCCGAGGTAGGTGTTCCTTCCGCCGCGGTCGTAGACGGCGAAGGTGTTGTCTCCCTGGCTGGAGGCGATCAGGTAGCCCTTGCCGCCCTTGCCGTGGTAGATGGTCAGGCCCTCGGCGTCCGCGGTCAGGTTGCGGCCGCCGTACCCGGGGTCGGCCCCGGGTACGCACTCGTCGGCGTCGGCGTCGTAGGTGGCGGGTACGCCGTACTCCCGGACGCGGTCGACCAGCACCGGCGAGCCGGTGAGATCGCCGTTCAGACGCCAGATGCCGACATCCTCCTGTGCCGCGTAGAGCGTGCCGGTCCCGGCGTCGACGACCATGCCCTCGATCTGCGGACCCACGCCCGGCTCGTCGCAGGGAGTCCAGCTCCGACCGTTCGGGAGGGTGAAGCGCGAGGGCAGGTCGATGGTCCTGACCTTCGTGTAGCCGACCTTGCCGCCCGGGGCGTCGGTGAGCTTCAGCAGCGCGAGCCGCGTCGTGTGCCGGCGGCTGACCAGGACGTAGGTGCCCGAGTCCCGCTTCCAGGTCGCGAGGCCGTACACGGTCTCGGCGTCGTTCACCTCCGCCTGGGTCGTGTTGAAGACGAACGGCGCGGCGGGGTCGGTGACGTCGGTGAGCACCCGTCGGTCCCGTCCGGCCTTCGCGGGGTCGATCCGGTAGACGCGCAGCTTGTCCGCACCGCGGTCGGAGGCAACGAAGATGTCCGACCGTCCCGCCGCGGCGGCGTGACCGTAGACGACGTCCACGTTGTTCAACCGGCCCGGTTCGTCGTCCCGGCCGGGCGCGGCCGGCGCGGGCAGGTGCTGGAGCTGCCTGCCGTCCAAGTCGTAGACGTAGAGCCCGCCCTCCTTCGCGGTGGTGGCGATCACGCTCGCCGCCGGGGAGGTGGGGTGGACCCAGATCGCCGGGTCGTCACCGTTGGCGTTGCCTCCGGCCTCGTCGTCGAAGAGGGCCGGGGTCTCGACCCGGGGGTCGACGGTGGGCAGGTCCTTCGCCGTCGCCGGTAGGGCCACGGTGCCGAGCAGGCAGACCGTCAACGCTGTGGACGTCAGTGTGCTCAAGGGACGCATTGACTTCTCCTGGGAAAGGGGGGTGTCGCGACCTCGATCCTGTGCAGGCAAGCGGAACGAACGATGAACCGGACCGAAACTTCTCCTCAAATCAGGATGCCGTTCGCACTTGCCCACAGATCTCGATCTGAGGTTCAAAACCGCTCGGAGTGGGGCGAAAGTACCCCAACCCGCGCGATGTACCGGGTGACGGGATGGCCGTCGCACCCGTTTGGCCACCGGAGACTCACAACGGCGACAGGCGCGTTCCAGCTGTCCTCCGCCCCGGACGACTCGCCGCCGTTCTCGCTAGGCCACCGCGGCCCGGCGGCGAAACCGGCCGGGCGCCACGCCGAACTCCCGCTTGAACGCGTTACCGAAGGCGAACTCCGACCCGTACCCCACCCGCTCGGCCACCTCCGCCACCGACGCGTCGGAGTCACGCAGCATGCGGGCCGCGCTCATCAGCCGCCACCAGGTCAGGTACGCCAGCGGCGGCTGCCCGACCAGTCCCGTGAAGCGGCGGGCGAAGCCGGCGCGCGACAGGCCCGCGTGAGCGCCGAGGGACTCGACCGTCCAGCGGCGGGCGGGGTCGCGGTGGATGGCGTCGAGCGCGCGGCCGACGGCCGGGTCCGCCAGCGCGGCGGCCCAGCCGGACAGGGTGCAGGGCTCGTCCTGCGTCTCGAAGTAGGCCCGCAGGACATACAACTGCAACATGTCGAGCAGGGACGACACGACGGTGTCCGTGCCCGGGCGGGGATTGTCGATCTCTCCGGCCAGCAACTCGACGGCGGCCCGCAGCTCCGGATGGCTGCCGAGCGTCGAGGGCAGATGGATCACGCCGGGCAGCGAACCCAGGATCGGGTGGGTCCTGTCGAGGTCGAGCAGGTAACCGCAGGACAGAATGACCGTCTCGGCGCCCGCGCCGCCGAACCCTGCCGAGGCGAACAGCTGAGAGTGCGCGCCACAGTCGGACTCGACCAGTGGCCTCGCGGGATCGTCGGCCAACCCGAACGAGTCGCCGTGCGGCAGGAACACCAGGTCGCCCACGCTCAGTGGAACGGGCTCGCCCTCCTCGGGGAGGAGCCAGCAGGAGCCGCGCAGCACCACCTGGAACCCCGCGGAACCGGGCGACGCGCGGAACGACACCCCCCAGGGCGCACGCCAGGAGACACGGGCGGAGGTGGGGCGCCCACATCGGATGAAGGCCGCGACGTCGCTCAGCATATCCACGCGGCCAGTCTACGCCTTGAGACGCTGGCTTATAAATATTGGACAGCTACGCATTCATTATCTCAGCTGGTCTCCCTACGGTGGTTTTCGTAACCGAGCGAGGGAGAACGACATGCTGAAGGTCGGCATCATCCTGGGCAGCACCCGGCCCGGCCGAAACGGCGAGGCGGTGGCGCACTGGGTCCGCGATCTGGCGGCCAAGCGGGGCGACGCCGAGTACGAACTCGTCGACCTGAAAGACTACGACCTGGGAAACCTTGACGAGCCCGAGCACCCTGCCACGGGCAACTACCGGCACGAGCGCACCAAGCGCTGGTCGGCCAAGATCTCGTCCCTGGACGCGTTCGTGATCGTGACTCCCGAGTACAACAACTCGTTCCCCGGCGGGCTCAAGAACGCCATCGACTTCCTGTACGCCGAATGGAGCAACAAGGCGGCCGGTTTCGTCGGCTACGGCGTGGACGGCGCGCCCCGGGCGATCGCGCACCTACGGCCCGTGCTGGGCCTGCTCAGCGTGGCCACCGTGTCGAACCAGGTCGGGCTGTCGATCCACACCGACTTCGCGGACGGCTTCAAGCCCGCCTCCGTCCACGAGGACAAACTGAACGCCGTCCTCGACCAGGTCCTCGCCTGGGGCTCCGCCCTGCGTCCGCTGAGGGGATGAGCCTCGGACGCCACCGCGAACGCTCCGCGGACTCGGTGGCGCCTCGGCTCCCCGGGTTTCTCGTCAAGCCGCTCGCGCGACGTGGAGGCGGCTGCCTTTCCTCGCAGGGCGGATCCGGGCGGAGCGGCCCGCTCAGCCGGCGGAGGTGAGCAGCGGCAGTTTGCGTACGCCGGTCATGTTGGGGCTGGGGATGAACTGCGGCGGCTCGTCCGGGTCGGTGCGCAGGTGCGGGAAGCGGTCGAGCAGGATGTCGAGCGCGACGCGGCCCTCCAGGCGGGCCAGCGGGGCGCCGAGACAGAAGTGGATGCCCCTGCCGAAACCGAGGTGGGGGTTGGGATCGCGGGTCGGGTCGAAGACGTCGGGGTCGGCGAACTGTCTGGGGTCGCGGTTCGCCGCCGCGATCCACACCATGAGCAGCTGGTCGGCGGGCACCTGCTGCCCGCCGATCTCGACGTCGACGTTGGTGACGCGGCCGACGGCCGCGAACGGGCTGAAGAAGCGCAGGGACTCCTCGATCACGGCCGGGATCGTCGAGCGGTCCGCACGGGCACGGGCGAACCGCTCGGGCTGTTCGTCCAGGCAGAGCACCGTGTTGCCCAGCAGCATGGTGGTGGTGATGTGCCCGGCCAGCAGCAGGATGTTGGCGAAGTTCACCACCTCGGCCTGGCTGAGCCGCTCACCGTCCACCTCGGCCTCGACGAGCTGGGTGAGCAGGTCGGCGCGCGGGTGGCGCCTGCGCTCGGTGGCGTGTTCGCCGAGGTAGTCGGTGAGGTGCTTCATCTGCTCCATCGCGACCGCGAGGTTGCGCTCCTGCTCCTCGCTGCGGTTGACCAGGGAGAACCGCTGGGAGTTCTCGAAGATTCTGTCGACCCACTGCTTGAACACGTAGCGGTCGGAGCTGGGCACCCCGAGCAGTTCCGCGATGACGATGACCGGCAGCGGGTAGGCGAGGTCGGTCACCAGCTCCAGCCGGTCCTGCTCGGCCACCGCGTCGAGCAGCTCATTGGTGAGCGCGGCGATGCGCGGTTCGAGGTCGGCGACGATCTTGGGGGTGAAGGCGTGGCTGACGAGCTTGCGAAGCTTGCCGTGCATGGGCGGGTCCAGCTGCGTCAGGCTGCGCTCGGCGGGCCTGGCGATCTCGGGCACCATGCGGCTGGTGTCGGAGGAGAACGTCTTCGGGTCGCCGAGAATCCGCAGCGCCTCGGGATAGCCGTAGACGTTCCACATCCCGGTGTCGGCGTCGAAGTTCACCGGCTGGTCGGGCCGCTTTCCGCGTAGCCAGAAGTGCCCCTCGTGCAGGCCCCATGTGTCGGCGATGGTGGTCATGGCGTGCCTTTCCGCTCAGGACGGGTCCGGGATCAGCCGGGCTCGTGCGCTCTCTCGTACGCGTGGAACCAGGTGCGGTGGGTCGGACCGACGCGCTTACCTGCCGGCGCTCGAAGGTCGGTCTTCGAAAATCTCACGGGAAGACACTCAGGGGAGGATTTCCAGCCGGATATCAGGGATGTCGTAGTACAGATATGGCGCTGAAGTGATGATGCGCCGGCCTCCTCGCGCTCCGACCGAGATCATTGGGTCACACTCCGGCACCCAGGACGCGGGATCACGCCAAGAGCGTCATGTTCACCGTGAGGAGTTTCACGGGAGTACGGGGACCGACTCGACGAGGGTGACGAGGCCGCGTTCGTCGAGGAGGTCGACGGGGCGGACCGTCTCGTTGAGCAGGACGTAGTGGAAGGCCGCCCCCACCTGGTCCAGCGGGACGGCGGCCAGGTGGGACCAGGCCAGCCGGTAGGCGGCGAGCTGCACGGAGGCGGCGGCCTCGGCCTTCCTTCCGTTCGGGCGACGGCCGGTCTTCCAGTCGACGACCTCGTAGCGGCCTTCCGAGACCTGGAAGACCGCGTCCATCCGGCCCCTGACCACCCGGTCGGCGATCACGGTCTCGAAGGGGACCTCGACGTCGAGCGGCTCCCTGCCCGCCCACTCGCTCTCCTCGAAGCGTTCGCGCAGCTGGTCGAGGTGGGCGTCGGTCTCCTCGAAGTCGTCGGACGCGCCGGGCAGCTCGAACTCGTCCATCAGCCGCTGCTGGCCCCAGCGCCCCTCAAGCCAGCGGTGGAAGGAGGTGCCCCGGCGAGCCAGCGGCGCGGGTTTCTTCGGCACCGGGCGGCGGATCTGCCTGGCGAGCGCCTTGGGGTCGGAGGCGAGGGTGACGAGGGAGGAGACGGTGAGGTGGGTCGGCAGCTCCACCCGGCCACTGCCACGCCGTCGCTTCAGCTCCTGTTCCCTGAGCAGGAGCTCGATGTCGCGTTCCCACGCCTTCGCCCGCTCCCTGTCCCACCCTCGCAGCTCTGCCGCAGGAGCCGGCCGCCGCTCGGAGGACCGCTCACCGGGCTCGGCCTCGAACCCGGCCCAGGGCCCGGAGTCGGCTGCGGGTTCCGCGGCCGCCGTCCCCGGCTCGGAGACCGCACTCGCCCCGGAGACCGGCTCGGACACCGTTCCCGCCCCGGACGCCGTCCCCGACTCGGGTACGGCTCCCGAGCCGATCGATTCGTCCCGCCGGGCGGGGGGTGCTCCGAGGTCGGCATCGGCAGGGAACGGCGCCTCAGGCTCCTCGGGGAGGAACTCGTCCCACGGGTCTTCGAGGAAGGGAACGTCCGTCTCCTCGGGGAAGCCCTCCCCTTGCGGGGCCTCGGACAGCGGGGCCTCGGGAAAGGGAACGTCCTCGTACGCGGGCGCGGAAACGGCCGCGGGAGCGGGAACGGGAACGGGAACGGAGGCGGCCCCGCCCGCGAGGGCCGCGAGGGCGGCCTCCACCATGGTGGCGCCGTCGAGGACGGCGGCGTAGCGGGCGTCGTCCGGCTCGATCGGCCACCGGGCCTCGGCTGGCTCGTCGAGGAGCGGGTTGGTTGCGCCCTCCTCCATCTCCGGCGCCCAGGACACCACCCTGCCGCAGGTCTCGCGGATCTCCAGCAGGAAGTCCGAAGGGGCCAGCGGCCTGGCCGCGGTGCCCCAGCGGTAGCCGGAGGCGATCAGCAGGTAGTGGGCGCGGGTGACGGCGACGTACGCCAGGCGGCGCTCCTCGAGCAGGTCGCGGTCGCGGCAGCGCTCGTCGAAGTCGGCCAGCTCCTCCTTCGCGAGCCCGGCAAGTCCCGGCAGGTCGGAGGCGTCCCCGCGCAGCTGGTAGGGCAGCTTGCGCGGGTTCTCCGTCCACCTCGTGCTGGTCGTGGAGCGGGCGGGGAACACGGTGCCGACGGTGAGCGTCCCGGTCTTCGACAGCGCCTGGGAGAGACCGGGCACCACCACGACCGGCCATTCCAGGCCCTTGGAGGCGTGGACCGTCATCAGCTTCACGCTGTTGCTCTCGCCCACCCGCCCGGCGTCCAGGCCGTTCTCCTCCTCGTCGGCCGCCTTCAGGAACGCCAGGAACGCGCCCAGCGTGGGGTCCTCGGAGTCTCCGGCGAACCGGGCGGCGGCGTCCAGGAAGGCGTCGAGGTCGGCGCGGGCGGCGAAGGGGCCGACGGCCGTCCCCCTCGCCGCCACCTCGATGTCCAGGCCGAGCCTGCGCTCGATCTCCAGGATCAGGTCGGGCAGCGGCTGGCCGGTGTGGGCGCGCAGGACGCGCAGCTCCTGGGCCATCGCGACCAGCCTCACCGCGGCCAGGGGGGAGAACAGTTCCTGCCACTCGGGGCGGTCGGGCAGCTCGTCGAGGGCGTCGACCAGGCTGCCGCGCTCCTCGGCCATGTCGGCCACGACCTGGTCCAGCGGGTCGGCCACCGGCGAGGAGCCCTCGCGGGTCTCCCGGTTCAGCTCGCGGGCCCGCTCGCCGAGCTCCTTGAGGTCGGCGGGTCCGATCCGCCAGCGAGGGCCGGACAGCAGCCGCACCAGGGCGTCCCCCGCGCTCGGGTCGTAGATCACCCGCAGGGTGGAGACGATGTCGGCGATCTCCGGCACGAGCAGCAGCCCGCCCAGGCCGACGACCTCGACCGGGATGCCGCGCTCCTCCAGGGCCTTGCGGAGCGCGGGGAACTGC
Source organism: Streptosporangium sp. NPDC006930 (assembly GCF_040635605.1). Taxonomy (NCBI): domain Bacteria; kingdom Bacillati; phylum Actinomycetota; class Actinomycetes; order Streptosporangiales; family Streptosporangiaceae; genus Streptosporangium; species Streptosporangium sp. NPDC006930. The sequence goes on along the minus strand of NZ_JBEYID010000008.1, from coordinate 287,862 downwards.
GAGCGTTTGCGCGCCAGGATCGCCACATCGTGCGGCTGGAGCGCCTGCGGCCCGCCCCACATGCTCTGCTTCGCCTTCTTACGCTCGCCTTCGCCCCACGGCATGCCATCGGGCGCGCTCTCGACGCCCAGCACCTTCGCGACCTCCAGGGCGACCCAGCGCGCCTCGTCGTCCGCGGTCTCGTGGAAGGCGCACATCACCCGGCCGCGCTCGACCCGGTTCTTACCGGGCACCAGGACCGGCACCTCCCTCGCCTCCATGCGGAGCGGCAGCTGGATCCGGGCGGCGACGTCGAGCACGGCGTCGCCGTTGCGGAAGCTGACCGAGAGGCGGTTGACGGGCGCGAGCTCCCCCGAGGCGGTCCTGAAGTCGCGCGGGAACCGGGTGAGGTTGCCCGCCGAGGCGCCGCGCCAGCCGTAGATGGACTGGCAGGGGTCGCCCACCGCCGTCACCGGGTGGCCGCCGCCGAACAGGGCGCGCAGCAGGACGAGCTGGGCGTGGCTGGTGTCCTGGTACTCGTCGAGCAGGACCACGGCGAACCGCCCGCGCTCGATCACGCCGACGTCGGCGTGCCGGTCGGCGATCCTGGCGGCCAGCGCCATCTGGTCGCCGTGGTCGACCACCTCCCGGCCGCGCTTGAGGCGGTTGTACGCCTCCACCAGCGGCAGCAGCTGCTCCCTGGCCCGCTGGGTGAGCAGCGGTCTGCGCTGGTCCTTGGTCGGAGTGCCGGGCAGCGCGGCGAGCCGCTGGGCGAGCTTGGTGCCGACGTCGCGCACGTCCTGCGGGGTGCGCAGGTGTTCGGCGAGCTCACCGGCGAGTTCGAGCACCGCCCGGGTGACGGTCGCCGGGCTCCATTCGACCTGCTCCATCGGTCCGTCGTACGCGCTCACCACCCGGCTGGCGAGCTGCCAGGAGACGGCTGGGGAGACCAGGCGCATCGTCGGCTCCAGCGCCTCGCGCAGGGCGTGCTCGGTGACCAGGCGGGCCGCGTAGGCGTGGTACGTCGAGATGGTCGGCTCGCCCTCCAGCAGCTCCGCCGGCACCTGCCCGACCTCGACGAGACCGTTGAGCCGCTCGCGCACCCGCGCGGCCAGCTCGGCGGCGGCCTTCCTGGTGAAGGTGAGGCCGAGCACCTGCTCGGGGCGGAGCAGCCCGTTGGCGACCAGCCAGACGACGCGCCCGGCCATGGTCTCGCTCTTGCCGGATCCGGCCCCGGCCATCACGACCATCGGTTCGAGGCCGGCGTCGATCACGGCGGCCTGTTCGGGGGTCGGCGGCAGGATGCCCAGCTTGGCGGCGAGCTGGACCGGGCTCAGCACGTGGCGCCCCCGTCAAGGACCGTGCGGTGCGGGACCGATCCCCCCGTACGCGCGACACGACCGGACGCGGCGCGCGGGTTCCCCGTACGCGTGACGCGGCTCAGCACGGGGCGTCCCCCGGGGTCGTGCGGCTCAGCACACCTGGTCTCCGTTCTTGCTGACCGGGCAGCTCGACCGTACGGCGCAGGTGCGGCAGCCGTCGTTCACCTTGGCCTGGAAGAACGGCCCCGACATGCCGACGGCGACGGTGCCGACCATGTCCTTGGCCCAGTTCGGGTCGGGGTCGTCCCCGAGGGGAGGCTGCGCCTGCTCCTTGGCGGCCTTCTTGCCCGCCGCGTCGCCCACCTGGACCAGGGCCGCACCGCCCGGTTCGGTCAGGCCGTGCCGCTGGAAGGCGCCGAGCAGCGCGGCGAGCTGGTAGACGCCGAGCTGGGGGTGGCGTTCGAGCTCGCTGTCCTTGGCGCCGGTCTTGCCGGTCTTGATGTCGATGATCACGGCCCGGCCCTCGCCGTCGCGCTCGACCCGGTCGACCCGGCCCTTGATCTGCACGCCCTCGGAGACCATCGCCGTGAACGCCTCCTCCAGGCCGACCAGCTCCCTGGGGTTCTCCTCGTGCCAGCGGACGAACTTGGAGATCATCTCCTCGGCGACCGCGCGTTGCTTGCGGTTGTACCAGACGCCGCCGAAGTCGAGCTCGTGCCAGACGTCGTCCAGGCGCTTGCCGAGGGTCTCCTCCGTGGGCATGCCCGTCGCGGCGAGGACGGCGAGCGCGTGCACGACCGTGCCCAGGCCGCGGGCCACGTCGGTGCCGCCCGCGCCCACGGAGGTCTCCAGCAGCCAGCGCAGGCCGCACTTGCTGAAGCTCTCCACCGCCGAGGGCGAGACGCGCACGATGTCGTCGGGCCAGCTGAGCGGGCGGTCGTCGGAGATGGGGGTGAGGGCGTACCACTCGTTGGGGTGGGCGCCCGGCACCCCCGAGGCGGCGAGCCTCGCCAGGTGCTCGGCCGCGGACCTGCGCAGCGGCTCGGGCCTGGTGGAGTCGGCGACCGCCGAACGCAGGTCGGCCACGAGCGCGGGCATGCTGAGCCAGCGGGAACGCTCGTCGACGCCCGCGTCCTCGGTCGAACCGGGGACGAGCTCGGTGAGGAAGCGGGAGGGCCGCTCCTCGGTGTCGTCGCCGCCCACGGCGGTAACGATGAGTTTCTTTCTCGCCCTGGTCGCGGCCACGTAGAACAGGCGGCGCTCCTCGGCCAGCAGCTGGGAGGCGAGGGCGGCGGAGACGGCCGCGGGGTTCTCGTGCTCGGAACCCTCGGCTCTGGCGACCATGTCGTCGGTGCTCAGGATGGACCCGCGCAGCCGCAGGTCGGGCCAGGCGCCCTCCTGAACCCCCGCGACGACCACCACGTCCCACTCCAGGCCCTTGGAGCGGTGCGCGGTGAGGATGCGGACCGTGTCGCCGTCGGGGGCGCGCTCGGCGAGCGAGTCGCCGGGGATCTCCTGGGCGACCAGGTCCTCGACGAACATGTCCACCCCGGCGTGCGGGAGCCGGTCGACGAACCTGGCCGTGTGGTCGAACAGCGCCACGACGGCGTCAAGGTCGCGGTCGGCCATGAGGCCCCGCACGCCGCCCCTGAGGCTGATGTCGGTCCACTTCCTGGCCAGGCCGGTGGCCTGCCAGACGGCCCACAGCACGTCCTCGGCGGTGCCGCCCTTTCCCACCGCCTCGGTGGCGGCGGAGATGAGACCGGCGAGCCGCTCGGCGGGCTGCGCCACGTGCGGCTCCACCCTCACCAGCTCCCGCGCGTCCTTCAGCGCCGCGACCATCAGCTCGCCGGAGGAACGCGGGCCGTGGGTCTCGCGGTCCGCCATCTCGTCCGCGTCGTACTCGCCGACGCGGGCCGGCGCCTCGTCCACGCCGTGCTCGCCGAGGCCGGTCGCCGGCTCGTCCGTGGCGTCGTCGCCGACGCGGATCGACGCCTCGTTCGCGGCGTGGTCGCCGAGGCCGGTCGGCGCCTCGTCCGCATCGCGCTCACCGGGACCGGCCGACCTCTCCTCCGCATCGCGCTCGCCGGAACCGGCCGACCTCTCCTCCGCATCGCGCTCACCGGAACCGGCCGACCTCTCCTCCGCATCGCGCTCGCCGGGACCGGCCGACGTCTCGTCCATGTCGCGCTCGCCGATGCCTGCGAGCGCCTCGTTCTCGGCGATCCGCAGCGCGCGGCGCAGGCGGCGCACCCCGATCATGTCGGTGCCGCCGAGTGCCCCGGTCAGCAGTTCCTCGGCCACCCCCTCGTCCAGGGTCTCCGGGTGCAGCGCCACCTGGATGAGCCTGATCAGCGGCCGTACGCCCGGCTCCTGGAACAGCGGCACCTCGCCACCGCCGACCACGACGGGCACCCCTGCGCTGACCAGCGCCCGGCGCAGCAGCGGCACCTGACGGGTCGCCGAACGCACCAGCACGGCCATCCGCGACCAGGGAACACCGTCGAGCAGGTGCGCCCTGCGGAGGGTGTCGGCCACGATCGCCGCCTCCTGCGGCCCCCCGTCGGCCACCAGCACCCGTACGTCGCCGGGCTCGGCGTCCGGCAGGGCGCGCAGGTCGCGGTGGGCGGCGGCGCCGGGGGGAGCGGGCAGGCGGGCGGTGACGCGGCGGGTCGCCCTCAGGAGTTCGCGACCGCTGCGGCGGCAGACGCGCAGCGCGATGACGGGGGCCTTCGCGCCGTTCGCGTCGCGGAACCTGTCGGGAAAGTTCATGATCCCGCGGACGTCGGCGCCACGGAAGCCGTAGATCGACTGGTCGGGGTCGCCGACCGCGACCAGGTCGCGGCCCTCCCCCGCCAGCTGCCGCAGCAGGAACTCCTGCGCGGGGTCGGTGTCCTGGTACTCGTCGACGAAGACGGCGTCGTACGCCGACCGTTCGCGAGCGCGCACCTCGGGGTCGGAGAGCAGCGCGCCCGCCGCGCGGATCAGCTCCGCGTAGTCGAGCACCGGCTCCAGGTCGAGGTCGAACCTGGCCTGGTATCGGTCGGCGAACCCTCCTGCGGCCACCCAGTCGGCGCGGCCGTGGCGGCGGCCCAGCTCTCTCAGCTCAGGTCCGTCGAGACCGCGCTCGGCGGCGCGGGCGAGGAAGTCGCGGAGCTCGGAGGCGAAGCCGCGCGTCTTGAGCGCCTCGTGCATGTCGTGGGGCCAGTGCGTGGCGCCGTCCTCCAGCTCGCCGTGGAGCAGACGTCGGATCTCCAGGAGCTGCTCGGGACCGGTCAGCAGGCGCGGTGGCAGCCCTCCGGCGAGCACGGCCTCGCGGCGCAGCAGCGCGTAGGCGTAGCTGTGGAAGGTGAGGGCGAGGGGGGTGCGGGTGGTGCGGCGCATCCGGGAGGTGATGCGCTCGCGCAGCTCCTCTGCGGCCTTGCGGCTGAAGGTGAGGACGAGCACCCGCTCGGGGTCGACGCCCCTGCGCTCGATCCTGTCGACGACGGTCTCGACGATCGTGGTGGTCTTGCCGGTGCCGGGCCCCGCGAGCACGAGGAGCGGGCCGCTCTCATGGGCCACCACCGCCCGCTGGTGCTCGTCGAGCACAGGGGCAACAGCCCTCCCCGCGCCCTCACGACGTATCAGCCGCCAGTCCTGACCACTCACAACTCGCCATTCCACCAGATCCCGGACGATGATCGTGCCGAGTCGGCGGGTACGGCATGGCGGATTCTTCACCGGATGGGGCGGGCCGCGGGCGGTTTTTCGGGAATCCGGCGGGCGGAGCACCGCGCGGACCTGGGCGGGAGTCTTCCGAGGGCTCCAAAGGGGGTGCGGGGGACGGGGCGGGCATCGTGCGGGGCACTCGCGGAATCACCGGAAACCGGCCGGGAATCCGCGAGACCGCCGGGAGCGGAGGGACGCCCTCCGAGTGACGAAGTCGCAGACGGTTCCGGCCCCGAGGACCTCTCCCGGCAGGAGACGCTCCCCGGGACGCACTCGGGAACGGCTCAGGGGGCCGTATCCGGAGAGGAGAAACAGCCCCCTGAACCGGCGAATCACCCGGCCCGGGGCGGGCGGGTCAGGCGGAGAAGACGCGGTCGACGAGCCTCGCCGTCGCCTTGCCGTCGTCGCGGGGGACGTAGGTGCGCTGGAAGAGGTCGTACTTCTCGGCGTGGGCGGCGGCCACCTCGTCGATCGACTTCAGGGCCTTGATGACCTCGGCCCCGGTGGACAGCAGCGGGCCGGGGGCCTCGGCGGCGAGGTCGAGGTAGATGCCCCGCTTGGACGAGTAGCGCTGCAGGTCGTAGGTGAAGAAGAGCATCGGCCTGCCGGTCGCGGCGAAGTCGAACATGACCGACGAGTAGTCCGTGATCAGCACGTCCGCGATCAACAACAGATCCGTGATATCCGGATATGTCGTGACGTCGCGGCCGAGGCCGGCGCGCACGTTCGGTGCCGCCTGCATCGAGTGACCCCGGATCAGGAACTCGTGGCCCGGACCGAGCACCCGGTGCGCCTCTGCCAGGTCCAGGCGGATCGAGGCGTTCTTGCGGTCGTAGTCGCGGTAGGTCGGCGCGTAGAGCACCACCTTGGCGCCCTCGGCGATGCCGAGCCGCGCGCGCACCGCCGCGGCCAGCTCGTCGCGGTCGGGGGCGACGAGCACGTCGTTGCGCGGGTAGCCGCTCTCCAGGACCTCGCCCTGGTAGCCGAACGCCTTGCGCATGACGCGGGTCGCCCAGGGGCTCTGGGAGACCAGCAGGTCCCAGCCGCGCACCTCGACGGCCTGCCGGTGCCAGGCCGGCGGCTTGGGGTCGCGGGACATGTGCGGCAGGTCGTTGCCCAGGCGCTTGACCGGGGTGCCGTGCCAGGTCTGCACCACAACCTGGTCCTCGCGGGACCGGAACCACGGCGGCAGGAAGCCGTTGGTCACCACGTAGCGCGAGCGGGCGAGTGCCGCGTAGTGCTCGCGGCTGCCCGCGCGCACCACGGTCGGCCCCTCGCCCGTGCCGAAACCGAGCCTGTCGGGACCCGGCGGCACGAAGGCGCCGTCCTTGACCACCCAGATGTGCTCACCGGTGTCGCCGCGCCGCACGCGCTCCTCGTACACCGCGCGGACGCTGCCCTCGTACTGCCGCCCGTCGTAGGCGACGTAGACGGTCGCGTCGTTCAGCTCACGGGTCCGCTCGGCGGGGTAGAAGTGCCGGCGCAGGGCGTACAGGCCGCCCGCGCCCTTCTCGTCGTCGGGAAGGTGCTCGGCGACGGAGAGCACGGGGATGTCGAAGCGGGTGGAGAGCAGGCGGTATTCGCGGCCGTCACGGATCTTCGTCTCCTCGTCCAGCCCGTCGAGGATGGCGTGGTCGACGCGGAACGGGACGATCTGTCCGGCCGCGTCGCGCACCGCCATGCTCCAGGTGCCGCTGTTCAGCGGAGCCGTGTCGCCGAAGCGGGGCATCGCGGCGGGCGCGAGCCTCACCGTGAAACGGGAGTCCTCGCGCTCCAGGGGGATCGCGTGGATCAGTCCGCTGCGGTGCTTGAGGGTGAGCGCGGCCTCACCGGAACCCGGGTAGGAGCCCTCCAGGGTGAGCACGCCCCCCTCGTCCCAGGTCGCAGCGGTGACGACCGGGCGAACCCGGTGCGCGGAGACGCTCACGCGGTCGCGCCGGTCGCGCAGCACGGTGATCTCCCGGTCACCGACGACCGTACGGCTCTCCCGGGCCTTGCCGATCATGACGGAGGCCGCGGGGTCGCCCTTGGGCTCGATCCAGAGCCTGCCGCCGTCGCGTTCCTGCAGCAGGGAGGCCGTCGCGAGCGGCACGACGACGGTGGTGCCGCCCTCGCCGGGGGTGAAGTCGGCGGCGATCCGGTGGCCGTCCAGGCGGGCCTGCCCCCTGTTGACCTCCTTGCCCGGCAGGAAGACCTCGACCTCCAGGCGCTCGCCGTCCAGCCGCACGCCGACCAGCTCGGCCCGGGTGGGCTGCAGCACGACCTGGAGGGCGCGGTCGGAGGTCCAGACGGGACGGATCCACCAGCCCTTGCCGAGGTCCAGGCCCGCGGGGCGCTCGGTGCGGCCGGTGGAGGGACCGCGCAGCAGACCGCCCGCGCGGGCGCCACGGCTCCAGATCACGATCTCGGCGCGCCAGGTGGTGGTGTCCTGGACGGTCTCGCGGCGGCGCAGCAGGCGCTTGCCCCCGCGCACAACGGCCCGCACGGCCGAACGCCAGCGCAGCGGCCACGGGCTCATCTCGGCGGTGAAACCGGACCAGTCGTAGTTGCAGCCCGCCTCCTCCGCCCCGTGGGTCGCCTCGGGGTGGAAGACCCTGCGGGTGCGAAGCAGCACCGGCGGCAGCCAGCGCGGGCCGCGCAGCACCACGGTGGCCCGGTTGAAGCGGCGGCTGCGCACGGACAGTCCGGCCAGGTAGGCGTGCCCGCCGATGTGCAGCCGCCCGCCCGACCAGGAGATGTCCTCGATCTGGGTGACCGGGATGAGGTCGGCCGCCCGCAGGCGGTACAGGGCCTCGGGCAGCTCGTCCTGGAGCGGCAGGTCGGCGTACCACCTGAGGCTCTTGCGGACGCGCCTGGACGGTTCGGCCGCGGCGGTGACGAGCTTCTGCAGCGCGTCGCCGTCGGCGAGCTCGTCGATCTCCCGGTGCTCGATCAGGTGGAAGGCGATCCTGCGGGCCACCGGAAGGTCACGCTTGACCTTCGCGTCGACGCCGGTGACGTACGGCTTCAGTAGCGTGACGAACTCGCGGCGCTTGGCGGCTCCTCGCTTGGCCGCGATCTCCAGCCGGGACCCCAGGGGGCCGGCCAGCGCGTCGGCGTCGAAACGGCGTCGCTCGACCGGTTTCAGTCCGTCTGCCAGCACCGCTTCCATGATCGAGTCGAGTGGTTCTCCCCGGTCGCAGAGATCCTGGACAGCCCGCAGGCGATCGGCGACGGGGTCGCCGCCGGCTCGTGCGGGAGTGGCACCGGTCGCCATGGAGAAGGCACCGCCTTTCGGACAGAGCGCTGTCCTAGGCCATGTTAGTGCGCCACAGCAGGGCCGGTTACGCCGTAATTTACGGGCTTGAGAGATTTACAGGCATTTGTAATCTAGCCGGTTTCCCGCTCGGTCCCGTCGTACCATCTATGGTTTCCCGTCCCATCTGGCCGCCCGCATGTCGGCGCGCGCACCCCTCAGCGGGGTCCGCTCCGCGCGCCAGCTCACCAGGCACCGCTGCTCGTGACCGGGCGGCGGGGTGCCGTCGGCGTGCACGACGCGCCACCAGGGCACGCCCCCGCCCCACGTGGACATCACCCTGCCGACCTGGCGCGGGCCGCCCTCGCCGAGATACTCGGCGATGTCGCCGTAGGACATCACCATTCCCGACGGGATGCGCTCGACCAGGTCGAGCACCCGCTCGGCGTACGGGGAGGGATGGCCTACTGGCTCCATACGGTCGGTCCGGCGGAGAGGATCTCGTCGAGCTTGCCGAACTCGTAGGCCGCGGAGCCGTTCAGCTGCTCCACCAGGCCGCCGCGGATCGCGTAGGACTCGCCGTCCTCACCGACGAGCCGCGCTCCCAGAAGGGCGGACACGCGCGCCAGCTGGGCCACCTGCCAGTCGGATCCGGGCGTGCCGGAAAGCCGGCCGTCCCATACCGCTATGGCATGGACAGCGCCATTGTGACGGGCCAGGATCTCCCCCGACTCCTGTGAACCTCTGAATTCGAACCCCGCCTGCCCCAGCACAGTCGCGAGTTCCGCGAAGGCGAGAGGCGCAGGGCGCTCCACGCGCAACTCGTACCCCATAAGGCGCGAGACTATCGAACCTTCCAGGTATTCCGGGTATGAATCCCGACATCTGGGCTGCCGCATCCGAACGGTGTCCAAAACGCGTTCGAATCGCAGTCGAATCACCGTCGAATACGGTCACCTCCGCGCTCTTCCGCGCCAGATCGGCTCGGGGGCCGCCATCGCCCGCCCTCCCTTGCCGGAGTGCCGGTTGAGCATCACCACGGCCCCCGCGAACGCGAGCAGGCCGGCCACGAGGCCCGTGCCGTACAGCCAGAGGCGCACGGGCTCCGGCCCCGGCCTGCTGGGCTCGGTGGGCAGGGTGCCGTCACCGAAGTGCTTGCCCTCGGGAACCGGGACCTCCTTCGCGCCGGCCACGAGGCGGCCCGCCGCCTCCAGGGCGGCCGCGGCGTCGACGACGCCGAACCCGACGTGGTCGTCGTAGCCGTTGACGGGCCGGGACGTGGCCGTGGAGGTGAGGGCCTGCGACACCATTTGCGGCGATATATCCGGATATTTTGCTTTTATTAGGGCGGCGACTCCGGCCACCAGCGCGGTCGCCGAACTCGTCCCCTCTGAGGACCCGTACTCCCCTCCGGGAACGACCACGGGAACGTTGACGCCCGGCGCCGAGACCAGGACCGAGAGGTTGTCGCTGCTGAACGTCGCCGGCCTGCCCAGGTCGTCCACCGCGCCCACACCGATCACCCCGGAGTATCCGGCGGGGAAGTTCCAGAAGGAGGTGGCTTTGTCCATGGCGTACTGGGAATCCCCGTCGTTGCCCACGGCCGCGACGAGCACCACGCCCCTGGACAGCGCGTAGGAGACCGCCTCCCGCTCGCTCCTGTGCGGCCCGTAGGCGCCCAGCGACATGCTGACGACCTTGGCACCGTGGTCGGCGGCGTAGCGGATCGCGCGGGCGAGAGGGCTGTCGGCGCGCGAGCGCAGATCCTCGGGCGGCGCGGAGGACCCGTCCTCCGGCCGCTCCTCGACGATCAGCGGCAGCGAGAGGATGCTCGCCTCGGGCGCGACGCCGAGCAGGCCCTCCTCCCCCTTGCCGGCCCCTGCGATGAGCGAGGCCATCGCGGTGCCGTGCCGCCCGGCGTCCGGGGTGTCCCTGTCGAACCGGACCGACCCCATGTCCGGCCCGGAGATCACCCGCCCCCGCAACTCGGCGACCTGGTCGTCCACCCCGCTGTCGACCAGGGCCACGATGACGCCCGCGCCCCTGGTGACCTTCCACGCCTCCTCGGCGTTGAGCATCTCCAGCACCCAGCGCTGGTCCTCTCGGACGTCCGCGGCCCCCCTGGGCTCTACGGAAACAGGCGGCGCCGACACCGGCGAGGCGGCCGACACCGGCCCGGCGAGCGCCGGACCCGCCACGCAGAGCGCGGCCAGCACTCCCGCCGCCCAGAACCGTCGCCGCCTCAGCACACGTTCCCCTGGGTGCACTGGGGAACGGCGCTGGGCTCGTCGCCGAGAGCACGGGCGATGCGCCCGGCGACCGCCTGGGCCGCGGGCCACAGCTCGCTGTGCAGGATCTCCTCGGGGGCGACCGCCGCTCGGGTGCGCCCGTCGGTGTAACCGGCGGTGGAGAAGACGATGTAGGGACCGACACCCACCCAGGCGTTGCGCTGGCGTTGCGCGGCCCCGAAGAGCTCGGTCGCCGTGCCGGGGAAGGCCACGGGGCGCACCCCCACCCGGTCGTCCACGCCCAGCTGCGCGGTCGCGGCGATCCTCCGCTCCTCGTTGTCGAGCACGGCGATGCCCACGGTGAAGACGAACGAGGACGTCTGGTCGACGTAGGTGGCCCGCAGCAGGGTGCGGCAGCCGTATTCGGAGAGCACCGATCCCACCGGCGCGTCCGTTCCCGCCGCGCAGGCCACCTCGGGGGCGAGACCGACCCTGCGGGCGTACTGCTGGACCCTGCCGAGGCCGATGTACTGCAACTCGACGGGAAAGACCAGGTCGGCGGTCCAGGTGTACCAGCGCCTGGCGATGTCGTCCTGGATGTAGCGGGCCTGCTCGGCGGCGGTCAGCGGGCGTGAGCTCGTCTCGCGCACCAGCCCGACCGTGCCGGTCAGCACGTTGGTGGCGGCGATGGCGAGGATCGTGCCCACCAGGATCAGGAAGATCGTACGGAAGTGGATGCCCTGCTCCAGGGTCGCCAGCTCGGCCCGCCTGACCGCCTCGCGGTCGCGGCCCGCCGCGGGCCAGGACCGCACGCGGGCCCGCCGGGCGGAGGCGCCGGGCGCGGGCATTCGCCGACCCCGACCGCCTCCGGCGCCGCCGGTGCCGCCCACCCGTGAACCGGACGGCGGCCAGCCGCCGCGCGCGCGGGGGGCGGGAGCCCCCAGGGGCCGCTCCGGCTCCCGGGACCGCCCTTGCTGCGACATACTTCGATGCTACGTCGAAGGACCTCTCCGCCCTATCGGCGGCGTGTATTTTCGCGGCGCTCTCCCGCCCGGACGCCCACGGTCAGGCCGGAGGCTCACGGCCAGGGGGTCGTGAACGGGTCCGGCACGGGTTCCTCGACGATCTCCGACGAGCGCGTACGGCCGATGCACACGGCGAGCACGATCAGGGAGACGACCGCACCGAGTCCGGCGGCCACGGCCACCCCGCCGTACAGGGTGATCCGATCCCGGTCGCGGTGGACGATCCGCACGGGCTCGACCGCCTTGCCCAGCGGGCGGGCGGGGTCGTGCCCACCGGCGCCCCCGACCCCCTCGGCGGTGAGGGTGTGCCGGGAGATCCTGGCGGCGGCGGCGAGTGCCCGGGTGGCGTTGACGACGCCGAAGCCCGTATCGGTGTCATAACCGCCGGTGGGCCGCCGGGTGGCTCCCGCGGTGATCGCCTGCACGACCAGCGCGGGCGACATATCTGGATATTTGGCCTTGATGAGGGCGGCGACGCCCGACACCAGGGCGGTCGCCTGCGAGGTGCCCCGGCCGACCCAGTACTCGTCCCCCGGCCCGGCACCGAGGATGTCCACCCCCGGTGCGGCCACCAGGACCGAGGGGTTCCGGTTGGAGAACGAGGCCCGGCGCAGCCCGCGGTCCGTCGCGGCGACCGAGACCACCCCGGGGAAGGCCGCCGGGTAGGAATAGGGGGCGTGACCTCTCGCGTCCGGCTTCTCCGCGCCCTCGTTGCCCGCCGCCGCGACGAGCACGACCCCCTTGGATATCGCGTACCGGATCGCCGACCGCTCCTCCCTGGTCGCCAGTTCCTTGGAGATCGACATGTTGATCACGTCGGCGCCGCGGTCCACCGCGTGCCTGATGCCCCTGGCCACCACGTTCTCGTAGCGCTCGGCGGTGTTGAACTCCCGGAAACCGGGCTCCTCGTCCTCCAGGATGACCCGTACGGAGAGCACCTTCGCGCGTGGCGCGACGCCGATCACCCCGTCGCCGCCGCCGGGACCGTGCCCGTGTCCGGCGATCAGCGACGCCATGTACGTGCCGTGCAGCCTCAGGGGCTCCACCCCCGGCGGGTTGGCCCCGGTCGTGAAGTCCCTGCCCTCGATCACCGAGCCGGCGAGATCCCGGTGGTCGCGGTCCACCCCCGAGTCGAGGACGGCCACGATCACCCCCCTGCCCTCGGAGATTTGCCAGGCCGCGGGCAGGTCAAGGGTTCGCAGCACCTCCCGCTGGCTCTCCCTGACGTCGTCGGCCCGCGCGACCGGTGCCGGAACCAGGACCACCGGCACCACCAGGGCCGCCAGCACCACCGGCGTCGCCCTCGTCATCGCGTTCCTCAGCGCTCTCAGTGCCCTCGGCGACATCAGAAGTCTCAGCACCACCAGCACGGTGAGCACCGGCGGCACCCTCACGGACGACCCGGTGGCGGGCAGACGCCTCGGCGTGGTCAGCATCGCCATTCCGTGGAGGCGCAGTCGGGGTGGGCGGGCATGGACAGCTTGGCGAGAATGCGGTCGGCGATGTCCCCGGTGAACGCGAACAGGGTCGGCCGCTGCTCGCCGACCGCCCTCGCCGGCCGGCCGTCGGTCTGCCCGACCGTGGCCATCACCACGTACGGGCCCGCCTGCCGTGCGAGGCCCGCCTGGCGCCCCGCGGAGACGAACCTGTCGGTGACGGTGCCGGGGAAGGCGAGCGCCCTCAACCCCGGCGAGGGCCTGCCGCTCCTGGGCAGTGCCGCCCTCGCCGTGGTGGCGCCGATCTCGTCCGCGAAGGCCGCGACGCCGACGGTGACGACGATCCCCTGGAGTGCGTCGATGTAGGTGGCCCGCAGGATGCCCAGGCAACCGGTCTGTCGCAGCACCTTGCGCAGCCGGGCGTCGACCGCCCTGTCACAGCGGGTCTCCGGCGAGATGCCCACCCGGCGGGCCTTCTCCTCGCCTCCCTGCTCGGGGGCGTAGGTGACGGTCTCGGGGAAGACGCGCCCGGCGGGCCAGGCCTGCCAGCGCCTGGCCACCTCGTCGAGGGCGGCCCGGTCGAGCTCCGCCTGGGTCGGCCCCCGGGTGAGCTCCGTCGCCGCGGCACTGCTCGCCACCCCGGCCACGATCGCGCAGAACATCGTGAGGGCCGAGGCCACGACCAGCGTCGGCCATGAACGCCGCCGCTGACGTGGGATTTCATGCACGCCCTCGACCTTAATGCGGCGAGGCGGGTGTCATCCGCCGTTCCGTCCAGATCCGTCAGTGTGGAGAGCACTTGGTGACCCCGGTGGAATCCCTGCGGACCGCCTGAACGGCGAGCGCCCCGCGGAGCGTGTGCTCCACGGGGCGCGGGACATACCGGACACGGGGCCTCAGTAGGTGGGCAGGCTCGGGTCGACCGTCTTGATCCAGCTGAGCACGCCGCCGCCCACGTGGACGGCGTCGGAGAAGCCGGCGCTCTTGACGACCGCGAGGACCTCGGCGGAGCGGGCACCGGACTTGCAGTGCAGGACGATCTTCTTGTCCTGCGGGAGCCGCTCCAGCGCGGAGCCGTTGAGGAACTCTCCCTTGGGGATGAGCACGGCGCCGGGGATGGACACGATCTCGTACTCGTTCGGCTCGCGGACGTCGATCACGTAGATGCTCTCGCCCTGGTCCTGCCAGGACTTGAGCTCGGCGGCGGTGATCGTGGAGCCCGAGGCGGCCTCCTGTGCCTCCTCGGAGACCGCGCCGCAGAACGCCTCGTAGTCGTCGAGGAGCTGGGTGACCGTCGGGTTCTTGCCGCAGAGCACGCACTCGGGGTCCTTGCGGACCTTGACCGAGCGGTAGTTCATCTCCAGGGCGTCGTAGATCATCAGACGGCCGACCAGCGGCTCCCCGATGCCCGCGAGAAGCTTGATCGCCTCGTTGACCTGGATGGAGCCGACCGACGCGCACAGCACACCGAGCACGCCGCCCTCGGCGCACGAGGGGACCATGCCGGGCGGCGGGGGCTCGGGGTAGAGGCAGCGGTAGCAGGGGCCGTGCTCGGCCCAGAAGACGCTGGCCTGGCCGTCGAAGCGGTAGATCGAACCCCAGACGTACGGCTTGCCGAGGAGAACGGCCGCGTCGTTGACCATGTAACGGGTGGCGAAGTTGTCGGTGCCGTCCACGATGAGGTCGTAGGCGGCGAAGATCTCCATCACGTTGTCCGTGGTGAGCACCTCGTTGTGAACGACCACGTTGACCAGCGAGTTGATCTCCCTGACGCTGTCGGCGGCGCTCTCCGCCTTGGGGCGGCCGACGTCGGACTGGCCGTGGATGACCTGCCGCTGCAGGTTGGACTCATCGACCACGTCGAAGTCGATGACGCCGAGCGTGCCCACTCCCGCCGCCGCGAGATAGAGCAGCCCCGGAGAACCCAGGCCTCCGGCGCCCACACAGAGCACCTTGGCGTTCTTCAGACGCTTCTGCCCGGCCATGCCCACGTCCGGGATGATCAGGTGGCGCGAGTAACGGCGCACCTCGTCGACGGTCAGCTCGGCTGCCGGCTCTACCAGCGGTGGCAACGACACAGTTCTGCTCCCGTTTCAGGGGTCTTTGATGCGGCTGGCGCAGCACGCTTCACTCACAACCTAACCCGGTGCCCCTGTCATTCCCCAACCGGTGTGAGGCGCGTCTCGGCGATGAGGAGCCTCGCCTCGCGGGCCACCCGCTCGGGGAACTCCATCTGGGCCACATGCCCGGCGTCGGGCAGCAGCACCAGCCGCACGCGCGGGAAGGTCCGGACCGCGCGGGCGGCCATGCGAGGGTTGACGAGGCGGTCGTGGCGGCCGTGGATGACCAGCGTGGGCGAGCTCACCTGGGCCGCCTGCCGCCACAGGTTCGTCTCCCCGCGCCTGAAGTACTCGGCGACGATGCCTCGGGCCGAGTTGATCATCGCCTCCACCGCGTACGGGAGACCGTCCCTGCGGCGCAGCTCTTCGGCCGCCTCCCTGAGCCGGTCAGGGTGAATCCGCCCGATGTCGGCGTAACACAGGGCAAGTGTGGCGCCGAGCCTGCGCTCGGCGGGCACGAGGGCGAGCCTGCTCGCGGCCCACTCGCCGATGCGGGGCACGGTGGACAGCGCCACCCGCGCCGGGGCGTACCTGGGCAAAAGGTCGGGCAGGGCCGGCGAGATCAGGGTGAGCGACCGGACCAGGTCGGGGCGGGTGGCCGCGACCCGCACCGAGACGGCACCGCCCAGGGAGTTGCCGAACAGGTGTACGGGTGTGTCGGAGAGCCGCTCGATCAGGGCCGCGACGGTCCGGGCGTGGGCGTCGACGGAGTAGTCGGCGCCCGGCGGCGCGGGCGAGTATCCGGCGCCGGGCAGGTCGAGGGCGTGGCCCGTCACCGTCTCGGACAGCTCGTCCATCAGGTCGGTCCAGTTGGTCGCCGAGCCTGCGAGACCGTGCACGTAGACGGCGGTCTCGGCAGGCCCACGGGGTGTCGACCGCACGTGGACCCGCTGTTCGCCGAGGTCGATCGTCTCACCCGGCCAGATGGGGATCGGGTTGTTCACCACTCGCCTCCTGTCGTTCCACTGCCCTTCCACGATAGTTCGGCCCTCGGCATGGCGGGGAGACAGCCTCCCGTTACCACAAAAGACACATAACGCTTTTTTCGCCAGATGTCTTCTATTGCACGATTTATCATCATTAATTCGACGGCATTCCATCGGCGCCCGCGACCGCCGAGGGGCACCCCGCGACCGAACCTCCTCTCCGCACTTCCCACCAAAGAACAAAGGCGACATTAAAGACATTTCATTTCAAAACCATCAATAAGAGTCCAACACATGCCATAAATAGATAAGAGCAGCGCAAAGCCCTTCGATTCCTGTTTCTAGCCCGAGATGGGCGGAAATCATGACAAGCAGGGATGGCTCATAGCCAGCCATCTTTGGCAATTCCGGTTTATGCGGAAAATGCCAGAAATCGGGGTAATCGATCCTTTCAAGGGGGAAACGCATGCCCAAGTTCAAGAGCGTTCTCGCAGGAGTCGCGATCAGCACGGCGCTGACCGGCGGCGTCGTCGGCCTGGGGGCGGCGACCACCGCCACGAGCGCCGGCGCGATGACCACCACGGTCACCGCCGCCGCCTTCCCGACATGCGGCGGCGGCTGCGGCTGGCGTCGCGGCTGTGGCCGCTGCTGTGGTGGCGGCTGGCGCCACCATCGTCGCAGCCACCAGCGCATCAAGGTGATCATCAACAACCACAACAACAACCACAACGAGCTGCGCAACGAAAACCGCAGCGGCCTCCTTCGGCCCCTGGCCTTCGGTGACGACGACGACGAGTAAGTCGCCGGCCCGAAATCGCGTACCCGCACAGGGGCGCGGCACCATCGGAGGACAGGACCACTCAGGGCCCGATCCGCGATTTCCCGCGGCTTCGAGACCGTGACAGAGAGACAGGACCCCGCGCTCGCCGCGGCCGTGCTTCTCATCCAGGGGAACGGGCCAAACGGCGACAGCGGAAACTTGGGGAGAGACTCCCAAGACCCTGACTCTCACCACAGTGCGAGTTCTCATCTCACGAAGTGACAGCGAGGCCCCGCGGTTTCCGGACCGCGGGGCCTTCGCGCGTCCTCCACGACCTTCCGTCCTCCGCCTTTCCCACCGTCGCCCGGTATCTCCTCCGAACCGCGAACTCCTCTCGCCACCTCGGCGCCCGTGTATGAGGCGACACCGGCTCGCCCCTCGACGGCGTCCCGCACCCCTCGCCCCTCACCTCAAAGAACAAATCCGACATTAAATGCATTTCGGTTCAAAACGACCAATAAGCATCCAACATCGACGATAAATAGCTAAGAGGATCGCAAAAGCCTTCGATCTCCGTTTGTCAGCAGACATGCGAGGAAACTATGACAACCAGGGATGGCTTATCACCAGCCATCCCTGACAATTTCCGGCTTATACGGGAAAAGTCAAAAACGGGGATACTTAGTCCTTACAAGGGGGAAACGCAATGCCCAAGTTCAAGAGTGTCATGGCAGGGCTCGCGATCAGCACGGCGCTGGCCGGCGGGGTCGTCACCATGGGCGCGGCGACCACTGTCATGAGCGCCAACGCGATGACCACCACGGTCACCGCCGCCGCCTTCCCGACCTGTGGCGGCGGCTGCGAGCGTCGCTGCTGCTGCGGTGGCGGCCACTGCCACCGGCACCACAGCCGCAAGCGCTTCAGGCTGATCATCAACAACCACAACAACAACGACAACGAGCTGTTCAACGACAACCGCAGCGACCGCATCGTGCCGCTGCTCGGCACGGCCGCCGCCGGTTAGTCGTCGGACCGAGGCCGCACACCCCGATCGGGGCGCGGCACAGCCCGAGAACGAAATCGCTCACGGCAGGATCCGCGATTTCCCGCGGTTTCGAGGCCGTGACGACGGAGAGACAGGACCCCGCGTTCGCCGCGACCGTGCTCCTCACCCAGGGGAACCGGCCGAACAGCGACAGCGGGAACCTGAGGAGAGATCCACAGGAACCTGACTCTCACCACAGTGCGAATTCTCATCTCACGAAGTGACAGCGAGGCCCCGCGGTTTCCACACCGCGGGGCCTTCGTCGTTTATGTCCAACTCCCGCCCCCCTCCCCAGGCCACTCCCGGGGGCTGGAGCGTGACACCGACGTCCGGTTCGGCCCGTCGGCGACGGATCACCCGGGGAAGGGTCGCCCCCCTCCGGGAAACGCGCGATCGAGACACAGGGAGCCGAGGTCGCACGACGACACCCTCGGCGGGCGCGAGCCGCACCGGCCCATCTCCCGGCGATACACGGCAGCCATCTTCGCCCTCAGTGAACAAATCCGACATTAAATACATTTCGCTTTAAAGCGACCAATAAGCATCCAACATCGACGATAAATAGCTAAGAGTAGGGTAAAAGCCTTCGATCTTCGTTTGTCAGCAGACATGCGAGGAAACTATGACAAGCAGGGATGGCTCATCACCGGCTATCTCTAACCATCTCTGGCAATTCCCGACTCATGCGGTAAATGCCAAAAATTGGTAAGTCAATCCTTTCAAGGGGGAAACGCATGCCCAAGTTCAAGAGTGTTCTCGCAGGGCTCGCGATCAGCACGGCACTGGCCGGCGGGGTCGTCGCCATGGGCGCGGCGACCACCGTCACCAGCGCCAACGCGATGACCACCGCGGTCACCGCCGGCACCTTCACGACCTGGGGCGGCGGCGGCTGCTGCCGTAACCGGGACTACCGTCGCACCCACCACCGCTTCCGTCTGACGCTCAACAACGACAGCTGCAACCGGAACCGGCTGCACAACAAGACCCGCTCCGAGCGCCTCGTGCCCATTAAGGAGCAGGAGCACGAGCACGAGCACGAGCACAAGCCTTGGCCGACGGAGGCCACGGCGCCTCCGGTCGCCGCGTCCTGATCCCCGCTTGACACGGGGTCGGAACACGAGGCCGACAACGGCTGGAACCGCGTTTCACAGCGGTTCGGAAACCGTTACCGAGAGGTAGGAATCCCGTATTCACCAGGATCGCGTTCTCCTGCTCGGGGACGCCGGCCCGGACGGTGAGCACGGAAAGCCGGGGATGACATCCTCGGGATTTCAACTCTCAACACAGTGCGAATTCTCATTTCTCACGAATCACAGGCGGGGCTCCGCGGTTTTCCGACCGCGGAGCCCCCGTCCTGTGTTGTCCCACGTGTTGTCCGACGCCCGCCGCACGATTCTCCTCCGCACCCCCACTCTCTGCCCCCGCCCCCTGTTTCCCTGGGGCCACGGCCCTCCCTCACGTCTCGGGCGGCACGGCCTCCTCGGGCCGCCCGGCGAGGCTCTCCCCGCCGACACCTCACCCCGGAACCCGGATGTCGCGCACACGTTCGTGAAACCCCGTCGACGCCGCGGACGACGCCATGGGCGGCCCGAGGCCGCGTCTTTCGCGGCGCGCGGTACCCGAGGTCGTACGCTGGGCGATGTCCGACGTTTACCGGAACCGGGCGAGGAGAGGGAGCATGTCGAAGCCCGGATGACGACAGGGGATGTCTGAACATGAACGCGCGGGGCGACAGATCACATGGGGAAACGGCCGACGACCTTCCCGAGGAGCTCTCCGTCGAGACGCCCGAGGCCGACGCCGCCGAGCAACAGAGGGCAGTGCGTGAGAACGGCTCCGAGACGCCCGCCGACCTCCCGCTGGAGGTGAATCCCGCCGACGCCGCCGAGCAGAACCGCGCGACGCGCGAGGAAGAACCGCAGTGGCCCGACTCCGTCCCTCTGGAGGCCGATCCGGCGGACGCCTTCGAGCAGCGGCGCACCGTCGAGCTCGACGAGGACGACTATCGCTGACCCGGGTTACCCACGCGTAGGATGGCCCCAGACGCCAGGAGCTTGACACGAGGAGACCACGTGACCGCTACCCCGGACGCCAAGCCCCGGGGCACCCGGCTGCCCCGAACAGCTCGCCGCCGCCAGCTGCTCAGCGCGGCACAGGAGGTGTTCGTGGAGAACGGCTACCACGCGGCCGCGATGGACGAGATCGCCGAGCGGGCAGGGGTGAGCAAGCCGGTTCTCTACCAGCACTTCCCCGGCAAGCAGGAGCTCTATCTGGCACTGCTCGACCTGCACGTGGACGACATGATCGCCCGCTGTCGCGACGCCCTCGCCTCCACCACGGACAACAAGCAGCGCGTCCAGGCTGCGATCGGCGCCTTCTTCGACTTCGTCTCCACCCAGGGGGAGGCGTTCCGGCTGGTGTTCGAGTCGGACCTGCGCAACGTCGCCCCGGTCCGCCAGCGCATGGAGCGCAACCTCCGTGAGAGCGCCGAGATGATCAGTCAGGTCATCCAGGAGGACACCGGCTGCTCCAGCGACGAGGCGCGCCTGCTTGGCGTCGGGCTCGTCGGCATGGCCGAGGTCAGCGCCCGTTACTGGATCAGCAGCAACGGCTCCATTCCCAAGGACGCGGCCACCCAGCTCATCGCCCGCCTGTCGTGGCGCGGCATCTCCGGTTTCCCGCGCACCGTCGCCGACCACTGAGATCCCGGCGCCGACGGCGCTCCCGCCGTCGGCCCCGGTCGATCTCCTCCGCAGCGGCACTCCCGCCACCGGCCTCACCGACCTCTCCCGAAGTGGCACCCTCACCACCGGCCTCGCCGGTACCCGCCGTGTCGGCACTCTCAGCACCCGGAACCCTCGACCGCTCCGGTCTGCGGCCCGGCTGTTCGCTCGCCGCGATCAGCTGTTCGCTTCGCGCGATCAACCGGCGCGTCGGGCCTTCGTTGGGGAGACCATGGGGCGAGCAACCCTCATCGAAAAGGGAGCACGATGGAAATCAAGATCGGCGTACGTTCCGTGCACCGTGAACTCGTAGTGGAGACCAACCTCACGGCCGAGCAGCTTGAGGGCGAGGTCAGCGCCGCTTTCTCGTCCGGCAACGGTGTCCTCACCATCACCGACGTCAACGGCCGAAAGATCATCGTCCCGGTCGCCTCACTCGGCTTCATCGAGATCGGCGAGGAGGAGGCGCGTCCCGTCGGCTTCGGCGGCACGCTCTGACGGATTCCGGGCTCGCGCCAGGTCGTCGTCCCTCGTCGGCATGGCGCGGTCCGCGGATCGGGTGCGAGCGCGCCGCCGCGGAGCCGAAGAGAGGGGCGCCCGGCTCGGACACACCCGGTGGCAGGGCGATTGCCCTGAGAACATCCCGCTCCCAGATGCCGAAACCACAGGTGCCGAAGCCTCAGGTGCCTGAGCACTCGTCCCGCTCGCCGAACCCGCAGCAGCGCGGGCGTCTGACGCGGCGCAGATGCTCCCGCCCCCGGCTCACCGCCGGGCAGCCCGCACCTCCCCTGCGCAGCACGGGACGCGAAGTCCAGCGGTTCGGCCCACATCTCGTCAAGGAACTGCCATAGCGGCGCGAGGCCCTCATGTCTCGCACGCTACAGCTGTTCGCCGCCTCACGTGTCGTGATCCGCCGACCGGCTTCCCCTCTCCGCCCCCGGCGAACAGCCTCAGAGGCGATCAAAGGCCCCGAGCCCAGCACGTGCGGGAAGCCCGCTAGGGGCCCGGGGTGAGTCCCAGGGCGGCCATCCGCCGGCCGTGCTTCTCGCTCAGCCGGGAGAACATCCGGCTGATGTCCTCTCCCACCGCCTCCACCAGCAGGGCCGCGAGCTCCGGTCTGGCCGCGGCCACGTGCTGCCCCTGGCTCAGCGCCTCTCCCACCATCCGCCTCGCCCACAGCGCGAGCCGTCCCGCCTGCCTGGGATCCTCGGAGAGCGCCGCGCGGACCCGCTCGACGGCGAACTGCGACCGTCCCTCGTCCGTGAGGACCTCGTCGACGAGCTCCCGCGTCTCGTCGTCCACGCCGACGGCCGCCTCGCGGTAGAAGTCGAGCGCGATCCCCGTGCCGACGTACGCCTTGACCAGGGCCTCCAGCCAGTCTCCCGGGAAGGTCTGGGCGTGCCAGTCGTCCAGCGGCCCGGTGAACGGCGCCATCGCCTCCTCGGGGTCCACGCCCAGGGAGGTGAGCCGGTCGCGGAGCAACTCGAAGTGCGCGTACTCCGCCGCCGCGAGGCCGCCGAGGGCGGCCTGATCGGTCAGCGAGGGGGCGTACCTGGTGGCGTCCTCGGCGAGCCTGAGGAACGCGGTCAGCTCGGCGTAGGCGAGGACGCCGAGCAGGTCGGAGACACCGGGAGGGGAATCGCTCATGGAGGCAGCCTACGAGTTCGGTGGCCTCGCGATTCACCGGGAATACGAAGAAATCGGTTCTCCGTTGTGGTATCGAGTACACTGCTCTGTGAAAGTGCGACCGCACCGTGTTAATCCGGGATATCCACGCCCGGACGCCCCCAAAAGTCGGCGTGACGCCGCAGCGGTCGCTGATGACATGAGAGGGCTGGACCTTCCGCGAGGACCCGGCACGGGGACACGTTTTCTGCCCGTGGTCCCGGCAGGCCTGCCTTCAACGGAGATTTAGGCAGGCCAAGCTGACGACGTTCCGAGACCTCGGAGTCACCCCAGAGATCGCCGATGCCCTTGAGACCGAGGGCATCATCGCGCCGTTCCCGATTCAGGAAATGGCACTCCCCCTGGCCCTCAACGGCCAGGACATCATCGGCCAGGCGCGCACCGGCACCGGCAAGACCTACGCCTTCGGCGTGGCGATGCTGCAACGGGTCGGCAAGCCGAGGAAGAACCGCAAGAAGCCCCGCGGGCTGGTCGTCGTGCCGACCCGCGAGCTCGCCGTCCAGGTCACCGAGGACCTTGTGACGGCGGCCGGCAAGCTCGGCTCGCGGATCCTCACCGTGTACGGCGGGCGCGCGTACGAACCCCAGATCGAGGCGCTCAAGCAGGGCGTCGACGTCATCGTCGGCACCCCGGGCCGCCTGCTCGACCTGGTCAAGCAGAAGCATCTCGACCTCAGCCAGATCGGGACCCTCGTCCTGGACGAGGCCGACCGGATGCTCGACCTGGGCTTCCTGCCCGACATCGAGCGCATCATCAAGCTCATCCCGGCGGAGCGGCAGACGATGCTGTTCTCCGCGACCCTGCCGGGCGAGATCGTCGCCCTGTCCAGGCGTTACCTCACCCGCCCCACCCATGTGCGGGCGGAGAACAACGACGCCGAGGCCGAGGCGACCCCGCAGACGACCCAGTTCGTCTGGCGGACGCACCGGATGGACAAGATCGAGATCGTCGGCCGCCTGCTGCAGTGCGAGGGCCGCGGCCTCACCATGATCTTCTGCGAGACCAAGCGTGCCTGCGACATGGTCGTCGAGCAGCTCAAGGAACGTGGCTTCGCCGCCGCGGCCGTCCACGGCGACCTCGGTCAGGGCCAGCGTGAGCAGGCCCTGCGGGCCTTCCGCAACGGCAAGATCGACGTGCTGGTCGCGACCGACGTCGCGGCGCGCGGCATCGACGTCGACGACGTCACCCACGTCGTCAACTACGACTGCCCGCAGGACGAGAAGGCGTACGTCCACCGGATCGGCCGCACCGGCCGGGCCGGCAAGACGGGCGTCGCGGTGACCTTCGTCGAGTGGGAGGACCTCACTCGCTGGAAGGTCATCAACAACGCGCTCTCGCTCCCCTTCCCCGAGCCGGTCGAGACCTACTCGACCTCTCCGCACGTCTTCAGCGACCTGGGCATCCCCGAGGGCACCAAGGGCGTGCTGCCGCGCGCCAACCGCTCCCGGGCGGGTCTGGCCGCCGAGGAGGTCGAGGACCTCGGCGAGACGGGTCGCATCCGCTCCCGTCCATCCCGCAAGGGACGCGAGGACGACTCTCGTAAGGGACGCGAGGACGATCGCGAGGAGCGTCGCGAGCGCCCCGCGCGCACGTCCCGTGAACGCCGTCGCACCCGTGGCGGCCGTAGCGGCGGGGAGGTTTCCGCGCCGGTCGCGGCCGAAGAACCCCAGTCCCCTGTCGTTGAGATCGCCGAGGTGGAGGCGGATGTGGCAGCCCGCAGGGACATCCGTGACGAGCAGCCCGCCGAGGCCGCGCCCCGCAGGGGCAGGGCCCGCAAGGCAGGGCTGAACCCCGAGGTGAGCCTCACCGGCACGCCCGAGGCTCCGGTTCACACCGAGCCCGTCGCGGAGGAGCCGGTTCGCCGGCAGCGCCGCGCCCGGCGCGAGCAGGTGGCGGACGCCCCCGTGACCTCGCAGACCCCTTCGGCTCCGCCGCAGGCCGACGAGCGGGTCGCGGCGTTCGCGGAGCCCAGAGAGGACGACATCGTGGCGGAGCGCTGGGACGACGAGCCCGTGGCCGAGGCCCCCGCGCCCCGGCCTCAGCCCGAGAAGATCATTCCTCCGAGCCCGTTCTCGGTGATCTTCAAGTCGCCGGACCTGGCGTCGGAGGATGACGAGATCGCCCCCTCGGCGGCCTCGGAACGCGTGCAGAGCCGCCGTCGGCCGCCGGTACGCAACGGTCAGCAGCGAGGACCGCGTCGCCCCAACTAGCAAGTACCACCACGAAAAGGGGCGCGACCATATCGGTAGCGCCCCTTTTCACGCTCCCGGCCCCTTACGGACGCACGGAGCGAAGTCACCAAGAGAGGTATCGTGGGGCCACGTGAGTACGCCGCGTTTTCTGACCCTGCCTCCTGGCGTCCGCTCTCGCCAGATCGAGACGGCGGTGGGCTCCTTCGCCGTACTGGAGGCCCTGCCCGTCAGCGGCATCCCGGAGCGATGGCCCGCCCTGCTGGTGCCCGGTCTGACCGGCAGCAAGGAAGACTTCATCGCGGTCCTGCAGACACTCGCGCAGTCGGGGCGCCAGGTCGTCGCGATCGACATGCGCGGCCAGTTCGAGACGAACGGTCCTGACGACAGGAGCGCCTACACCTGCGCCGCGCTCGGCAACGACGTCGACGTCCTGGCCCAGGTGATCGGCCACGGGGGTCCTATCCACCTGGTGGGCCACTCGTTCGGCGGCCTGGTCACCCGGGAGGCGGTCATCGACGGCCGCACCCGGTTCGTGTCCTACACGCTCATGAGCTCCGGGCCGGCCGCGATCGTCGGGCCCCGCGAGCGCGCGGGCCGCTTCATGATCTCGGAGCTGCCCGAAGTCGGTCTTGAACACCTGTGGCACACCCGGCTGGAGCCCGAGGCCCTCGCCTCCGGGGTGTCCGACGAGATCATCGCCTTCCTGCGCAAGCGGCTGTTCGCCAACTCGACCGTCGGCATGCTCACGATGACCAAGGAGGTGCTCACCGCGCCCGACCGGTGCGACGAGCTCACCCAGGTCGAGGTCGACACCCTGGTCCTGTACGGCGAGCACGACGACGGCTGGCCACCGCGCATGCAGGCGGAGATGGCCCGCCGCCTGGACGCCGAGTGCCTGGTCGTCCCCGGCGCGGCCCACTCCCCCGCGGTGGAGGCGCCGGAGACCACGGCCGCCGCCCTCATCCGCTTCTGGAACGCCGCCGAGAGCCGTCTGAGGAGCTGAACCCTCCGAGGTTGCCCGGCGGCAGCGGCCATCGTGTGACCGGCTGTGAACGGCGTCTCGTGTGACCGGGTGCCGCCCCGACGAAGGCGCGCGGCGTCGATGACCCTGTCGCTCGGGCGCGGGGTCGGCGAGACAGCCCTCGGTCTCATCGCGGGGGACGCTGTCGCCAAGTCCTCGCCATCAGTCGGCGAGGGCCGCCCAGGGCTCGCGCTCGGTGCCCGCGGCCTGCCCCTCGGGGCAGTGACGGCGGAAGTCACACCACGAGCACAGGGGTCCCGTACGGGGCGGGAAGGCCGCGTCGACCTCGGGGGGCACGACGGGCGGGGCGTGGTCGCCACCGCGCGCCTTCGCAGGGGCGGCTCCCTTGGGCCGGGCCGTGGCCGACCACTCCCTGTAGCGCTCGTCGGCGCCGGACGCCTCGACGGCTATCTCCTCGGCGTGGCCCAGATGGCGGGCGAGCGACTCGTCGGTGTGCTCCCACTCCACGATCGAGGCGGTCGGCAGGTGGTGGAGCTCGACCCGGTGGCAGGGGCGGCGCATCATCCGGGAGGAAGCGATGGCGTAGACCGCCAGCGCGAGCGAGGAGCGGGCGTCGTCGGTGGTGAGCGGGCGTCTGCCGGTCTTGTAGTCGACCACGACCAGCTCCTCGCCGCGCCGGTCGAGCCGGTCCACCCGGCCGGAGAGCGCGACGACGGAGGTGCGCGTGGCGACCGTACGCTCGACGCCGACCGGCTCGGCGGAGGGGTCGAGGCTCGCCACGTATCCGCAGACCATCTCCCGGGCCCGATCCCGCCAGGTCCGCGACTGCTCCGCGTCGCGGAACCCCTCGTTGATCCATCCCCTGGTGAGCAGGCTTCCCGCGACCTCGGGCGTACGCCGCTCGGGCGGCTCACGCCACCAGGCGGCGAGGGCGTTGTGGACGCTGGCGCCCACGCTGTTGTGCGCCCACGGCGGGCCCTTCCGCGGCGCGGGCCGGTCCAGGTAGGTGAACCGGTAGCGGCGGGGGCAGTCGAGCCAGTTGTTCAGCCGCGACGGCGTGCAGGCGTAGAGCCGTCGCGGCATGCCCTCCAGGGGAAGCTGATCCATTTAGGGCTGTTCGTCCCGGAGGTTCAGCCGGATTCCCGCCGCGCGCGTGCCGTCGGTGAGCGGCCCCTCCTCTTCCGGCGCCTCGGCGCCGCGGGTCAGCGATCCGGAGAGCCAGGCGTCGAACTGGGGCTCCAGGTCGCCGATGGTCGTCTCCTCCCCGTGCGCGGGCAACACCCGGGTGCTGTGCGGCAGGGTGAACAGCCGCCCGCCGATCGCCGTCAGCTGGTCGGCCAGGGCGGGATACTCACCGCCGATCCTGCCGGGGCCGTCGGCCTGGAGGGTCTTGCCGGTGAAGACCGCGTCCAGGGCCTCGCAGTACAGCGAGACACCACCCTGGGAGATGCCGGGGGTGGACATGACCTCCAACTGGACGCCACCGACCTCGAACAGGCCCTCGTCCTCCATGGCGATGTCGGGCCAGGTATCGGGCCAGGTCAGCCGCCACAGCGGCCGGTCCTTCGGGTGAAGGGCGACCACCGCCTCGTCTCTGGCCGCGACCTCGATGGCCGCGCCCACGTGGTCGGGCAGGCCGTGGGTGCAGATGATCGCCAGCACCTCCCGCTCGCCGACCTTCTCCAGGATCTTCTCCGCGTCGCGCGCGGCGTCGATGACGATGACATCCTCGTCGTCACCCAGGATCCACGTGTTGTTCTCGACCTTGTGCTCGACGCCGTCGACATCGACGACGCCCTCGGTCACCACTCGCTCGATACGCGCTGTCACGCTTCCGAACTTTACTGCCTACACCCGCCCTCCGGTTCGGACAGAACGGTCAAGGCTCCGAACAAAGGGGACGCGAGCGGGCGAGTGTCAGGACGCCGGGAGGTCCAGACGCGGGGAAAACGCCCCGAAGGGCAGGTCAAGAGCCTGGTCCTGGTCGCGCAGGTCGCGCAGGGAGAGCTCGGCGAGGGTGATGAGGTAACCGGCCTCGGCGGGCCACACGACCGCCCAGAGCCAGTTTCCCATCGCCTCACCCGCGTAGACGGCCCGGTCGGGGGCGGCGGTGACGCACCACAGGGAGCACGGATGGCCCCTGACGTCGATCTTGGCGTGCGGCGGGCCCTGGTCGAACCCGGTGCCGGGGTCGGTGCCCTCCAGCCCCGCGAACGCCGCGCCGAGCCCCACCCCGGGCTCCTCCGCGATGATCAGCAGGTCGGCGGGACCGTGGGTCAGCGAGGGGCCGGAGACCGCGACCACGGTCGCCCGCGTGCCGCTGCGCTCGTCGCCCGCCTCGGCGAATCCCGTGACCAGCCACCCCGTGGGCAGCGGCCAGGGAACCCAGGCGGGGACGCGGGAGTCTCGGGTGACGGCCTCCACCGCGGCGGACGACGGCGGTCTGGGTGGCTGGAACGGCAGGACATCGCCGTGCGGACCGCATCTCCAGGAGCTTGACCAAGCACTCGGCGGACGAAGCGGGCCGAAACACCGTGGACAGATAGGGGCGGCTTTCACGCCTACCCACGCTGCTTCTTGTACCGGTCATCCGTCAAGAGGCTGGGGCGTTATCACAACGTAATCTTGTTCACGTGCGCGTAAATTGTGTTGGAGCGATCGTCCTCGACGGGTCGGGGCGGATGCTTCTGGTACGTCGTGGCCACCCGCCGGGCGAGGGCCTGTGGTCCGTCCCCGGAGGGCGGGTCGAATCCGGGGAGTCCGACTCCGAGGCGGTCGTGCGGGAGGTCCTTGAGGAGACCGGGCTCACGGTCGTCCCCGGACGTCTGGCCGGGACCGTCGACCGCCCCGGTCCCGGTGACACCGTCTACGAGATCCGCGACTACCTCGCCGAGGTCTCCGGCGGCACGCTCGCCGCGGGGGACGACGCCGCGGACGCCCGCTGGTTCACCCGCGAGGAGCTCGCGCGCCTCCCCCTCACCCCCGGCCTGCTGGACGCGCTGACCGAGTGGGCGGTCATCGCGCCCGGGTGAGCGCCACGGGATCGCCGCGAGCGCCACGCGGCGCGGGTGAGCGCGTGGCGCCGCGGTTTCCTGTCATCGTGACGAGGTGAGCGTGGAGCGCCACAGGGTGAGGTGGTCCGCGCTGTAGGTGGTGGAGCGGCCCAGGGCGACGACCTGGGCGCCGGAGACCGCCACCGCGCCGAGCCACTGGGCGCCCTCGCCGTCCAGGCTGCCCTGGCTGGGGGTGTGGCGCTGCCAGTTGAGGCCGTCCTCCGAGGTCCAGGCCGCGCTGTCGCCGGCCCCCGCCACCCCGTGCCAGCCGACGGCCACCACGCCCTCGGGCGTCGCGGCGAGATCCTGGACGGCGGACGCCCGGTCCGTGGGGAACCAGGAGAACTCCCAGCTCGCACCGTTGTCGTCGGAGACCGCACCGAACGCCTTCCTGCCCTCCTCGGTCTGTGCCGTGCCCGCCGCGACGACATACCCGCCGTACAGGACCACGTGCCGCAGGCCCGCGGACGTCGCCCCCGGCGGCAGGACCGGCTTGCGCGCGGTCCAGTTGACCCCGTCGGCCGACACCCACACCACGCCGGTCTCGCGCTCGGCCGTACCGGTGCCGCCGACGGCGACGTACCCGGACGAGGTCGCCGAGACGTCGTACAGCCGCACCCCCGTACCGCCCGCGGGAAGCTTGGACGCCCTGGAGAAGCGCTTGAGGTCGGTGGAGAACCACAGGACGGGCACGGTGGCGGCGGGGCCGCGGTCCTCGCCCGCCATGACGTAGCCGGACGGCCCCGCCGCCACCGCGTGCGGGGCGAGGAAGTCGTGGTCGTCCGTCGGCGCGAGGGGGCCGAGCACCGGCACCCTGCGCCAGCTCTCACCGTCTGAGGAGGTGAAGAGCAGGGGCTCGGTGGACGAGGCGTCGGTCATCGTGCTGCCCGCCGCCAGCCAGCCCCGCCTGCCGTGCGCGACGTCGGCGAGCGCCTGTCGCCTCGGGCCGCCGAAGAGCCGCGCGGGGCCGCCCGCCTTCCAGGCGTCTCCGGCGGCGCTGCCCCAGATCCCGGCGTCGCCGGAGACGGTGCCCACCGCGACGAACCTGCCGTCCCCCGAGGCCACCCTGGCCGTCTCGCGGGCGGCTCTGGCGAGGCCCTGGATGCCGCTCAGGGGGACCGGCCTCGCCTCGCCTCCCTTGGGCGCGGTGATGAGGACCACCCGGTTGTCCACGTCGGCGGCGCGCTCGTCGCCGCCGACGACGAGTGTGCCGGTGTCGGACAGCGCGAGCGCCCGCAGCGAGCCGGGCACCTCGCCGAGATCGGTGGTCTTGCTCCAGTCGCGGCCGTCCTCGCTGGTGTGGACGGTGTAGCGCTCGAAGCCGGACTCGACGACCGCGGCCACCCCCGCCGAGGAGGAGGCGAGGCGCTTGACACCCGTGCCCTCCTGCCCCAGGCCGGTGATGGCGCCGCAGGCCTTCCAGTCGGCGCCCTCTCCAGAGCAGTAGACGCGGACCTCGCCCTTGTCGCTGCGCTGCTGGGTCGGTACGAGGACGAACCCGTCGCCGGCCACGGCCAGCGCGCCCGGCTCGGGGATGACGTCGTTGAGCGCGGCACCGGTGCGCTGCCAGTTCCTGCCGCCGTCGGACGAGCGCAGGATGACCGAGGTGGACTGCCCCTGGGCCGGGTCCGCCAGCGCGACGACGGCGCCACCCCTGGCGACGACCGCCTTCATGCCGCGCACCTTGTCCGGCATGCCGATCTCCCGGGTCTCCACCCGGTCCCAGGCGCGCCCGTCCGGGGAGACCCAGGCGACGGCCCCGGTGGTGCCGTCCTCCAGTACGGCGGCGCCGACCGCGACGAAACCGGAGTCGGTCCTCGCCAGATCCATGATCTTGTCCCCGCGGGCGAAGGCGCCCAGCTCGCCGGGGTCGGCCGCGGTCCAGGCGTAGCCGTCGGAGCTGGTCCACAGGCCGTGCCCGCCGCCGAGAGGATCGTTTCCCGCCGCCAGCCAGAGGCCGTCGCCGCCGGCCACCCGGCCCACCGTGGTCGGCCCCGTCTCGTACCCCTCCGGGCCGGTCACCTTGCCCAGCTGCCAGGTCGTGCCGCCGTCGGGGGAGACGAGGAACAGCGGCCTGGGGACCGGGCTGGTGGTGTCGCTGCCGACCGCGACCATGACGGAACCCACGGAGGCCACCGCGTTGAGCACCTGGTTGGATCCGTTGCCGCCGACACCGGCCTGCGGCACGAAGTTGTCGTCGCCCGACGTCACCTCGTCACCGACCAGCCGGAGTCCGGTGGCGAACGGGCTGCTCACCCAGCCCCACAGGACCAGGCCACCGCCGACCGCGACGGTGAGGACCAGGACCATCAGGAACGGGATCACCAGACCGCGGCCGCGCCTGCGCCTGGTCGGGCTGGAGCGGCGCACCGCGGAAGGTGCGGTGGCCTGGCGGTGGTGCCGCCCGCCGTTCGTCCCCCGCCTGCCCGGCGGGCCCTGTGCGACGAGCATGTCGGGCCTGGCGGGCCTGCCGCCCGGTGGGCGCCCCACCCTTCGTACCGGCTCGAAGTCGTCCTCGGCCGTCGCGGAGGGCCACTCGGGCTCGGGTTCGGACACCGGCCCGGACGGCGCTCCGTGCTCGGGTCCGGGGTCCGGCCGCGCCTCCGGCGCCGGTTCGGGTGTGGCCGCGATGCTCGGCTCGACCCTGATCCGATCCTCGGCGGAGGGGTGCGAGGGCTCCTTTCTCCCACTTCCTCCCGGTTCGCGGGGCGGCCCAGAGGCGACGAGGAGGTCGGGGCGATCCGCTCTTCTCCTCCTCCCGCGCGCTGGAGCCGGTCCTGAGGCGACGAGGAGGTCGGGACGGTCCGCGGGCCGCGGCCGCCCCTGCTCGGGCGTGGCGTGGCGCCCCTGGCCCGCTGACCGCTCCTCCTCGCCTGAGGGATCGGCGGAGGTCTCCGGCGCGGGCGAGGGGCCTGAGGACTGGGAGGAGGGGCCGTAGGGGCGGGCGTACGGTCGGCGGCGCTCGCTCCCGAATCCCTCGGGGCGGGCCTGCTGCGGCTCGCCGTCGTCCGGGGTCGGCGCGGCGAACGGCGGGAGCATCCACGGGGAGGCCATGGGACGCCCTCGCGTGCCGTCGTCCGAGGGGCCTGGCGGGGAGTGCTGGATCGTCGGCGGTGACGTCTGGGGCTCCTGGGACCTGCCTTCGTGTATAGCGTCGTCGTGCACGCCGTCGTCATCCGCCGGCCACTCTCGCGAGCGCGGGTCGTGGGGGCCCGAGGCCACGCTCAGCACCTCCTTGCAGGAAGCCCATTCAGACCGGGACACCCCGTCCCGGACCGTTCCAGTCGTCTCCGTAACAGCAGGCCGCAACCCCTATGGATGCGGCAAATCGCAGCGTTCCTACTAGTACCCCGTTCTCCGGAAACGATCACCTCCCGCGACCGGATACCCGGTCCCCGGCCGTACACAGTCAAGAGCAACACGTCCGGGCCGCGATGACGAGACCTCTCTAGTCAGATTTTTCAATCCAGTACCGGAATTATCCGGCTTTCTCGTAGTCGGTGAGGATCCAACGTCGTCCCTCCGAGTGCGGATTAGTTCACAGACGGCCGGAACCAGGGCCTGTACATCTGATGTCACCACCCACCACCCCAGGGAGCGGATATGACACGGCTGGGGCCCGTATACACACTGGCGGCAGGAGCGGTGATGGCCGTCGCCCTCGGCGTGGCCAGCGCCACCACCTCGCCCGCCACGCGGACCGTCAACGCCCAGGACGACACACCCGCCACGCCCGCCCAGGCCATCACGGAGGCGTCGCCCGCACCGGAGGTCGTCAAGACGGCCAGGCCCACCCCCGCCAAGGCCGACTACGCCGGGCGGGTCACCGGCAACGGCGGCCTGATCGCCGTCTCCGTCAGGAACGGCAAGGCGGTCGGCTACTTCTGCGACGGCAAGATCGAGGCCTGGATGAAGGGCAGGGCCGCCGACGGCAAGGTCACCCTGTCCGGTCGCGGCGACGCCTCGCTCACCGCCCGTCTCGGCGGCGGCGGTGCCGCGGGAACCCTCGGTTTCGGCGGCAGGAAGTGGAGCTTCAAGGCTCCGACCGTGAAGAAGCCCTCCGGCCTCTACCGGGCGACCGCGCTCGTCCGCGGCGCCGACGTCCGCGCCGGATGGATCTATCTTGACGACGGCACCAGGGTCGGCCTCACCCTCGTGGGCGACGAGGTCGCCGACGTGCCGATCCCCGAGCCCGGCGAGAACGCCGTCGTGAACGGCGTGGAAGTCGATCCCCGGGACGTCGACGAGTTCATCGAGGGGTTCTGATGAGTGACACACAGATCACACCGGTCCCGCGGCCGCGGGCGAACAACGTCGCCCCACTCCTCCTCCCGCTCGTCGTCGGCGGGCTGGTGGCGGTCGGGCTCGGCGTCTACGGGCGAGCCCACACGCCCACCGGGTACGCGATCGGACCGGCCGGATTCTCCGGGGCACTGGCGATGAAGTCCTGGCTCACCACCGGCGCGTTCCTGCTGGCGCTCGTCCAGCTCTTCTCCGCCCTGGTCATGTGGGGCCGGATCAAGCTGGACGTGCCGTGGATCGGTGCCCTGCACCGCTGGTCGGGGCGGGCGGCGTTCCTGCTCACGATCCCGGTGGCACTCCACTGCCTGTACGCGCTGGGCGCCCAGTTCGACGTGCCGCGCGTGATGATCCACTCACTGCTCGGCTGCTTCTTCTACGGCGTCTTCACCGCGAAGATGCTGTCGCTGCCCAGGCGGGGGCTGCCCGGCTGGACCCTCCCGGTCCTCGGTGGGCTCACCTTCGTCGCCCTCACCGGCCTCTGGCTCACCTCGTCGTTCTGGTTCTTCACCACGATCGGGGTCAGGTTGTAGGCGGGGTGAAGGCCGTGGTGCGCCGCAGACCGGCGGCCCTGCCCTTCGCCGCGACCACCAGCGCCATCTTCCTGGACGCCTCGTCGATCATCTCGTCGCCGAGCATGACCGCGCCGCGCCTCTCGACCGTCGTGTAGTACTCGTACGCGTCGAGGATCAGCTCGGCGTGGTCGTAGTCCTCCTGCGGCGGCGAGAACACCTCGTTCGCGGCCTCGATCTGGGAGGGGTGGAGCACCCATTTCCCGTCGAACCCGAGCGCCGCGGCCCGCCCCGCCACGCGGCGGAACCCGTCGAGATCCCTGATCGCGAGGTACGGGCCGTCGATGGCCTGCAGGTCGTGCGTCCTCGCGGCCATCAGGATGCGCATCAGGATGTAGTGGTAGGCGTCGCCCTCGGTGTAGCCGGGCGGCTGCTCACCGACCACCAGGGTCCGCATGTTGATCGAGGCCATGAAGTCGGCCGGGCCGAACACGAGCGTCTCCAGGCGTGGGGACGCTCCGCCGATGGCGTCCACGTTGACCAGGCCCCTCGCGTTCTCGATCTGGGCCTCGATGCCGATCCGGCCGACCGGGAGGCCGTTCGCCCTCTCGATCTGGGTGAGCAGCGTGTCGAGCCACATCACCTGGGCCGCGTCCTCCACCTTGGGCAGCATCAGGCAGTCGAGAAACTCCCCCGCGCCCTCCACGACCTCGATGACGTCCCGGTAGGTCCACTGGGTGCCGAGGTCGTTGACCCGGACGACCCTCGTCCTGCCCGACCAGTCACCCTCGCGCAGGGCGGCCACGACGTTCTTGCGCGCGCCCTCCTTGGCGAGCGGCGCGACGGAGTCCTCCAGGTCGAGGAAGACCTCGTCGGCGGGGAGCCCCTGGGCCTTCTCCAGGAATCTGGGGTTGCTGCCGGGCACCGCGAGACACGAACGTCGAGAACGCATGGGGAACACGCTAACGCCCTCGGGGAGGTGGACGGCAGACCGGGCGCCGCCACGCCCACGCGCCGGGACGAGCCTGGCGACGCCGTGACCTCGGCCGGAACACACCGGATGAGGACGAGGACACCCCTGTGGCCTCCGCACAAAGACCCCGCCCTGTTCTTGGTGATGATCTCGTAGGACCCTTGCCTGAGATGTCAGAAGAATGGACATCAGGAATCTGCCAAGGGAGACACGCACGATGGCAAACGCTTCTTCGGTGGCAAGGCCCGCCGTACTGTCCGACCTCATCCCCGCGTCGCGCGTCCGCGACGTCGCGCTCGTGGTCGGCGGCGCCGCCCTGACGGGTCTGGCCGCGCAGCTGAGCTTCCCGCTGCCCGGCTCACCGGTTCCGGTCAGTGGCCAGCCCTTCGCGGTCCTGCTGGTCGGCGCCGCCCTCGGCATGAACCGCGCGACGCTGAGCATGGCGCTCTACATGCTGGCCGGTGTCGCGGGCGTGCCGTGGTTCGCCGCCGGCGCCTCCGGCTTCGGCGGGGCGTCCTTCGGATACATCATCGGCTTCATCGCCGCGGCGGCCGTCGTCGGCAAGCTCGCCGAACGCGGAGGCGACCGCACCGTACCGCGCACGATCGGCACGATGATCCTCGGCAACCTGGTCATCTACGCCTTCGGCCTGCCGGTCCTCATCGCCGTCGCCCAACTGGATCTCGCCACCGGCCTCGCCCTGGGCGTGGTGCCCTTCCTGCTCGGCGACGCCGTCAAGATCGTCATCGCGGCGGGACTGCTCCCGGCCGCCTGGAAGCTCTCCCGGCGCTGACCCGGCGACGTGTACGGCCTGTACCGCCATTCGGGGAGGCACAGGCCGTACATTCGTCTCATGGGTGTGATCGAGGAGGGCGCGAAGAAGTCGAGCGTCCTGTGGCTGTCGCTGGACCGGCCCCGGCTGGCCTGGCACACCTGGCACGACGGCGCGATCTACCTGGTCACCGGCGGGGGCGAGCAGCCGCTGCCGGGGCTGGCGGAGGCCGGGGAGGTGCGGGTGACGCTGCGCAGCAAGGACAACGGCGGGCGCCTGGTCGCCTTCGACGCCTCCGTGGAGGTGGTGGACCAGGCGAATGCCCCCGACGCGGTGGCCGCGCTCGCCAAGGAGCGGCTCAACGCCCCCGACGGGGCGAGGCTTCTGGAGCGCTGGGCCGCGGTTTCCAAGGTGATACGGCTCACCCCACGCGAGCCGGTTCCCTGACCTCTTCGACGGGCGAGGGCAGCGCGGCCGTGGCCCGCTGTGCCAGGTAGGCGCCGACCAGGACGATCAGGCCACCCGCGATCTGGAAGGGGCCGAGTGCCTCGCCCAGCAGGATCCAGGCGACCACCGCCCCGGCGATGACCTCCAGAGAGGCGACGGTGGAGCCGATCGCGGCCGAGAGGCGGCGGATCGCGAGGACGCCGAGGATGTAGGCGGCGGCCGTGGCGACCACGATCAGCCAGACCAGCGCCCCGACGACCGGCAGCGTGTGGCCGCCCTCGGGGGTGGCGGTCCCGCTGATCGCCTCCCAGGGGATGTTCCACGGCTGGGAGAACGGCAGGAGCACCACGGCGGCGCCGAGCAGGCCCCAGGCGATCAGGCCGAGCGGGTCGATGTCGTCGCCGAAGCTGTCACTGAGCAGGAAGTATCCGGCGCAGCACGTCATCGCGACGAAGGCCAGCAGCAGGCCCACCGGGTCGAGGGCGAGACCGGACCAGACCTCCACCACGATGCCGAGGCCGACCACGGCGACGACGGCACCGACGAAGGCCGCCCGTGGCAGCCGTACCCGTCGGACGAACCGCACCCAGAGCACCACCAGCACCGGCGAGGTGTACTCGATGAGCAGGGTGACGCCGACCGGCAGCCGGGTGATCGCCGCGAAGAACAGCGCCTGCACACCGGCGACCGCGACCACCGCGTACACCAGGAGGAACGGCAGCCGCGAGCGGGGGATGCGCAGGGCCGCGGGCCGGGCGACCGCGAGGATGCCGGCGAGCAGCAGCCCGGCGCCCGCCATGCGGATCCAGACCGCCTCCAGCGGGGCGAGTCCCGCCGCGCCCAGATATCTGGCCATGGGACCCGAGAAGGCGAAGGCCAGGGACGACGCGAGCGCGATCAGGAGTCCTGCACGTCTCATGACCCACCATTTCTGTAATTACCGTTAAGCGGCTTTGATGCTGTCATGCTGGAGTGTCGGCCAGCAAGTGAGTTCCGCGATGTGAGCAGGGGAGCGTGGCAGTGACCGATCGGTCCGGGATGCGGCCTACGCTTCAGATGTGAGGATCTTCATCGCACGTCTCGCCGGAACCCCGGTCTTCGACCCCGCGGGGGACCAGATCGGCCGGGTCCGCGACGTGGTGGTGGCCATCGCCGGAAGCGAGCCGCCGCACGTGCACGGGCTGGTCGTCGAGGTGCAGCCCCGGCGGAGGGTCTTCCTGCCGATCACCCGGATACGCTCCGCCAAGGCCGGCGCCGTCGTCTTCAGCGGCCAGCTCAACATGCGCAGGTTCGAGCAGCGGGCGACCGAGACCCTCGCCATCACCGAGCTGCTCGACCTCGGCGTGGAGGTCGACGGCGAGCGGATGACGGTCCTGGACCTGGCCATGGAGGAGACCAGGCGCTCGGAGTGGCTGATCACCAAGGTGGCGGTGATCGAGAGCCCTCCCGGCCTGGGGCTGCGCCGGCGCGGCGCGACCAGGATCGTCGACTGGCGCGAGGTCCACGGCTTCGGCGCCGTCCAGAAGGACCAGGGCGCGGCCAACCTGCTGGTCGCCTTCGAGTCGATGCGCGCCGCCGACCTGGCCGGCGCCCTGCACGATCTGCCCGCCAAGCGGCGGGTCGAGGTGGCCGCCGCCCTCGACGACGTACGGCTCGCGGACGTGCTCGAAGAACTTCCCGAGCGGGACCAGATCGGCATCCTGAGCAGGCTCGCCCCCGAGCGGGCCGCGGACGTGCTGGAGGAGATGAACCCCGACGACGCGGCCGACCTGCTCCAGGACCTCCCCGCCGAGCAGGCCGAGGCGCTGATGGCGCTGATGGAGCCCGAGGAGGCCGCGCCGATCAGGCGACTGCTGATCTACCCGGAGAACACCGCGGGCGGCATGATGACGAGCGAGCCGGTGATCCTGCCCCCGAACGCGACGGTCGCCGAGGCACTCGCCAACGTCCGCCAGCGCGAACTCACCCCGGCCGTGGCCGCGCAGGTCTACGTGACCCGGCCGCCCGTCGAGACGCCCACCGGCCGCTTCCTCGGCCTGGCCCACTTCCAGCGGCTGCTGCGCGAACCGCCCTCGACCCTGCTCGGCGGCATCCTGGACACCTCCCTCGACCCGATCAGACCCGAGTTCACCCTGCACCAGGTCACCTCCTACCTGGCCAACTACAATCTCGTGGCGGCTCCCGTGGTGAACGAGGCGGGACGCCTGGTCGGCGCGGTCACCGTCGACGACGTGCTCGACCACCTGCTGCCGGACGACTGGCGCGAGCGGGACGACCGACCGAGAGAGGGCGGGAATGGCTGACCGTCTCGACCAGCCCAGGCAGCCCGGCCTTCGGTTGCGCCCCCACTACGACCCCGAGGCGTTCGGGCGGCTGTCGGAGCGGATCGCCCGCTTCCTCGGCACCGCCAGGTTCCTGGTTTACATGACGGTTTTCGTCGCCGTCTGGGTGCTGTGGAACGTCCTCGTCCCCCACCCGCTGAAGTTCGACCCCTACCCCTTCATCTTCCTCACGCTGATCCTGTCGCTCCAGGCCTCGTACGCGGCGCCGCTGATCCTGCTCGCCCAGAACCGGCAGGACGACCGCGACCGGGTCCAGAACGAGAACGACCGCAGGGCTGCGGAGCGCAACCAGGCCGATCTGGACTACCTCACCCGGGAGATCGCCGCCCTGCGCATGGCGCTCGGCGAGGTGGCCACCCGCGACTACATCCGTTCGGAGCTGCAACGCCTGCAGGAGGACCTCTCCGAGCCCCAGAGGTCCATGGAGCCGTGAGCCCGCGCGACCTCCGGCCGGTCCTGGGAGGCGAGGGCTCAGTACGGGTCGGTGCCGGAGCCGGGGAAGAGCTTGTTCAGCATGGCCGCGCACTGCCGCAGCTCGTCGGGGTCGAGCATGTCCAGGAACTGGCCGCGGACCCCGCGCAGGTAGGTGGGGCCGGCCTCGGCCAGCCGCGCGGCCCCCTCGTCGGTGAGGACGGCGAACAGGCCGCGCGCGTCGCTGGGGCACGCCTCGCGCTCGACCAGGCCGTCACGCTGGAGACGGTCGATGAGCCGGGTCAGGCCGCTGCGCGACAACAGCACCCTGTCCGCCAGGTCGTTCATCCTCAGCCGCCGCTCGGGCGCCTCCGACAGCTGCGACAGGACCTCGTACGAGGCCAGGGCCAGATCGTGCTCGACCAGCAGGTCGGCCTCCAGAACCCGGGTGATGCGGACCTGGGCCCGCTGGAGCATGCGCCAGACCACCAGCTCCTCCGAGCCGGTGCTCCCTCTTGACTCGCCCGCTGTGAGGGTCACGGAGTAACCTTAGAACGTTGCACGTGCACCTACACAGCGAATTGTCCGAATCCAGCGACCATCACCGGTTTCGGAATTCCTTTCGGTGTTCTCGGGTTCATACCATGGGCTCACGACGCCGACCGCTCCCTGACGGGATCGGCCTCCTGCCAAGCCATACGGGCGCCACGACAGGCGGGGCCCGCCTGTGAGACGCCTCATCGATAACAGACAAGGAGGGACGGCATCCTCGTCGCCCCCGGGTGACGTGATTGCCGACACTTCGATGGCACCTACCACGGAACTGGTGATGGCCGCCCTCGCGACCGTCAACGACCCTGAGATCCGTCGGCCGATCACCGAACTCGACATGGTCAAGAGCGTCGACATCTCCCCCGAGGGAGCCGTACGTGTCGCGATCTACCTGACGGTCTCCGGTTGTCCCATGAAGGACACCATCACCCGAGACGTCACCGGCGCCGTCTCCAAGGTCGACGGGGTGACCGGTGTCTCCGTCGAGATGGACGTGATGAGCACCGAGCAGCGCAAGACGCTGCAGACCAAGTTGCGGGGCGCGAAGGGACCGGAGAAGGAGATCCCCTTCGCCCAGCCCGGCTCGCTGACCCGCGTCTTCGCGGTCGCCTCGGGCAAGGGCGGCGTCGGCAAGTCGTCCGTCACCGTCAACCTGGCCGCCGCGATGGCCGCGAGCGGCCTGAAGGTCGGCGTCGTCGACGCCGACATCTACGGCCACAGCGTTCCGCGCATGCTCGGCGTCTCCGAGCGCCCCACCAAGGTCGAGGACATGATCATGCCGCCGGTGGCGCATGACATCAAGGTCATCTCGGTCGGCATGTTCAAGCCGGAGGGCAACACCCCGGTCGTGTGGCGTGGCCCGATGCTCGACCGTGCCCTGCACCAGTTCCTCGCCGACGTCTACTGGGGCGACCTGGACGTATTGCTGATGGACCTGCCCCCGGGCACCGGTGACATCGCGATCTCCGTGGCGCAGCGGATGCCGTCCGCCGAGCTCCTGGTGGTGACCACCCCGCAGCAGGCCGCCGCCGAGGTCGCCGAGCGCGCGGGGTCGATCGCCGTCCAGACCCACCAGCAGATCGCCGGTGTCATCGAGAACATGTCGTGGCTGCCCTGCCCGCACTGTGACGAGCGGATCTCGGTCTTCGGTGAGGGCGGTGGCCAGAGCGTGGCCGACGCGCTCACCCGCACCCTGGGGTCCCGCGTGCCGCTTCTGGGCCAGGTGCCCATCGACACGCGTCTGCGCGAGGGCGGCGACGAGGGCAAGCCGCTCGTGCTGACCGACCCGGACGCCCCGGCCGCGACCGAGCTGAGCCGCATCGCCGCGTCCCTCAGCAAGAAGTCGACCAGCCTCAAGGGGCTCCAGCTCGGCATCTCGCCCACCCGGCGCGGCTGAGGCGGCTGCGTCAGAGGCCGACGGACCGGCCCCGCGAGGCCTGGAGCGGCCTCTCCCGCGACGCGACGGCGGCGGCGTCCCCGGAACCGGGGGCGCCGCCGTCTGCCGTGTGAGAGGCGCCTCAGCGCCGCAAAACGGAAAAACTACGCAAAGTTCAACGGCTAGGTCGCGTCGGAGTCGTACGGGGGGATCTCGCCGTACCCCAGCTCCCCACCGCCGCTCATCGCGTGGTGGTCGGTCGCCGGTTCCGCGGTGGCGGTGGTCGCCGAAGTGCCGTTCAGGTCGTCCTCAAGGTCGGCGATGAGGTGCTTTCTGACGAAGTTCTTCGGATTGAGGTCGGCCGGGTCGAAGTCGGCGAACTCGGGACCGAGCCCCGTCCGCAGGTCGTCTCTCGCGTTGTTGGCCATCCGGCGCAGGTTGCGTAGCGTCTTGCCCGCCTGTGAGGCGGCCTGGGGCAGTTTCTCCGGGCCGAAGACGAGAAGGGCGATCACCACCAGCGCCACGATCTCAGGCCAGCCGAGTCCGAACACGGTGATCTCCTACCGGGAGGAAGGTGCCAGAAGCACCTCTCCGGCCACACGCCGGAGAGGTTCCACACTAACGCCCCCACAGGTGAGCACGCGCCTCACCCCGTCTCTCAAAAGGGCCGCTCAGGAGGGTTGGGGTGAGGGCTGCTCGGGGGCGGTGCCAACGGTGACGGTCGCGGTCTTCTCCTCGCCGCCACGCTGGTACTTGACCGCGAGCTTCTCACCGGGAGCCCTGTTACGGATCATGGCGATCAGCTCGTTGCCGTCCTGGAGCACGACGCCGTCGATCTCCAGGATGACGTCTCCGGGCTTGAGACCGGCCTGGGCCGCGGGACCGTTCGGCTCGACCGGCTGGGTGCCCTGCCTGGACTCGGTGGCGATGCGCACCCCGACGCCCTGATAGGTCGGGTCGATGGCGACGCCGATGCGCGACTTCTTCGCCTTGCCCGTGGTGATCAGCT
This sequence comes from Streptosporangium sp. NPDC006930, assembly GCF_040635605.1. NCBI lineage: Bacteria > Bacillati > Actinomycetota > Actinomycetes > Streptosporangiales > Streptosporangiaceae > Streptosporangium > Streptosporangium sp. NPDC006930. Next base: position 246,747 of record NZ_JBEYID010000008.1, on the reverse strand, counting down.
CCTGGGCGACCCGCCGGGCGTGGTTCACCGGGATGGCGAAGCCGAGGCCGATGCTGCCGCTCTGGCCGCCGACCGACCTGCCGAGCGTGGCGATCGCCGAGTTGACGCCGATCACCTCGCCGTTCACGTTGACCAGCGGTCCCCCCGAGTTGCCGGGGTTGATGGCCGCGTCGGTCTGCACGGCACTGAGCCAGGTGGTGTCGGAGCTGTTCTCCTCACCCGCCTGGACGGGCCGGTTGAGCGAGCTGACGATGCCGGAGGTGACGGTGCCGGTCAGGCCCAGCGGGGATCCGATGGCGATGACAGGGTCTCCCACGACCACGTTGTCCGAGTTGCCGAGAACGATCTCGGGGGCGCCGAAGGTCTCCGCGGGCTTGACCACCGCCAAGTCGGACTCGGGGTCACGGCCCACGACGACGGCCGAGGTGGACTTGCGGTTGTTGAACTGGATCTGGATCTGGCTGCGCGAGTCGGCGTTGGCCACCACGTGGTTGTTGGTCACCACGTAGCCGCCCTTGATCAGGAAGCCCGAACCGGTGCTGGAACTCACCCCGCCCTCGACGGCGAGTGACACCACGCTGGGCAGGACCTTCGAGGCCACGCCCGCGACCGACTCCGGAGGCCGGACGTTGGAGCCCGTCGGCGCCCCGCCCAGGCTGAAGGAGGGGTCGCGCCCCGAGGCCGTGGGCTTGGTGAGGAGGTAGGTGCCGACGCTGCCGAGCGTGGAGGCGAGCAACGCGATCACCAGGGCGAGGATCACCAGCGTGGTGGTGCGCGGCCCACTCCTGGCGGGCCTGGGCGGCGGACCGCCGAAACCTCCGGGGCCCATGGGAGCCCCGGGCGGCGGCGCCCAGCCGGGCCCCATGCCGAACGCCTGGGTGGGCGGAGGGGGCTGAGCGGACTGGGCGGCGAAGACCATCGTGTCCTGCCTGGGCGGCCTGCCAGAGGGGTCGCCCCAGCTGTGGCCCGCGGAACCGGGGCCCTGGTCGCCCTCACCGGGCGGCAGGTGCCTGTCGTGATGGCGCGACTCGGGCTGGTCCTGCGGCCTGCCCCACAGGGCGTGGTCGGACTGGGCGCCCGGCCGGCTCCAGCCGTCGTCGTCGCGGGGCTGCTCGGCCTGGAAGGGAGCACCCTCTCCGGCGGGCAGGAACTCGGGGCGGGAGAACTCGGGGCCGGACAAGTCGGGGCGGCGGGACTCCTGGGTGTCGTGTCCGCCGTCGGCGAATTCCGACGGCGTACGGCCCTCAGCATCGTTCGCCTCGCGGGCAGTACGGGCATCGTCGGTCATCGAATACTCACTACTCCTTGACTCGCGGACGGCCGCTCACCGGGGCAACCCGGCAATCTTCCCCCGAGTGACATACGCGATGTGTAAAGCACGCGCTATCCGAAGGGATTGACCCAGGAGAGCAGACGGCTGGCACCGCGGCCGAGCCGCGTCCAGAGATCGGGAACGGGCTCGTGCGGCAGCGCCGCGACAGCGGCGTCGACCATGTCAGCCGGCGCGTCGGCAAAGACAGTGTAGACATGACCCCCACTCGCCCAGATCGTCTCCTGCCCAGCAGGGTCTCGAATCCAGATCGTATGCCCCTTACGCCGTTCCGCATGCCAACCCTGGAGACGTTCTTCGTCAAGCATCCCAGACTGGATAAAAACCGACACAACCGACAAGCCATCTGAATACCCGAGATACAAGTATCCGGAGGGGACCGTGCGAGCGGCGAAGAGCTCCAGCCGTCCCGGCAGGGTGCGGGGGAAACGCAGACCCTCGGCTTCCATCCGCGGCAGCTCGGCCAGGTCAAGGCCACCGGCCGCCAGCGCGGGCGCCGCGCTCCTCACCACCGGATCGAGGGTCAGGTCGACGAAGGCTCCGGCCCTGACGACCCGCCCCTTCGTGTCCATGAGCTCGCGGCGCAGCACCGGACCTCCGTCCCGGTCGATCCAGTAGCGGGCGGCGACCGTGCCGTCGGCCCGCAGGACGTTCACCAGGCGGGCCGGGCGCCCGCAGGCGAAGCCCTCCCCCGCGTCCACGACCCGGTAGTTGCGGGCCATGACCTCGAGCATCACCTCGGACGGGCTGGACATGCCCCCGGCGGGGGTGCCGGGATCGGCGTTCCGCACCGAACCCGAGGGGGCGGCATCTCCCACGGAGCCCGAGGGCCCCGAGGACGCGGTGCGTACCGTCAACCCCTTTCCCGGGACGTTGCGCACCTCCAACACCTCCGAGGCGGCACCCGAGGTGCCCCAGGAGGTGACGTACTGGGTGCCGGAGTATCCGCGGGAGCGGCCCGCGGCCGCCGCCTCGCGGAGCAGGTGCAGGCCGGTGTCCTCGCTCTCGACGTCGTCCGGCGGCACGGCGTGCGGGGACCGGACGGCGTGTGCCGTACCGCCCGTCACCAGCCCCAGCAGCATGAGAGCGGCCAGGATGACCGTGGCGGGCAGCCGGATCACGGAGAGGGGGAGAGAGTCGGCGTCGCCGACCCGCCATAGGGCGCGGTGTTCCTGTGCTGGTTGGCGAACATGTCGACCGGCGGCACGATGCGCGGGTTGGGGTCGGCCCCGCCTACCACGAACAGGGTCCCGATGGCCACGGCCGCCGAGGCGACGCCCACCGCGACATAGCCCGCCCTGCGCGCGCGGCGGGGTCCTCCGGCACGGCCCCTGGGCCGGTTGTCGGGGGGAGCGATGCCGTGCATGCTCGGAATGGGCGCGCCACCGAAGGTGCGTGAGGCCCGAAAGGGGCGCTCACGCGGCGGCAACGGGCCGCCGGGCTCTGCCATTCGCAGCAGGGACATCGTCAGGTCGGTCGGCATCGCCGGACCGTCAAGGGAGCGCAACCGGCTCTTCAGTGCCCGCACGGCGTCGACCTCGGCCCTGCAGGGGGCACAGAAGGTCAGGTGCGAGAGGGCACGGTCGCGCTCGTGGTGATTCAGCTCACCGTCGACCAGCGCGGAAACGCGTTCTCCGAGGTGACTCATGCGCACTCCTTGCCAAGTGGCTCGTCGTGACATTCGTCATGACTGTGGTTTCTCATGCGAATTCCTCCCCGTGAGTAACGTTCGGGGGGAATTGATCGTTCCGCGGCGCACGATGGTCCAGCGCCTCACGCAACTGCGACCGCCCACGGTGAATCCTGCTGCGAATGGTGCCGAGCTTCACGCCCAGCGTCGCCGCGATCTCCTCGTAGGACAGCCCCTCGATGTCACACAGGACGACGGCCGCGCGGAACTCGGGCGCGAGCGCGTCGAGTGCGGCCTGGATGTCGGGCTCCAGATGGCTGTCGTCGTACACCTGGGCGGGAGAAGGCTCGCGTCCGCGCAACCGCTCGGCGGCGTCGTCGGCGAGCCCCTCGAACCTGATGCGCTGCTTACGCCGCGCCATGTCGAGGAACAGGTTGGTGGTGATGCGGTGCAGCCAGCCCTCGAAAGTGCCCGGCGTGTAGTTGGACAACGACCTGAAGACCCGGACGAAGACCTCCTGGGTGAGATCCTCCGCATCGTGCACGTTCCCGGTCAGCCGATAGGCCAGCCGGTAGACGCGCGCAGAGTGCGTCCGGACCACCTCCTCCCAGGTGGGAGGCGTCCAGTCGGACATGGGAGCTTCCGCCTGGTGGTCGGAACCCTCCACCGGCACTCCTCTCTCAGGGGCCACCGCTATCGCCATAGTGCCTGGTTTCGTCCCTTCGTGCGCACTCACTACCTTCAGGACCGGCAAAGGCCGCTTAAACCGTGCAACGCACCGGGGGTGACATGAGTTCCCGATCGGGCCTGCCTCCCTTAGGCTGCGACCCAGCGCCTATATGACTGTGTACGGAGAAAGCGGGAGGAGAGGCCGATGGCAGAGACGCCGACAAGTCCGTTGGAGGCCACTCTGGCCTATGCCGACGAGTTCCACAGGGAGGACGACATCCTGCGGGCCGCACGCATGCGCGGCACGGAGGTGGGGGCACCCCCGATCCTGCCCGGCGGCGGCGCCGCTCTCTGCTTCCTCGCCACCGCCATCAACGCCCGTGCCGTCGTGGAGATCGGCACCGGCTGCGGCGTGTCGGGGCTGTGGCTGCTCCGCGGCATGCGCCAGGACGGCACGCTCACCAGCGTGGACGTGGAACCCGAGCACCAGCGGCTGGCCAGGCAGAGCTTCGCCCAGGCCGGATTCTCCGGCGGCCGGATCCGCCTGATCACCGGCCGCGCCCTCGACGTGCTCCCCCGTCTCTCCGACGGCGGCTACGACCTCGTCTTCTGCGACGGCGCCATGCACGAGTACGCCGACTACCTGGCCGAGTCCGTCCGCCTGCTGCGGGTCGGCGGCATCGTCGTCTTCGACAACGCCCTCTGGGGCAACAGGGTGGCCGACCCCTCGCAGCGGGACCCCGACACGGTCGTCATCAGGGAGCTGGGCAAGCTGGTCCGCTCCGACGAGCGGCTCCGCCCGCTGATGATGCCCCTGGGAGACGGCATCCTGGCGGCCGTCAAGCTCGCCGACTGACAGGCGTCCCATGCGCTGAGGTGTTCAAGCCGGCTCCCGGTGCGCCCGAGCGATCGCCTCGTCATGCGGAGAGCCGGTTTTCAGGCGGCCGTGACGATGTTCACGGTGACGTCGCGGCGGGTCTGCCCGCCGACCGGCCGACGTCTCGACCGTCACCGCCCGCGACACGCCCCGGGGCCTGGCAATACCGTTCACACGGGTCCGGCAAGCGATCACCAAGATCCTGGGAGACGCGCGTCAATCCTCTATCGGCCGGAAACGATGCCGATAGGCCATGTCGCCACAACGCGGGCCTTTCCCACGATCACCGATACACAGGGGTGCGCCATGACGGTTGCCGCCAAGCTCGACAAACTGCTCGACAAGGAGTACGAGGGGTCCGATCTTCACTCGCTTACCAACGCGCCGGTCAGCGCGCTCTCCGGGGTGAGCGAGAGCGACGCCCAGGACCTGGCCAAGGCGTTCGGTATCAAGACCATCGGCGACCTCGGCCGCAACAAGCACTTCCGGGCCGCCGAGGCCATCGTCAGCCTCTCGGAGGCGAGCAGGTAGGAGTGGCCGGGCGGGAGCGGCGGCCCGCACCGGCCCCTTCGGGGGACCCGGTCCCGCGACCGCAGGCCGACCGGAGGCCAGGCCCACGGGCCTGGCCTCCGGCCTGGTCACCGCTATCCGCTCAGCGCCACGTGGTCGGCATTGTCAGCGTGGTCGGCGCGGCTGTCACCGCTCCCCGATCGGCGCTCCCTGGAGCCCCGACAGCCACCCGAGCAGCAGACGCACGCCGTACCCGGTGGCCCCCTTGCTGAGAACGCCCTCGTCGGCGCCGCTGCGGCCGACATTCGCGATGTCCAGGTGCGCCCACGGCCGTCCGCCGGTGAACTCGCGCAGGAACAGCGCCGCGGTGACGGAACCCGCGCCGTAGGTCGATCCCGCCTCGATGTTGGTCAGGTCCGCCACAGACGAGTCGAGCGCGGGGACATAGTCGTCGATCAGGGGCATCCGCCAGAGCCGCTCCCCGCTCGTCTCCCCCGCCTCGATCAGGGCGCCGGCCAACTCGTCGTCGGAGGCGAAGACCGCGCCGAGATCCTTGCCCAGGGCGATGCCGATCGCCCCGGTCAGCGTGGCGATGTCGATCATGACGTCCGGCTTCAGCTCCGCGTCGGCGTACGCCAGCGCGTCGGCCAGGACCAGACGGCCCTCGGCGTCGGTGTTGAGCACCTCCACCGTCCGGCCCCCGTACTGCGTGATCACGTCGGAGGGACGCTGGGCCGTGCCGGAGAAGGAGTTCTCGGCGGCGGCGACGAGGCCGGTGACCCGCACCCGCACGCCGAGCGCGGCCAGCGCGCCCAGAACCGCGATGACGACGGCTCCGCCGGCCATGTCGGTCTTCATGAAGACCATGTTGCTCGTCGGCTTGAGCGAAATGCCGCCGGTGTCATAGGTGATGCCCTTGCCGACCAGGACCACGTGACCGGTCGCGTCCTCGGGCTCGTAGGAGAGCTGGATCAGCCGGGGCGGGGTCACCGATCCCTGGCCGACGGCGAGGATGCCGCCGAACCCGCCGGAGCGCAGCTCTCGCTCGTCCCACACCCTCACCGCGACACCCCGCTCGGCGGCGCGCTCGGCGAGCCAGGCGGGTGACTTCACCGATGAGGGGGTGTTGGTCAGGTCTCTGGCGAGCGCCACGGCCTCGGCGACCACCTCGGCGGCGGCGACCTCCGTCTCGACCCCGTCGCCGACGAACTCGAGCGTCACCGGGGAGGACTTCACCTCACCGACCCTGAAGGTGTACGTGGCCAGGAGCGCGCCCTCCACGAACGCGGCCACCGGCCCGCTCGGGAGCACGATCCTGATGGCGTCCCTGCCCTTGCCGCGCCGCGCCACCGCCGCGCCCGCCTTGCGCAGGGTGGCCGGCGAACCGTCGCCGACCCCGTAGAGAAGCACCCGGCCGACGGCGTCGCCGTTCGCGACCGGAACCTCGACGATCTCGCCCGCCTCACCCTTGACCTTGTGGTGGGCGAGCAGCGCCGCCACGGGAACCGGCAGCTCGATATCGGGCGCGAGGCCGTCGGCGAAGGGGACGGCCAGCAACTCGGCGTCACCGGGGAGCCCGGCCCCTGGCCCCTCCCCTGCGGCCGGCTCCGCGCCCTCCGAGGACGCGACGGACAACCCCTGCGCGTAGGGAACGCGCGGCAGGAGCAGATGGGGGGAGATGGGCATAGCGGTAACTCCAGTCATCAGGCCCGGCGTGGGGAGAGGCACCGGGGAGAACAGCACGGCCCTGGCGCGAGCCACCGTGAGGCGGTCCGACGGCCAGGGCCGTGCAATCGTCTGTCCATCGTCGGTCTCGCGGGCCGTCGCAGGTGTCATGCTCCCCGAGCAAGCTCAAATAGGGCCCGGCTCCACCACTTCTGGTTTAGATCGGGATCAACCGACGATTTTCTTCAGTTCCTCACCGAGGGCACTTGCCTCGTCCGCCGAGAGTTCGACGACGAGGCGGCCGCCACCCTCCAGGGGAACCCGCATGACGATGCCCCTGCCTTCCTTGACGACCTCCAGCGGACCATCACCGGTCCTCGGCTTCATAGCCGCCATGCGTGTATCCCTTCCTGCTTCGGGCTCCGGATCTCCGACTGACCCGAGGGTGGCCGACGCATTCACGTCTTCTGTGATGTCCTATTATCCCGCCTCCGCAGGGAGAATGGGAACGATCAATCTCAGCGTCGGCTCATCCGGCGATCAAGACCGTTGTCCAAGCCCCCTTCAGACGGCCAAACTTGTCCTTGTGAACGCCCGCGCCGCTCTCTTCGATCTGTACGGGGACCACCTCAGGTTCCGAGGCGGTCGCGCGTCCGTGGCCGCCCTCGTTCGTCTGCTCGCCCCGCTGGACATCGCGGCTCCCGCAGTCCGCACCGCCGTCTCACGAATGGTCCGGCAGGGCTGGCTCACGCCGGCCCGGCTGCCCAGGGGGCCCGGCTACGAGGTCACTCCCAAGTGCGTACGCCGCCTTGACGAAACCGCACCAAGAATTTACCGAGTCGGAACGATCACGTGGAACGGCCGATGGCACATCCTCGTGGTGGAACCCGTGCGCGAGCGGCCCAGGCGGGAGCGCCTGCGCTCGGATCTCTCCTTCATCGGATACGCCTCCCTGTCGGAGACGACCTGGATCGGACCGCGTCCCTCCCCGGAACTCGACGCGATCCTCGAAGGCGTGGATCTCACCGCCGACCGGTTCGAGGCGGTGTTCGACGGCGACCCCGCGGCGCTGGTCGCCAGGACATGGGACCTGGACGCCATCGGGGCCGCCTACGAGGAGTGGATGGCCCAGGCGACGGAGCTGGTCGGCGGGCTGCCCGACAACGCGAGCGGCGACCAGGTGTTCGCCACCCGGAGCAGGCTGCTGCACGGCTGGCGCAACTTCCTGTTCCGCGACCCCGGGCTCCCCGCGGAACTCCTGCCGCGAGGCTGGCCGGGAGAGAAGGCGAGGATCTACTTCGAGCACGAGGCCGGGCGGCTGCTCCCTGCGGCCGCCGCCTTCGTCGACCGCCAGCTCAACGAGGTCTGAAACCACTCACGGAGTTCACCGGGCTCACGAACCCGCGCACCTCCAGGGCTCACGGGCCTCAAGAAAGACGTCGGGCGCCTCGCCTCCCCACGCGGGAAGGCGCCCTCGCGCTGCGGGCGTCGAGGAGAAAGACGTCGCGCGCCATCACCTCCCCGCACGAGAAGGCGCCCCCGCGCCACAGGCCTCCAGACCTCAGGGAAAAGACGTCAGGCTCGGCGTATCCAGCAGTCGACCAGGTGATCGTTGACCAGGCCGATGGCCTGCATCAGCGCGTAGGCGGTGGTCGGGCCGAAGAAACGAAAGCCGTGCGCCTTGAGCTCCTTGGCCAGCGCCTTGGAACCGGGGGTCTGGGCGGGCACGTCCGCAGGGGTCTTCGGGACGGGCGCGCCGGGGTCCGCGTGCTTCCAGACCAGGTCGGACAGGTCGACGTCGAGCGCGGCCCGCGCGTTCGCGATCGTCGCCTCGATCTTGGCCCGGTTGCGGACGATGCCCGCGTCGCCGAGCAGACGATCGACGTCCTCCTCGCCGAACGCGGCCACGGCCGGGATGGAGAATCCCGCGAAGGCCGCCCGGAAGTTCTCCCGCTTGCGCAGGATGGTGATCCACGACAGGCCGGACTGGAAGGACTCCAGCGAGATCCGCTCGAACACCTGGTCGTCGCCGGTGACCGGACGACCCCACTCCTCGTCGTGGTAGGCGATGTAGTCGGGGGCCGAGGTCGCCCAGCCGCAGCGCACGAGCCCTGGGGATTCCGCGGATTCCCTGGGCTGCGCGAGAGTCTCGGATGTCACAGGCTCACCTTGAACCACTGGGGCGCCCGGAGCCACTGCCCGCGAGGTCTCGGTCACCGGGTGTCCTCCGTCTTCCGCTCCCCCGTACGGAGGCCGACGGAACCGGGAGACGGCTCCTTCGAATCCGAAGTCTCGGACGAGGAAGAAGAATCCGACGCCTGAGGCGGCTCGGACGGCCTGGCGAAAGGCGACACGCCGGATGACCCGGATGAATCAGACGCCTCGTCGGGCTTGGCAGTCTCCTCCGGCTCGGAATCCTTGGAGGGCACATCCTCCTCAGACCTGAGAGGCTCCTCCGGCTCGGAGCTCTTGGAGGGCTCGGCCTCCGCAGGCTCGCCCGCGACCTTCGCCCCGTCAGAGAGCTTCTCGGAAGAGAGCTTCTGGGACGCCCCGAAACCCTTCCCGCCGGAGGACCCGGACGTCTCATCCCCGGCACGCGAAACCGCCCGCGGCCCGCTGGACAACTCCTCGGACGCCCCGAAACCCTCCCCGCCGGAAGACTCGGGTGATGTCTCACCCTCGGCACCCGGAACCGCCTGCGGCCCGCTGGACAACTCCTCGGACGGCCCGAAACCGTCCCCGCCGGAAAGCTCGTACGGCGCCTCGGGGCCGCGCGGCGAGGTCCGGGAGCCGGGGTTGAGCTCGTGACGAGCCTGGAGCCTGCCCGCGAGCAACTCCGACACCCGCTGCTCCAGCACGGCGATCCTGGTGTCACGCTCGCTCAGTGCCCCGGCGACCCGGCTCAGCGTCTCGTCCACGCTCTGCGTGTTGTATCCGACGAGGCTCACCGGGAGCTGGAGGGCCATGAAGTCGACCGCGCCGAGCTGACCTGCCTGGGGCAGGTTCAGCGGGGGCACGTCGGGGGCGAACTCACTCAGCTCCCCTCCCCGGCCCATGGCGACGACCGTGACACCGGCGATAACGGCTACAGCAGCGAGAGCTAATACGACCAGCACATACGAATCGTGCCACATCTGCGCTGACCTAGGATCGGATCATGACGTCCGCCCCCGGCTTGGAAGCCTTCGTCGTGCTCCGTCCCGGTGACCCGGGCGAGCCCGGCTGGGTCGAGGCCGTCTCGATCGGGGAGGTCGAGGAGCTCGCCCGTGCCGGGCGCACCGTGGTCGTCACCCCTGCCAGGCTCGCCGGCGTCGCCTCCGCCGCATCCGTACCGTCCGGTGACCTCGGGGAGTCCGACGAGGCCGAAGGCGGGGCGGACACGGCCGGAAACGCCGGGACCGGGATGGACGCCGGCGAAAACCCAGGAGCCGGGATGGGCACCGCCGGAAACGCCGCTAGGGAGCGGGACGCCGAGGCCGCCGAGCTCACCGCGGCCTCGATCTGCGCCTGGGCCGGTGCCCGCGTCTTCCGTACGGACCGCGTCGAACAGGTGCGGCTCGCGGTCGAGATGACCGACGCCCTCGCCGGGCGGCGGCCGCCCGCGCTAACCCGCCGTGGCCTCGCCTAGCTCCTCCGCGCTCGGCTCCAGGTGCCTGGTCGACTTCTCCAGCAGCCGGAACGCCTCGTCGACCGTGGTGGCCCAGGAGATGGCGTCGAAGACGTTCGGGCGGGTGAAGCCCGCCTCCTCCATGCCCTCGACCAGCTCCCGCAGCGGCTTGAAGATCCCCCAGGGATCGAGGACCACCAGCGGCTTGTCGTGCAGGCCCAGGGTGCGGGAGGTCCAGATCTCGAACAGCTCCTCCAGGGTCCCGATGCCGCCGGGCAGCACCAGGAAGGCGTCGGAGCGGGCGTCCATCACGCCCTTGCGCTCACGCATGTCGGTGGTGACCACCAGTTCGTCGGCACCGTCGTCCGCGAGCTCGATGTCGACCAGCGACTGAGGGATCACTCCGATGGTACGGGCGCCACCCGCGCGGGCCGCACGGGCCACGGCTCCCATGCAGGACACCCTGGCCCCGCCACTCACCAGGGAGTGGCCGCGCCTGGCGAGCTCGGTGCCGACCTGATCCGCCAGTTCCAGATACTTCTTGTCGATCTTCTGACTCGACGCGAGGAATATGCAAATGAACACGTGCCGACCCTATTCGGCATCGCCGACCGTGGACATGGCCGCTTTCCTTTCGTCCCCCAGTTGGCGGCCCCTCTTGCTGTCTGCGTCCATGATGATCCGGACCGCCTCGTCGACGTCGTCGGTGACGTGGATGAGATTCACGTCCACCGGAGAGATCTTGCCCGTCGCCACGAGGGTGTTCTTGATCCAGTCGATCAGGCCGCCCCAGAACTCCGTCCCCATCAGCACCACGGGGAAGGAGGTGACCTTCCGGGTCTGGACCAGGGTGAGCGCCTCGAAGAGCTCGTCCATGGTGCCGAAACCGCCGGGCAGCGTGACGAATCCGCAGGAGTACTTCACGAACATGGTCTTGCGGACGAAGAAGTAGCGAAACTCGATGCCGAGATCGACGTACTCGTTCATGCTCTGTTCGAAGGGCAGCTCGATGCCCAGGCCGACCGAGACGCCGTCCGCCTCCACGGCTCCCCTGTTGGCGGCCTCCATGCAGCCGGGGCCGCCACCGGTGATCACGGCGTAGCCCGCCTCGGACAGCTTCCTGCCCAGCTGAACCCCCATCTCGTACTCGGGGGTGCCCTCGGGGGTGCGCGCGGACCCGAAGACGGTGACCGCCTGGGGCAGCTCGGCGAGGTGGCCGAAGCCCTCCACGAACTCGGCCTGGATGCGCATCACCCGCCACGGATCCATGTGCAGCCAGTCGGCAGGACCTCTCCGATCAAGAAGCCGCTGGTCGTGGGTGGACTCGGAGACGAGATCACCACGGACCACGGCGGCCCCCTGGCGACGCTCTGGACGTGTTTTCTTCATGCGGGCCACCGTAGCGTCGTCTCAGAAAAATCTTGAAAAATCTCCATGAAAACATGGAACCGGACTTTGAACAGCGCACGTCTAACCGAACGAGGGTGCTGCTCGGGACTGAAAGTGGCTTTCCCCGCCAAATGGCCGGCGAGGAAAGCCACTTTCATTTGCACCGCCCCTCCAGGCTCTCGCACGTCGAGGCCCGCGCACGCCGCGAACAAGTCCTCACGACAGCCAGTCGAGCATTCCGCGCTCGCAGTCGGCGATCTTCGCCAACGAGACGAACTCCTCCTTCTGGTGCGCCAGGTTCGGATCCCCGGGACCGTAGTTGACCGCGGGCACGCCCAGGCCGGAAAAAAGCGACACGTCGGTCCAGCCGAGCTTGGCCCGTGGCGTGCCGCCCACGGCCTCGACGAAGGCCGACGCCGTCGGATGGGTCAGGCCGGGCCGCGCGGCGGCGGCGCCGTCGGTGAAGCGGACCTCGTACCCGTCGAAGACCTCGCGTACGTGGGCGCGCGCCTCGTCCAGCGACAGGTCGGGAGCGAAGCGGTAGTTCACGGTCACCACGCACTCGTCCGGGATCACGTTGCCCGCGATGCCGCCGCCGATGCCCACCGCGTTCAGTCCCTCGTGATACTCCAGGCCGTCCACGAAGGGAAGCCTCGCCTCGTAGGCGTTCAGGATCGCGAGCACCGGCTGGGCGGCGTGGATCGCGTTGATCCCGAACCAGGACCTGGCGCTGTGCGAGCGCTTGCCCCGGATGACGACCTGGGCCCGGAGCGTGCCCTGGCAACCGCCCTCGATCACGCCGTCGGTGGGCTCCATGAGCACGGCGAAGTCACCCGCGAGCCAGTCGGGACGGGTGCGGCTGAGGCGGAGCAGCCCGTTACGCTCGGCCTCGATCTCCTCGCAGTCGTAGAAGACGTAGGTCACGTCCCTGCTGGGCTCGGGAAGGGTGGCCGCGAGTTTCAGCGCGACCGCGACACCGGCCTTCATGTCCGAGGTGCCGCAGCCGTACAACCGGTCTCCCTCGACCCGGCTGGGCAGGTTGCCCGCGACGGGAACGGTGTCGAGGTGCCCGGCGATCACCACCCGCTCGCCGCGGCCCAGGTGAGTGCGGGCCACGATCGACTCGCCGTCGCGTTCGACGGTGAGGTGCCGTAGCGGCCTCAGGGACTCCTCCACGGCGTCGGCCAGGGCCTTCTCGCCGCCGCTGACCGACTCGACGTCCACGATCCTGGCGGTGAGCTCCCCGACATCCTGCGTGAGGTCCAGACGCGTACTCATGCCCGCGACCCTAGTGCCCGCACGAGTCTCACGCCCATGCCCCGGTGCCCGCACGAGTCTCACGCCCACGCCCTGGATGCCCGCACGAGGTCCGGCCCCGTGGGAAACCCGCCGTGCCCGTGCCGGATCCGAACGGTCCTCCCATCTCACCCCGCACCCCCACCGGTCCGGGCGCCGACCGGCCCTATCCGTGCAGGATGCGGTCGAGTTCGGCCCTGCCGGGCCTGTGGCCCTCCTCCAGGCGTTCGAGCACCAGGACACACCCCAGGCCGAAGGCGCCGCCGGGAAACTCGCGCCGACGGGTGCCTCCGGTCGCCACGCACCGGTCGGGGACGCGCCCGCGCTCCAGTTCCTCGCCCGTCCGAACGTCGATCACCGGGGTCGAGCCAGACAGGATCGTCCCGGCGCCGACCACGGCACCCCGTCCCACACGGGCCCCATCGGCGATCACCGCCCGGCCGCCGATCATCGCACCGTCCTCGACGATCGCGGGCATCGTCCGTTCCTCGGCGGCGAGGAAGGCCTCCCCGCCGTCGGGGTCGCCGCTCTCCCCGACGCCGACTCCCCCGGACAGGTGGACGTTCCTGCCGATCTGGGCGCACGAGCCGATCGAGACCCACGTGCCCACCGTGCTGCCCTCGTCCACGTGGGCGCCGATATCGACGAACGAGGGCATCAGCACGACGCCCGGCGCCAGGTAGGAGCCCCAGCGGGCGATCGCCCCCGGCACGACGCGCACCCCCTCGACGGAGGCCTTCAGCGGGACGCGGTCGTGGTGGTGGAAGTCGCCCACCTGGGACCTGGACGTGCCGAGCACCAGGAACGCGAGCATGACAGCCCGCCGGGCGCGCTCGTCAACGACCACCTCGCCGGCGCGGGAGACCCCGGCGACCCGGGCCTTGCCACTGTCGAGCATGTCCACCGCGCTCACGACGACGGCGCGGGCCTCGGTGTCGGCGGGGCTCAGCTCGGCCCTGCGCCACCACAGCTCGTCGACGGCCGCGGGCAGCGGGCTGGCATCGCTCTGGGTCATGGCCGGAGCCTATGTTCGCGGCGTTCTACCAGACCGCGCAATCGCTGGGGACCTGTAGGTTCTTGACCGTGCGACGGCGCTTCTCAAAAGGGGTCATCGCGATCATCGCGATCGTGACCGTGCTCGCGGTGGCCATCACCGTGGGTCTTCTCAGCCTGCTCAGGAAGGTGACACCGCTCGTCGACCTCGGCGAGGGATGCAAGATCACCACACCGGAGGGCTCACTGGAGCTGGACCTCGAACAGGCCAAGGTGGCCGCGGTCATCGCGGCCGTCGCGGCCCGCAGGAAGCTGCCCGAGCGGGCCGTGGTGATCGCCTACGCCACCGGAATCCAGGAGTCCAAGCTGGAGAATCTGACGGGCGGCGACCGCGACTCGGTCGGCGTGTTCCAGCAGCGCCCCTCCCAGGGGTGGGGCGAGCCCAAGCAGCTCGTCGACCCCGTCTACGCCTCGGGAAGGTTCTTCTCCGCGCTGGTGAAGGTGAAAAACTACCGCAAGCTGCCGCTCCACGAGGCGGCCCAGGCCGTGCAGCGCTCGGCGGACGGGTCGGCGTACGCCCAGCACGAGGACGACGGGAAGGTTCTCGCGGCGGCGTTCACCGGGCGCGTGCCCAAGGCGGTGCACTGCTGGTTCCCCGCCCCGACGGGCAAGACCCCGCTCCCCGACGAGCGGGGGGCCGCGCGCGAGCTCGCCAGGGCGCTCGGAGCGGGAAACGGCTTCGCGCCCCCCTCGCGCAAGCGCGGCTGGCTGGTGGCCGGCTGGTCGATCGCCCACGCCAAGGAGTTCGGGCTGGGAGGGATCCGCTACGACGGCCAGTCATGGACGGCCGCGAAAAGCCACGACGGCTGGCGGGCCGACCCGAAATCCTCCGCCAGGAAAGTCGAGCTGTCCTGACCGTCCCCGACCTCTCGGGACGGCGGCCCGTACGCCTTGAGCGAGGAACCCGGCGGGCTCCACCGCGACTCCCCGGGCGACGAGTGCGTCCACATCGCGAGCGGACAGGTCGGGTTCGGGGCGACGTACGGGGCGATGGGGTGATCGAGGGCGTGTGGCCTAGCCGCCCTTCTTCTTCTCGATCTTGATCGTGCCGGGGGCGAGGGGCTGGGCGTGGGAGGCGCCCCAGCGCTTGCCCTGGAGGCGTTCGAAGCTGAGCAGGCGGCCGTCGGCGGCCCGGTAGTCGGCGAAGTCGAGCAGGCCCCGCTCGGGCATCGAGGTGACCCCCTCCCCCCGGAAGGCCGCGGTGCCCCGGTCGACGGGGAAGAAGTCGACCCCCTCGACGCTCAGCGTGGCCTTGGCGGGGATCATGCCCTCCGTGGGTACCTGTGTCCACAGCAGCACCTCAAGGTGCGGCGGATCACCGGCGGCCAGCCCGGGGCGCATCTGGATCGAGAGCCACTGGGGGCGGCGGGTGCCGTCGTCGAGGCGGTACTCGGTCCACTGGGTGCCCTGCCACGACAGGTACAGGGCGCCGAGGACCCTGCTGCGGATCCCCTGGCACTCGATCGTGTCGCCGACCCTGATCGTGCGGGGGTCGGGGTAGTCGATGCCGACATGGCCCGCAGACGGTTGGGCCGACGGCTGCGCGGCCTCAACCGAAGGGAGGGGCGTCTCGCCGGAACGCTCGGACTCGTCGGCCACTCTCGTCCTGCTGTTCGTCGTGAGGAACGCGACGAACAGCAGGACGAGAGTGGCCACACTCAGTCCGAGTATCACGACGACCTCGGGGGTCATGCCGCGCGATCCTACTGGAGGCGCCGCACCGCCGCACCGACGCGTTCGTCGTCGGCCGTCACGGCGATCCTGATGTGCCTCTCTCCCGCGGTCCCGTAGAAGTCGCCGGGCGCGACCAGGATTCCTTTCCCGGCCAGCGCGCGGACCTGGTCCCAGCAGCCGGCTCCGTTGGACGCCCACAGGTACAGGCCCGCGGTGGAGTGCTCGATCTTCCAGCCGGCCGCCTCCAGGGCGGGGCGGAGCGCCGCGCGGCGGGCGGCGTAGCGGGCCCGCTGCTCCTCGGCGTGCTCGTCGTCGTCCAGGGCCACGGCCATCGCCGCCTGGACCGGCGCGGGCATGATCATGCCGGCGTGCTTGCGTATCTCCAGCAGCCGCTTGACCAGCGCGGGGTCACCCGCGACGAATCCGGCCCGGTAACCGGCCAGGTTGGAGCGCTTGGACAGCGAGTGCACCGCGAGCAGGCCCTCGTGCGAGCCGCCGCAGACGTCCGGGTGCAGGATCGAGACCGGCCGCTCCTCCCAGCCCAGCTCGATGTAGCACTCGTCGGAGGCCACGACCGCGCCGTGCTCGCGCGCCCACGAGACGACCTTGCGCAGATGCTCGGCGGGCAGGACTTTGCCGGTCGGGTTGGACGGTGAGTTCACCCAGACCAGCGGCACCCGCTCGGGACCGAGCGCGAGCAGCCCGTCGGTGGCGTACGGCTCGGCGCCCGCGAGGCGCGCTCCCACGTCGTAGGTGGGGTAGGCGAGCTCGGGCAGGATCACCCGCTGCCCCGGGCCGACACCGAGCAGCGTCGGCAGCCAGGCCACGAACTCCTTGGAACCGATCAGCGGCAGCACGTTCGCCTGGTCGAGGATCACGCCGTGCCTGCGTCGCAGCCATCCGGCGGCGGCCGAGCGGAGGCGCTCGGTGCCGTACGTCAGCGGGTATCCGGGACTGTCGGAGGCGTCCGCGAGAGCCTGCCGCACGATGGCGGGCACCGGGTCGACGGGCGTGCCCACCGACAGGTCGACGATCCCGTCCGGGTGCGACGCCGCGAGCTCCTTCAGCGGCGTGAGCCGGTCCCACGGAAAGTCCGGCAGACCGTTCATCGGAGCCTCGCCGGGACGCTCGAAGCCTCTGACCGGTCGGAATTGGCGTTCATGGTGATCAGCCGTCGTCTTTCACTGGAACTGGGCCTGCCGATGACGGGGCGAGGGATTTCGCCGGAACGAGGTCCGGCGATGGCGGTGCGAGGGGACGGCCGTCGCGGCCGCCCCCTCGGACACCGGCTCCTAGTGGCTCTCGGCCTGCGGAGGCAGGGCCGCGACGACCGGGTGGTCCTTCTCGATCTTGCCGACCTTGGAGGCGCCGCCGGGCGACCCCAGGTCCTCGAAGAAGTCCACGTTCGCCTTGTAGAAGTCCTTCCACTGCTCGGGAAGGTCGTCCTCGTAGAAGATGGCCTCCACCGGACACACCGGTTCGCACGCGCCGCAGTCGACGCATTCGTCGGGGTGGATGTAGAGCATCCGCTCACCCTCGTAGATGCAATCGACAGGGCACTCCTCGATGCACGCCTTGTCCAGGACGTCCACGCAAGGCTGCGCGATGACGTAGGTCACCTCGGGCTCCTTCTTCTTTACGCACCTAGGCACGACTTCGACCGCGAGTTGCTAAGCCCTAGTATTGCCGTGCCCGCCGTGTCTCTGAAACGGGAGGGGGCAAAAGCCAATGGCCTTTCATGTCAGCGCTCGCCTGAGCATCACCATAACCCCTTCCGACGTGGGCAAAAGAGTCACCACCCGGAGAAGGGTCCCCGAGGGATTTCGCGACGCGGTGGGCGAGTTGGAGTTCTGGCGGGACGGCGTGCTCGGTGTGCGCAGGCGGAACGGCGTCCTGGTGGAGATCGCCGAGGAGACGCTCGCCGCGGCGAAGGTCGTTCCCGAGTCCCCGCGGCCCCGGGGTCCCCGCACCGGCGGGTGAACGGCGGCCCAGAGACTCCAGGGGACTCCAGGGGACGTTCCGGGGACCTCAAGGGGCACCGGGGCCTCGCCGGGACGCTCGGAGCCGCTGACCGGTCAGGATGGACGCCCTCTGGGTAAGCCACTCGCCAAGACACGTGTAAGCCGTTCGTTAAGAAGCGTCGCGCCTGCTCGACCAGGGGAATGACAGCGGAGAGCATTTCGCTCGTGACCGTACGTACCAGCGCCGCAGCCGCCGTGATCCTCACGGCCACGATCGCCGGATGTGGCGCCCCGGCTCCTCAGAACGTCCAATTCCCGCCTCTCAACGTGCAGGCCGCCTCCCTCAAGGAGGGCTTCTCGACGATGGAGCGCCTCGTGGAGGCCGCCAGGCAGGAGGGGGCGCTCACGGTGATCGCGCTGCCGCGCGACTGGGTGAACTACGGCGAGATCATCGACACCTTCTCCGAGGAGTACGGGATCAAGGTGCACCAGTTGGAGCCCGACGCCGGAAGCGCGCGGGAGATCGCGGCCGCGGACGACCTCAAACCGGACGTGTTCGACCTGAGCATGGACGTCGCCGCGGCCAACGCCGCCCGTTTCGCCCCGTACAGGGTCCAGGGCTGGCAGGACATCCCCGACCGTCTGAAGGACCACAGGGGCTTCTGGTACGCCGGGTACGGCGGCTACATGTCCATCGGCTACGACCCGACCAGGGTCACCGCCCCCGCGTCCTTCTCCGACCTGCTCAAGCCGCGCCACAGCGTCGCGCTGCCCGGCGACCCCCGAGAGGTCTCCGCGGCCTTCAGCGGGGTGATGGCGACCTCCCTGCGGGGTGGCGAGGCGCGGGCGGAGCGGGGCGTGGAGTTCTTCCACCGCCTCAAGAAGGCGGGCAACCTCGCGGCCACCCCCAAGGCGGCCTCGGTCCTCGTCGACTGGGACTACAACAACACCGAGCGGGCCGCCGCCGACAAGACGTGGAAGGTGATGATTCCCGGCGACGCCGTGCTCGGCGCGTACTACGTGCAGGCCATCAACAAGCGGGCCCCGCACCCGGCCGCGGCCAGGCTCTGGCAGGAGTTCCTGTTCTCCGACAGAGGGCAGAACCTGTTCCTGAAGGGCTACGCCAGGCCCGCGAGGATGGAGGCCCTCCAGATGCGCGGCACCCTCGATCAGGAACTGGCCGCGAAACTCCCCGCCACCAACGCTAGGCCGGTGATCCTCACCATCCCGGAGATCGACACGGCGAGGGCCTACCTCCAGCGCGAGTGGTCCAGCAAGGTGAGATAGCCCTGAGGTTGCTGAGGCTGGTGAGACTGATATGTCGCGACTTCCCAGAGGCTCTAAAGTGTCTGGAGAGTACCGATAAGAGGCTTCGCGTCTCAGAATGTGAGCTGATCGTCTTGCGATACGACACCCCGAGCTTGATGAGGTGGAACGCTCGCGCCTACGACAACAGCTTCGGATACGTCTCGGCGCACGGCGCCCCGCTGGTCGACCTCCTCGACCCGCAGCCCGGGGAGCGCATCGTGGATCTCGGCTGCGGCACGGGAATGCTCGCGGCCGAGATCACCTCCCGGGGCGCCTACGTCCTGGGGATCGACGGATCGCAGGCGATGATCGAAAAGGCCCAGGCGCAGCATCCCGGGCTGGACTTCGTCGTCGGCGACGGCCGCGGCTTCACGGTGGCCGAGCCCTACGACGCGGTCTTCTCCAACGCCGCCCTGCACTGGATGGGCCAGGAGCCGGACGCGGTGATCGGCAGGGTCCGCGAGGCCCTCACGCCTGGCGGGCGGTTCGTGGCCGAGATGGGCGGCGCGGGCAACTGCGCCGCGCTGACGGCGGCACTGTCCACCGCCTGGCGGGAGTACGGGCTGCCCGAGCCCGGCCTGCCCTGGTATTTTCCCACCCCCGCCGAATACGCCACGCGGCTGGAGAAGGGCGGCTTCACCGTCCGCCTGCTGGAATACTTCGACCGGCCGACCCCGCTCGACGAGTGCCCCGGCGGGGCGGCCGACTGGGTGCGGATGTTCGCCGGCTCGCTGCTCAAGGAGGTGCCCGCGGAGATGGTCGACCCGCTGCTCCGGCGGGTGAACGAGCTGGCCGCCCCCGCCCTGCGGCGGGAGAGCGGCTGGATGGCCGACTACGTGAGACTGCGGTTCGCGGCCGTACGCCGCTGAACCCACCCAATGCGCCGAGGTAATTTGCCAGACTATGGTCTGTTCCATGAGTCTCGTTCCCCGGCCACATGGGGTGACTCGGGCGGCTTGAGGGGCTGGTGAAGGGAACGGATGAACTTCTGTCTGAGTGACCTCGTGCCGCCGCTGCGCTGGAGCGACGCGGCCACGATCCCACTTCTGCGTGAACAGCCCGACCTACCGGACGCTTGGTGGCGGAGCCTGCCGATGGCCCGCGTGCTCGCCGTGCTGGGCCCGGAGAGGCTCG
The DNA here is from genome assembly GCF_040635605.1 of Streptosporangium sp. NPDC006930. Taxonomy (NCBI): domain Bacteria; kingdom Bacillati; phylum Actinomycetota; class Actinomycetes; order Streptosporangiales; family Streptosporangiaceae; genus Streptosporangium; species Streptosporangium sp. NPDC006930. The sequence goes on along the minus strand of NZ_JBEYID010000008.1, from coordinate 226,644 downwards.
CCGACATCCTCGCCTCGATCGTCCTGAACCACTGGCCCGCCGCCGCCCTGGGTGACGTGCTCCCCGCCCTGCACGTCCTGGACCCGGACGAGGCCGACGAGCCCTCCACGGCCATCGCCCTCGACCGCGCCGGGTCCTGGCCCGGCCTTCTCTCACTGACCGGCCACGACCTGCGCGACCAGCCGTTCATCCAGCCGGTCCCTCTGCTGCACGTCCTGTTCACGGCGGTCTTCACGCGCCTGGCGGTCCCCGCCCACGCGATCCCGCCGGCGCGCGCGGCCGAGTCCTCCGGGGCGGCGTCCTCCGGGGCGGCGTCCTCCGGGGCGGTGTCCTCCGGGGCGGTGTCCTCCGGGGCGGTGTCCTCCGGGGCGGTGTCCTCCGGGGCGGTGTCCTCCGGGGCGGCCGAGGCCGCCCACGAGCCCGTCGCGGACGGTGGCGCCACGCGCGAAGCCCTCGCGGACGAGGGTGCCGAGAGCGAGTCCGTCGCGAGTGGATCCGTCGCCGGAGGGCTCCGGGCGCCGGACGGCCCGCCCGCCGTGGCGGACCTCCGCGCGCAGACCGTGCCGGAAGACGCCGAGAACGTTCCCACGCCGGAGCCCGAGGCCCTCGCGCAGCCGATGGCGTTGCCGAAGCGCAAGGCCCGCCGGGAGCCACCGGTAACCGACACCCGCCGCCCCGACGAGGCCCCCGGATCGCTCTTCCAGCCCGCCTCGGCGAGGAAGAGCCCGTCGGCGAGCGCCTTCCAGCGGGAGGACGCCGACGCCTTCCCGTGGGAAGGGGCGAGCGCTTTCGTAAGGGAGGACCGGTTCGCGCCCGCTTCCGGGGAGGCGGAGCCCGCCGGAGCCGGAGCCGGACCCGCGGAAACCGGAGCCGGGTTCTTGGAAACCGGGGCCGAGCCCGCCGGAGCCGGTCCCGTGGAAACCGGAGCCGGGCCCGCGGACGTCGAAGCCGTGAAAATTGGGGACAGACCCGCGGAAACCGAGGCTGAATCCTCGGAAGTCGAGGCCGTGGAAGCCGGACCTGCGGAAGCCGGAGTCGCGGAAGCCGTCGAGCCGGACGTGGAGCCCGCCACCGAGACAGCCGAGACGGCCGAGACAGGGGACGCCCCCGAGGACGACTCCGAGGGCGACCGCGAGGACGCCTTCGCACTCCCCGACGCCCCCGAGCCGGTCGCGGAGGGCGACGAGGCCGACGGGCGCGACGAGGGTGATGACGAGGGCCGCGACGACGGCGACGAGGCCCGGCCGGTGCGGAAGAACCTGCACGCGCTGCTGGACGGCGTCTTCGCCAACGTGGAGGACAAGCGCTGGGCGGTGGCGCAGAACAGGTTGTTCAGCGACGCCCCGGCGACCGTGGAGGCGCTGGCCAAGCTCTTCGCGGTGTCTCCCGAGGTCATCCGCGGCATCGAGGCCGACCTGCGCCGGGAGCTCGCCGAGTGGGTCGCCTCCGACGAGGCCGCCCCGTACCGGGAGCACCTGGAGGGGGTGAAGGAAATCCTCGGCAAGGCCGCGCCGAGAGAGCGTCTGATCAACGCGGCCGAGTGGCACACCGGGGAGCTGCACTCCCTGGACGTGCCTGCCTGGCAGTTCGTGCTGGCCACCCTCCCCGGCTACCACCTGGTCGACGAGTGGCTGGTGGAGGGCGACATCACCGAGCTGCGCCACCGTACCCGCGACATGATCAGCGGTGCCAAGCCGCCGCTCACGATCAACAAGGCCCTCGACATGGTCTCCTCGCTGGGCATTCACCCCGAGGTGTCCAAGGAGTGGCTGGAGAACGTCCCGCAGCTCCGCATCCTCGGCGCGGGCGAGCGGTCTCCCCAGCGTTCGAACGGCGCCCCGGCCCTCACCGTGGAGAAGCCGGCCGAGGGGATCGGCGAGCCGCCGGGCGGCGGGGAGCCGAGGAAGGCCCCGTTCCGCCCGCTGAAGGACGTCTCGCTCACCAGGCGCTGCTTCCGGCAGCCGGACGGCCGCTGGTGGCTCAGGATCGACGTCACCGAAGAACACCTCGGGGGCATCGAGTGCCCGCTGCCCAGCGGGTTCGCCGCCTACCTCGGGATGTCGCCGGGCGAGGGCCGCACGGTCAGCAGCGCGGTCGGCGAGCTGGTACTCAGCTGGCACGACAGGCCCGTGCTGGAGTCGCTCAGGACGCTCCTGGAGGACGTGGGCGCCAAGGAGGGCAGTCACCTGTTCCTCACCCTGTCCGACGAGGGGGTCCTGCGGGCCAGGCACCTGCCGCTCGCGGGCGAGGAGGTGGAGACGACGGCGCGGGCACTGCGGCTGGTCGGCTACACCGCGGCGGGCGGCACTCCCGAGCAGGCGAGGCGGGTCATCGCCACCCGGGTCGGCATGACGGGTCCCGTGGGCTTCCCGGAACTCCTCACCAGGCTTCGAGAACGCGGGGACCGCGATCTCCTGTCCCTGTTGGCCTGACCCATGCCCCGCCTCGCCATCTCCCCCGACTTCCCCGTCGAACTCGGCGCCCTGGCCCAGCCGGTGCGCAGGGACATCGTGGTCTCGACGCGCAGATTCCTTCAGAACGTGGCGGGCGCCCCGCACCCCGAGCGGGTCAGGGGGGCGAGGGACCCCCGGGTGGCCACCCTGTGGCTGGCCGAGCGGCACCGGGGCGTCGTGGTCAAGCAGCGGGACGTGTACTGGCTGCTCACCGTGCTGCCGGACGCGGAGGCGTGGGCGTACGCGCAGCGCTACCGGTTCGGCGTGAACACGGCGCTGGGCGTGGTCGAGATGTGGGACGCCGAGGCGCTGGACCGGGTGCGGCCCGCGGTGCGCAGGGCGGCCGAGGCGTCCGCGACGCGACTGTTCGTCGACATCTGCGACAGCGACCTGGCCGAGCTGGGGGTCGACGGCCGTTTCCTGCCGCTGGTCAGGCAGATCACCGACCAGCTCACCCTGGAGGCGCTGGAGCCGCTGCTGCCCCCGACGCAGTACGAGCCGCTGGCGGCGCTCGCCAGGGGCGAGTCGATGGCCGGGGCGTGGCGGGAACTGGAGAACTGCCGCGCCGTCGCCGCGGGCCCCGAGCCGATCAATCCCGAGGACTTCGGCGCCGCGCTCGTGCGCAGCCCCGACCGCGCCGTCTTCGTCGACGATCCGCGCGAGCTGAACCGCGTGCTCGACGCGCCCGGCTGGTGCGTGTTCCTGCACCCGCCGCAGCACCGGCTCGCGTACTGGGAGTCCTACCAGCAGCCGACGCTGGTCACCGGCGGCGCGGGCACCGGCAAGACGCTCGTCGCCCTGCACAGGGCCGCCTACCTGGCCAGGCGCGCGAGCGGGCAGATCCTGCTCGTCACCTTCTCCCAGGGGCTGAGCGCCGAGCTCGCGACCAGGCTCGACCTGCTGATCGAGGACGAGGTGGTCCGCAAGCGGATCGAGGTCGGCAACGTGGACCGGCTCGCCCACCGCGTGGTCGCCGAGGCCGAGGGGCGCCCGCCCTCGCTGATCGGCGCCGCCGAGCTGACCGCGCTCTGGGAGGAGACCGAGACCGGTCACAGCCCGGCGTTCCTGCTGCGCGAGTGGGAGCAGGTGGTCCTGGCGCAGAACCTGCGGACCCTGGACGAGTATCTGGCGGCCCCCCGCCCCGGCCGCAGCGTCGAGCTGTCCGGCGAGGAGCGCGCCTCCGTGTGGAGGGCCGTCGAACACGTCACCGAGCAGTTGCGGGCACGCGGCAAGCGGACCCTGCTGCAGCTCGCCTCCGAGGCGTCGGTGCTGCTCGGCCAGACGACGGGGGACCTGCTGGAGGAGGCGGAGCCCGCGCGGGAGCCGTACCGGCACATCATCGTGGACGAGGCGCAGGATCTTCACCCGGCGCAGTGGCGGCTGCTGCGGGCGGCGGTGCCGCACGCCCGCGACGACCTGTTCATCGTGGGCGACCCGCACCAGCGCATCTTCGACACGCGGGTGACGCTCGGCGCCGTGGGAATCGACGCGATCCAGCAGCGTCTGCGGGTGTCGTACCGGCTCCCACGGGAGATCCTGTCCTGGGGAGTCCGATTACGCGGGGGCGGTCCCGCCGACGGGCTCGTCAAGGGTGTGCAGGAGCTTTACGGCTTCAGGGGCACCCGGCACGGGCTCCGGCCGATGGTCCGCGCCTACGATTCACCGCAGGACGAGCTAACGGGTCTGGTGGCACAGGTGGGACAGTGGGTGAATGAGGGTGTGACGCCCGAGGAGATAGCGGTGGCCGCCAGGACCGCCGGCCTCGTGCGTGACGCACGGGCCGCTCTGCGTGATCTGGGGGTACGGGTGACGACGCTGCACGGCATGAAGGGGCTGGAGTTCCGCCGGGTCGCGGTGATCGGCGTGACCGAGGGGATCGTCCCCGACCTCGACTCCCTCACCCCGATCGGTGAGGACCCCGCCGCCAGGGCACACGACCTCCAGCGGGAACGCGGCCTGCTGTATGTGGCCTGCACCCGGGCCAGGGAACTTCTTTACGTTTCTTATTACGGACGGGCAAGTCCATTCCTTCCTACCTGACCACATAGTCTGAACTGCGGATATATTCCCCTTTGCCGGTTGGACCTCAATGAACCTCAGTTTGAGCGACATCGCGCCACCTCTGCGCTGGACCTCTCCCGGCCAGGTGGCGCCGATCGCGACCGACCCCCGCCTCCCCGAGGCGTGGTGGCAGGCGCTCCCGCTCGACACCGCCTGCTCGACCATCGGGACGTCCGAGGTGGCCGGCCGCCTGGCCGACCTCGCCCTGGCGTGCTGGGGCCACCTGATGCTCGGTGACGTCCTCCCCCTGCTCAGGTTCGCCGACCCCGCAGCGAGCGCCCGCACGCCGGAAGGGCTCGGCCGCGAGGTGGTGCACAAGCTGTTCACCGGGGTGCTGGAGCGGCTCCTCGAACCGGTCACCGAGGAGAGCGTCACCAGGATGCGCCCCTCCCGGCCCGACCGGCCGCTGCCCGAGCTGATCGACGAGGTCTTCGCCGCGCTTGACGAGCGGCAGCGGGCCATCGCCAGGGACCGGCTGTACGCCTCCCAGCGGGCCACCCTCGACGACCTGGCCCAGCGGTTCTCGGTCACCAGGGAACGCATCCGGCAGATCGAACGCGACCTGCGCGACCACGTCGAGGCCTGGCTCGCCAAGGAGGACGCGGCGCCGCTCATCGCCCACGTGTCGTGGCTGCGGGGCCGGCTGGGCTCCGCCGTGCCCGCCGACGACCTCGCCGCCGCCGTACCGTGGCACCGCACCGAGCTCGCCACGCTGGGCATCCCCTCCTGGCGGTTCGTACGGACCCTGCTGACCGGCTACGAGCAGGTGGACGGCTGGCTGGTCGCCGGGGGCGCCGACGAGCTCAGGGAGAAGACCCGGCAGTTGTTCACCGACGGGCCCCGCCCGATGGACGAGGCCGTGACGCTCGCCAGCCAGCTCGGCATCCGCGAGGACGTCGCCGAACGCTGGCTCATCGCGGTGCCCCAGCTGCGGGTGCTGGAGAACCACGTGGTGCCCTGGCCGCGCAGCGTCAACGACAAGGCCGAGGCCGTGCTCGCGGTGGCGGGCGGCCCGCTCACCCCCGAGGAGATCCAGGAGCGCATCGGCGAGGACTACAGCCTCGTCGGCATCCGCAACCAGCTCACCGCCGACGACCGTTTCCTGCGGGTCGACCGGAACAAGTACGGGCTCGCGCGCTGGGGCGGCGAGCAGTATCTGGGCATCCGGGAGATGATCGTCCGGGAGATCGAGCGGGCCAACGGCGAGGCGTCGGTCAACACGATCGTCACCAACCTCACCGAACGCTACGACGTGAGCGAGAGCTCGGTCCGCGCGTACGCGGGCGGGCCGGGCTTCGAGCGTACGCAGCGCGGGTGGATCAGGGTCGCCGGAGCCGAGCAGGCCGACTACCAGCCGCGCAGGGACGTCTCCGAGACCCGGCGCTGCTTCCGCAGCCGCGACGGGCGCTGGTGGCACCGGGTGGACGTGAACGCCGAGCACCTGCGCGGCTCGGGCTCGCCGCTGCCGACCGGTTTCGCCGCGCACCTGGGCATGGCCCCCGGCGGCCAGCTCACCGCCGCCACCCCCTCGGGCGACGTGGTGATCAGCTGGCACAACCAGCCGACGATGGGCTCCATCCGTCCCGTCCTGATCGCCGCCAACGCCTCCGAGGGCGACCACGTCTTCCTCACGGTCTCCGACGGCGGCGAGCTGCTCACCCGCTACCTGCCCGCCGCCTCGCCGACCCTGCCCGCCCTGAACCGGGCACTGCACCTGATCGGCTACACGGCGCCGGTGGCCTCCGAGGCGGAGGGCATCCGCCTGATCGGCGCCCGCATCGGCCTGTCGGAGGGCTGCACCCGCGAAGAGGTGATCACCCGCCTGCGCGACCGGGGCGACCGCGAGATCCTCGCCTTCCTCGAAGGGTGATCTCGCCGTACCCCCGGGTACGGGCGCGGCCACGCGCCCAGAAGGCGGGTGCGGCCGCGCCCGTACCGGCTCCGGTCGCGCCCGGGGCGGCTCACGCGCCGTGGGATCGGGCGCGATCGTTGCGTAGGCTCGACACATGCTGCGCCTGTATGACACACGGAATCGCCGGGTCGAGCGGATCGTCCCCGAGGGGAGCCGTTCCCTGCGGATGTACACCTGCGGCCCGACCGTCTACAGGTCGGCCCACGTGGGCAACCTCCGCTCGTACCTGCTCGCGGACCTGATCAGGCGGGTCAGCGAGCGGCAGAAGGTCCGGGTGGTGGCCTGCCGCAACATCACCGACGTCGGGCACCTGGTGGACGACACCGAGATCGACCCCTCCGGCGAGGACAAGGTGCTCGCCCAGGCCAGGGCCGAAGGGCGGAGCGTCCTTGAGGTCGCGCGCTTCTACGAGGACGCCTTCGTGGCGGACACGACCGCGCTGAACATTCGCCCGCCCGAGCACTCGCCCCGGGCGAGCGAGTCGATCGACCTGATGATCGAGATGATCGCCAAGCTGATCGAGAAGGGGCACGCGTACGCGACCCCCGACGGGTCGGTCTTCTTCGACGCCGCCTCCTTCCCGACGTACGGGGAGATCTCCGGCAACCGGCTCGACCAGCTGAGGCCGGGCCACCGGATCGAGGCCGTCGACCCGCGCAAGCGCTTCCACGCCGACTGGGCGCTGTGGAAGCCCTCCGAGCAGGGACTGACCTGGGAGACCCCGTGGGGCCGCGGCTTCCCCGGCTGGCACATCGAGTGCTCGGCCATGTCACTGCACTTCCTCGGCGAGAACATCGACCTGCACACCGGCGGGATCGACCTGCGCTTCCCGCACCACGACGACGAGCGCGCCCAGTCCGACGCCACCGCCGGGCACGAGGTGGTGCGGCACTGGGTGCACGGCGAGCACCTGCTCTTCGACGGGCGCAAGATGTCGAAGTCCACCGGCAACGTCGTCCTGCTCAAGGACGTGGCGGACGCCGGTCTCGACCCGCTGGCCGTACGGCTCGCGCTGCTTGAGCACCGCCACCGCCAGCAGATGAACCTCACCTGGGACACCCTGCGGGCCGCCGACAAGACCCTGCGGCGCTGGCGCGGCCAGGTGGCCGAGTGGTCGGAGTCGCCGAGCGGCCCGATGCCCGCCGACCGGGTCTCCAGGATCGAGGCCGCCTTCGACGACGACCTCGACACCCCGCTCGCGCTGCGGCTCATGCGCGAGCTGGAGCGCGACGGCTCGATCGCCCCCGGTTCGCGCTTCGAGGCGTTCCTGCACCTCGACCAGATCCTCGCCCTGGACCTCTCCCTCGACATCGGCAAAGCGGTCAGGCCGAAGACCCTGCCGGAAGGCGCCGCCGAGCTGCTTGAGCGGCGCTCACGAGCCCGCGACACCAAGGACTGGGCCGCCTCCGACCTCCTCCGCGACGAGCTCGCCGCTCTCGGCGTGAAGGTCGTCGACACCCCCGATGGCCAGACCTGGTCCTGACGGTCAAGGGAATCCAGCTCAGGCCGATCGGTCGCCCGTCGTCAGAACACGCAGTTCCCGGGCGGCGGGCAACTCACGAGCCTTCTCAGGAGCAACGGCCAGCACGATGCGAGCCGTCGCCTTGACCCGTGCGTCCCGCCGTGCGACCGGGAGCGCCTCCACGAGTCTCAATGCCTGTTGTGCGCCCTGTTCCGGGTCCGTCCGGGCGTGCAGTGCGGCATTGTGCAGGGCGATGGTGACCCTCGTATGGTTCTGCGACGGATAGAGCTCTTCGGCAGTGTTTTGTGCGTCATTTGCCCGCTTGGCGTCTCCCGCGAATGTATAGATCAGGCTTTGATCGAAGTACATCCAATGGGGATCCAGGCCAACGCTTTGAGACGGCAGCCGAGAGAACACCTCCTCAGCTCGACGTAGTACGGCGACCGCTTCGGCGTAGCGGCCCAGCATCGCGAGAGTCTGAGCCTCGGCGCTGAGGGCGATCACGAGTGGCGTGCTGGGGTGGTCTCCGGCGAGACGACGAGCGCGCTGAGCCGCGAGAAGCACGTCAGCGAGGTCTTCGTCTGGATCTGTTCTTCGGTAGGCCGCTTCACGGCCTATCAGCCACGCGGCCAGCAAAGTATCTCCGGATCGTTCGCTCAGCGTCCGCGTCTTCGCCCACCACCTGTGCGCCTCACGGCGGTTTCCCAGGTCGAACCACTTTCCGGCGATCAAGGCCGCATGACGTGCGGCGGCATGGGCGAGATCGCTCCGTACTGGCTCGGGTTGCATTCGGCTCAGGTGAGGAGCCATGTCAGTGAAGTCAGCGGCGAGCGCGGCAAGGACCACAGCGGGCGGGTCAACATACGCCTGTTTCGCGTGGATGTCGGCGGCGTCCTCCCAGTCGTCGATCATCTCCTGCGACACGCTCGCACCGGAGATCCGAGGTTCGGACGCCTGCCAAGCGTCAGTCAACGTGGCCAGTACGGGCGCGACCACGCCACCAACGGCGACGGTGGCGGCATCCCGCATGAGTCGTCTGCGCTCCATGTCCTCTCCCTCATCCAACTTTGAGGCCTTTGCCTCGACGGTGCCCTTCCGTGCCTGATCGGCGTCGGCCATGGCCACACGCAGTGCCTGCGCCATGAGTTCGCCCCCCGCTTCGAGTTCGGCGTCGAGGGCCATGATCGCCTCGACAGGCGGGCGGTTCTTCCCCTGCTCCCACTTGCCGATCAATGAGAAGTGCCATCGGACCCGCTCGGCGAGATCACGCAGGCTCAGCTCACGACGCTCCCGCCACGCTCGCAGAGCGTGGCCGAACTCCTGCCACCCCGCCGAGGCATTCACTGTTGATTGTCCGGCCATGTCTGTCCTCGTGATCCGTCGCATGCGTCGCACGGGCATCAGCGCGACAGGGTGTGCCTTTCCGCACACTCTCCGCGACTCCAACTATGGGCACCATTCAGCGTCACGTAAAGCGGAACGCCGCAGGCGGACTGGGCCATGCGGAGTCCCCTTGATCGCAAAGGAGTCGCGATCTATGAGCACGTCCTCCATCGAGGCGGACGCGGAGAGCCTCCGGCACGAACCCGGCGAAGACCTCCACGCGCTGTGCACGCTGACGCTCCGCTTCCCCGGCTGGCGCCCCTGGTACGGCCACGCCACCGGACGCTGGTGGGCGCTCTCCCCCACCCGGTGCCGGCAGCGCATCGGCCTCGTCGAGGCCGACACCCCCGCTGAACTCGCCGCCCGGATGCAGCACATCGAGGACTTCCGCCCCCACCCCGAACAGCACGACCAGCCAGCCGACACCGACCACCGGACGGCCGTCAGGGACACCGAGGCCTCCGGAGGCGGCCAGAGCACCGAGATCACGAGCAAGGGAGGTGACCGGGATGACCGTACGACTGCTGTCCGCACTCGCCAGCGTGCTCGCTGACCGATTCCGGACCACGCCCGGCGACGCCACCGGACCTGCTCACCCAGCCGCGCTCTGGTCGCCGTATCCGGGCCGGATACCCGGCTGGTCGACGACGCCGACCCCCACCCCCGTCATCTCCCAGCGGTTCACGGCCACCACCGACCAGGTCAGGCCCGCACGCACCTTCGTCGCCGACATCCTCGGCGACGACCACCCGCTCCGCGACGACGCCATGCTCCTGACCAGCGAACTCGCTACCAACGCCGTCGAACACTCCGCCAGGCCGGTCTGCACCGGGACCTCAGGTGCCAGAAGCGCGGACGTCACACCGGTCGATCGGCCACGGGAGTTCGTCGTCACGGTGGCCTTCACCTTGCGCGGCGTCATCGTCACCGTCCAGGACCCCGGCTCCACGCGGATCCCCCACACCGGAAATCCCCGTCCCAACGCCACCGGCGGCCGAGGACTCCTCCTCGTCAACGAACTCTCCACCCGCTGGGGCTTCCACCGCGACCCCACAGGAACCGTTGTCTGGTTCGAGCTCACCTGACAGCCCGGCGTGGCGGCGCGCGCCTGGAGGAGCAGCGCCGCCACGCCCTCAACCAACGGGGCCACTCGGTTTCCGCTCGGCGTCCTGGCGCCTACCCGGTGATGAGCACCTCGTGGAATTCACGGCTCTTCAGCTGGGGGGCCAGTGACGGGCGAGCCGGTCACACAGTGGGGTCAGTTCGGCCACGACGTGCTGGGAACCGGATTCGCACACGACCAACGTCCTATGGAGCGAGCTTGCGCCGTAGTTCCTCTACCTGACGGCTACAGGGTGAGATCAGGACGTACGTCCAAGCGTCCGCCGACCGGCTTGATCACGCCCATATCCATAGCGCGGTCGATGTTCTGCAGTCGGCTAGCTGCCGCCTGCTCCGCCTTCCTTGTATCCCGCAGCAGGCTGCAGGGCCAGCAGGGCGGAAACTTGTCCGTGCCCTTGCCTCGCACCTGCACCATCACCCGCTAGTCGACGTACTCTGCGTCGGACCGGGCATCAGGGGCGACATCCAGGGCGAACATCAATGGCTCGCCCGGCCAGCCCTCCGCTGACACCCCCAGCAGCCAGGACCGCCTTAAATCGCAAGCTGAGGGCAGCCTTGCTGATCTGCGGTGGGATCCGGACACGCACTCAACCTCTACCGGTGGCCTGTTGGATCAAGCTGTGCGTCGGGTATCACCCTGTTAATACTCGTTCGAATGTTTCGAGGGGGTGTGTGATGACCACTCGTCTGCCGTGCCCGGTGGCGCCTGCTCCGCTGGAGAATTACGCGGCGCGTTTTGATGACCTGTTCTCCGCGCTCGGGCAACGGCGCGGGTTCGCGAGTATCTGACCGAGCTGCTGCTACCTCGCGAGCGTAACAAGACGTCGACCTGCCTGGCCGGGGCCGCACCGGTGGCCGGGAGCAACGACCCGGCGGTGCAACGGTTGCAGTACTTCCTGTCGGAGTCGGTGTGGGACCCACAGAAGATCAACGCCCAGCGGCTGGCACTGTTGCGTGCAGATCCGACGACCGCGCCGCACCGGGGCGGGGTGCTGGTGATCGACGACAGCGGCGACCATAAGGATGGGCAGGCCTCCGATCACGTGTCCCGTCAGTGGCTGGGCCGCCTGGGCAAGACCGACAACGGGATTGTCACCGTCACCACGTTGTGGGCCGATGAGCGGCTGTATGAGCCGCTGCACGCCCAGCCGTACACGGCCGCCTGCCACACGGCACGGCCGATTCGGGCTTCGCCACCAAACCGCGCCTTGCCGCACGGCTGGTGGCCAAAGCGCTGGAGGCCGGGATCGCTTTCACCGCCGTGACCGGTGACTGCGCCTACGGCGACAACGACTACCAGCGGGAGTTGCGGCAACTCGGGCTGACGTATGTGCTGGCGCTCAAGCGGCGCAAGGGCCTGTGGGCGCCCGTCAGCGCCGAGCACACCCCGATCGACGCCGCCCGCGCTCTGGCCTGGGGCGGCCCGGACGCTCCCGGAGAGTGGACGCGTGTGCGGCGTCGTTTCCGTGACGGCCATACCGAGACCTGGTGGGCGGCTGATGCCCCGCTGGGGCCGTGGGGCCCCGATGAGCCCTACCGGCTGGTGATCGCCACCACCGACCCGGCCAGGTTGCCAGATGCCGGCACCTGCTATCTGACCACCAACCTGCCGCGCCCCGGCGGCCCGGCCGCCGCCAGCTCCTCGCACCCACCGGCCGACCTGGCGGCACTCGTACGGATCTACGCGTTGCGCTCCTGGATCGAGCAGGGCTGCAAGCAGGTCAAGGACGAGCTCGGCTGGGCCGATTTCCAGGTCCGCTCCTCGGTGACGATCCGCCGCCACCAGGCGCTGGTGATGGCCGCGTTCTGCTTTTGCTGGCACACCCTGACCGGAAGCGGCCCGCCCGATGGCAGCGTGGGCCCGGGCGGCGAACCACCGCCTCTGTTGAGTGAGAATCATTCCAACGGTGGCCAGACCGTCGAGGATCGGGAGGAAAATCAGCTCCGACGTCCAGCTCAGGCCGTCTTGGCCGTCAGTGCTGCGCCACGTCCGCGGCTGGCTTACCCCCTGGGTACGGCTCCAGCGTTACTGGCGTGCCCGGTCCAACGCGCCCCCGCCCTCTGAATTTCAGCGCCTCCTCACCGCCCTCGGAGCCAGACACGCCCTCAACCTCTACGCCAGGATTTAATAGACCACCGGTAGGTCCATCATGTCCCCCAGTTCGGTCAGCGTCGCGGCCAAGGAACCGCGCTCGAGGCGCCACGACCGTGACAGCGGGACCTGGGCCAGCCGCCGCTCGACCACGCTCTTGTGCACCTGCTCCTACCAGATTCACTCGGCGACCATCGTGGGGTCGGCGCCAGCCTCTATCACCGCCCGGTGCCACCCCAGGCGGCGATATGCGGCACAGCGTGACGAACTCGGCTTTCTCAGACCGATCGGACTCATCGGCTGCGGCGAGCGCATTCACGATTCGCGCTACGTTGGACGACTGAAGAGCTTGCCGAGCCAGCGGTCCAGCCGCAGCGCGAGGTCGATCTATCGCAGAGAGCCCTACGGCGGCCGTCCACCGAGGAAGCGCCGCTCTCCATCTGGGCCTGCGCCGACATGGCGCTGCACACCCGAATCTTGACCCGGTTGCGCTCGCCCGTGCGCATCCCGCCGAAGACGCTCATCACCAGGCCGTGTGCCTCACTGGCCGAGTCGATCGGCCCGCAGCTGACGCAGCGCGCGATCGGTATGGCGACATGTGGCTCTGCTCTCGGACAAGAACCTTCTGCAGTCCGGTCCCGTTGTCCTACTGACTCACGTGCGGCAGGAAGTCGCCGAAGCCGCCCTGCTGGTAGACAAGGGGACGCACGTCGCTGCTTAGGGCGACGTCGGTCACCTCGCCGACCACGAGAGTGTGGTCTCCGATGACGGTACGCGAGTGGGTTCGGCAAGCCAAGTGGGCCAGTATGCCATCGAGCACCGGGAGGCCGCGGACGCCGATACGCCATCGGGTCGGGCCGAGCCGGTCGATACTACGCAGAGCGAACCGGGCGGCCACGTCAGCCTGGCCAGCAGACAGGATGTTCACCCCGAAGCTCTCCGCCGAGCGCAGCGACGCCCAAGTGGCGGAGACGTTGGCGATGTAGAACGCGACCAGCGGCGGCGTCAAGCTTATCGATGAGAAGGAGGTCGCGGTGAGCCCGACCGGACCACCGTCTACTCGGGCGGTGACCACCACCACGCCAGCCGCATGCCTGGACATAGCCCGGCGAAAGCACGCGTCATCGATTGCCTGCCAGTCCTGCGCCGATGTGGACCCGATCTCCGACATATCTGCTCCTTCCGGCGTTGATACGACACGGCAATGCACCGGGGACGGTCAGCGGGCCGCACCCGCCGGCTGCCGTGGAGTGACGGCGGAAGCGAGAATCTCATATGAGCGGTGGCGGTCCTCGACCTCGTGGACCAGGCTCATCGCCATCAGCTCGTCCGCGCCGGTGGCGGCGATCAGCTCGGCCGCCCGTTCCCGTACCGTGTGCGGGCCACCGATGATGTGGGTGCGGAGCTGCTCGCGCGACTGGGTCCGCTCCCGCGGGGTTCGGAAGTACCGGGCGGCCTCACTCGTCCCCAGGTTCGGGTGGGTCCGAACACCGCGCAGCGACTCGTGCATCACCACCGCGAGAGGCCCGGCGAGCAGGTCGGCCCGCTCGTCGGTGTCCGCGGCCACGACCGAGGCTGTGATCAGCGTGTACGGTCGGGCGAGCCACGCCGACGGGTGAAACGCGGCGCGGTAGGCGGCGAGCGCCTCGCTGGCTTGGTCCGGCTTGATGTGGTAGGCGAAGGCATACGGCAGACCTAGCCGTCCGGCCAGCTCGGCGTTCTCCGCGCTGGATCCGAGGATCCACAGCTCGGGTCGGTTGCCCTGGGCAGGGGTGGCCACGATCCTGTCGTCCTTGCCAGTGTCTGGTTCGAAGTACGCGGCGACCTCGGCCACCTGCTCCGCGAAGTATCCCGAGCGCGGCGGGCTGCTCACCCGGCGCAGTGCGCGGGCGGTCCCCATATCGGTTCCCGGGGACCGGCCGATGCCCAGGTCGACGCGTCCCGGGTGCAGCGCCTCCAGAGTGCCGAACTGCTCGGCTACGACGAGCGGGGCGTGGTTGGGCAGCATCACCCCACCTGATCCGACCCGGATAGCCGAGGTCGCGGCGGCGATTTGTCCAGCCAGCACGGCGGGAGCGCAACTCGCGATGAACCTAGCGTTGTGGTGCTCGGCCACCCAGTACCGGTGGTAGCCGAGTCTCTCGACGTGCACCGCCGCAGCCACGCTTTCCCTTAGGGCCAGTGTTGGGCTGGCGCCTCTCCATACCGGAGAGGTGTCGAGGACCGACAGTCTGGTCAGTGCCTGCTCACTCATGGCCACCGTCTCCCTGGCGTTATGCGATCGACGTGAATCTATCAAGGGCATCGAACCCGTCGAATGATTACACGCGCAGGTATGCCCAGAAAAGGTCGTCAGATCACGGTGAAAGATCACTGAAAGCGTAGCGAAAGTCAGCGGAAAACAGAGAGAACGCGATTCGGAAGAAGGTCTTGCTACTGTCGTAACCAGTCGCAGGAAGTGCCACCGCGAAAAACGCAGAGCTTCCTGAGTGCGAATCAAAGGAGAATTAAATGGAGAAGGACGTGCTGGCCTACGAGCCGCCCACAGTGTCCGGTGTCGGCGAGTTCGCAGAGGTTACGCTGGGTCGGCCGAGCTGGGGCTTCGAGGCCGACTGGTCGTGCGTCATGCTCTGCTAATCCGCGCTGCGACTATGGCGGGGCGATGCAGTCCGTCTGACTGAAGTAACCAAGTCGCTGGCGCCGGCCTTCTTGGCCGGCGCCAGCTCCTTCAGCGCATTTACGCGCACCGGAGCTGGCGCTCGACAACCAGACAGGGACTGAAGTGGACTTCGTAATACTCCCCGACACGATCGAGGGAGAGAATTTTTACAACTCCTTCCTAGCCGTCCAGGAATGCAAGGTCATCACGCATTCTTCTGGGCGTCCATGGGTGGTTGGCGAATGGCGTCCGGAGGAGTTGACCACGGTGGTGGTCGGTTCGAGGAAAGCCGTGATTCTTGGCGTGACGTCGGCCACTGCCGAGCAGGTGGGCCGGGCCCTGGCGAAGGCCGCCCAACTGCCGGATCTGGACGCCTTGGTGGGCGGTCTGGCCGGTTCTGCCCACTTTCTCGTCTCTTTTGACGGGGACGTCAGGGCGCAGGGCACGTTGTCTACCACGTGTCAGATCTTCCACGCCCGTATCGCCGGCGCGCACGTCGCCGCCGACCGCCCGCAGACGCTGGCCAAGCTGTCTGGGGCCGGGATGGCGGAGGATCTGCTGGCTACCCGGCTGCTCGCGCCCTGGGCACCGTGGCCACTGTTCGAACATCCGATGTGGCAGGGGGTCGAGGCCCTGCCCGTCGGATGCTATCTGGAGCTGAGCCGGGACGACGGGTTCCGCACGGTCCGCTGGTGGGCGCCGCCACCGGCCGAGACCCCCCTGGCGGAGGCCGCCGAGCGGGTGCAGCGGGCGCTGTGGGAAGCCGTCGCCGTCCGCACTGTGGGCGGCCCGGTGATCAGTGCGGACCTCTCCGGCGGCATGGACTCGACCAGTCTGTGCTTCCTTGCGAACGCCAGGTCCGACCGGCTGATCACCACGCAGTGGGAGGCGGAGAACCCCGCTAGCGAGGACCGCATGTGGGCGGCCCGCGCCGCCTCTTCCCTGCCGCGGGCGGAGCACATCATCCTGCCGGTGCGGGAGGCACCAAAGTGGTTCTCGGGCCTGGCGGAGCTGGACGACGACCTGGAAGCTCCATTCGCCTGGATCCGGACCCGTGACCGGCTCTCCTACCTGGCACAGCGACTCGCCCACGAGGGCTCGCGTCGGCACCTCACCGGGCATGGCGGGGATGAGCTCTTCTTGACCACACCGCTTTACCTGCACACGCTCATCCGGTCCCGGCCGCTGCGGGCAATCCGGTACTTGCGCGCCAACCGGGCGATGCACCGGTGGAGCCTGTCGGGAGCGGTCACGGCCCTGATGCGTAACCGTTCCTTTGGATCGTGGCTGGCGGAGTCCGGTGCGTCGGTCGTGGACCCGCTGCGCGAAATCTCATCCAAGCCGGATTTCGGTTGGGGATTCAGCTTCCGGATGCCGGAGTGGGCGACGGGACACGCGGTCGACGTGACCCGCCGCGTGCTAGGGCAGGTCGGCGGCGCACAGCCGGCGCCGCTGTCACCGCTGCGCGGCCAGCATCTGGCCGTCCAAGACGTCCGGCTGTGCGGGGACACGCTGCGCCGAGTGAACCGGCTAACGTCCCGGTTCGGCGTGTCCTGGGAGGCGCCATATGTCGACGACCGGGTACTGGAGGCGGCGCTGTCCATCCGGTTTGAGGACTGTGCCATGCCGGACCGGTATAAGCCACTACTCGCCGCGTCGATGCGGGGAATCGTCCCGGACGACATCCTCAATCGCTCGACGAAGTCAGAGTACAGCTCCGAGGCGTACGCGAGCCTGCGAGCGAACCGGTCCGAGCTACTGGAGCTTTGCGAGGATCTGGAACTCGCGCGGCTCGGGCTGGTTGACGCCGACGCGCTGCGCTCGGTGTTGCTCTGCCTGCCACCGCGGTCGATGAGCCTGATGCCGCTGATCAGCACCTTCGCCTGCGAGACATGGCTTCGCTCGGTGCGCGCCGGACAGCCTGCACCCCTGATTCGATGAGAGGTGGAATAGGGTGAGTTTCTCTCTCGCACCGCATGTCTCCATGACCGATATGGGACAGAGTCTGGTCCTGTTGAACGAGAGATCCGGCGGCTACTGGCTGTTGAACGCCACGGGCGCGGTCGTGGTGCGGCTGCTGCTGCAGGGGGTGAGCGTGCCCGAGGTCGTGGCGCAGCTCGGCCGCAGCCACCCCGCGTCCGTGCACCGCATCCCAACGGACGTGGAAAAGCTGCTGGTGTCGCTGCGCGAAGCCCGGGTCGTGACGCCATGACGATGCCGGTGACGCTGGAGGCGTCGGCCCGGATCACTTGGCGGCGGCGGCTGGCCGCGCACGTGGCGGTGAGCTTGGCCCGGGTACTCATGCGGCTGTCCCCGCTGCGGCTACGCCGGCTGCTCATGGTCATCCGGCGCGGCGCCGGGCCGTGCCCGGCGGATCGGGCACTGGCCGCCCGGACGGCCGTGGTCACGGTGAGCGTGCAGTGCGCTGGCCAGGGCTGTCTGCAACGGTCGATCGCCACCGTGCTGCTGTGCCGGTTCGCCAGCACTTGGCCGACCTGGTGCACCGGGGTCCTCACCGAGCCGTTCCGGGCACACGCCTGGGTGGAGGTGGACGGCGTGCCGATCGGCGAGCGCGACGAGATCCGGCATTTCCACCGGACCATGGTCATACCCCTCATGTCTGCCCCTGCCCGGCTGGGAGAGACGCAATGACGTACGTGTTGATCGCTATGACGAGCTTCATCGCCACGGTGTTCGCGGTGGCGTTCGTCAACAAGGTGCGCGGCGTGTCGTTCTTCCACCGGTTCGAGGCGGCGATCAGCCACCTCGCCGTACTGTCGCCCCGGCTCGCCAGGTCGGCCGCAGCGGGCATCGTGCTCGGTGAGGGGGCCACCGTCGCCCTGCTGGTATCGTCCGGCACCCGTGGCGCGGGGTTCGCCTTGGCCATCACGCTGTTGGCGTGCTTCATCGCGGTGGCAGTCCGGGCGGTGCGCAGCGGTGTTATCGCCGAGTGCAGGTGCTTCGGCCGGGGCGGGTCGGTGATGAGTACCGGGATGATCGTCCGCAATGTGATCCTCATCATCGCCGCCGCCGCGGGTCTCGCCGCCACCGGGTCCGCAGCGCCGGTGGGCCCTGCGGGCTGGTCTGTGGCCGTCGCTGGCGTGCTCGTGGCGGCCCTCTACATCCGGTACTACGACGATGTCGTGCGGGCCGTTGCAAGGCACCTTCCGCCAACTACGGCCTAACGGCGGGAACCTCTCAGGAAAGGAGCAGACTCCGGTGACCGCAGCGATCGAAGTGATGGGGCTGAGCAAGCGCTACGGGGACGTCGCCGCGCTGACGGACGTCAGCTTCGCGGTGCCGCGCGGCTCGGTGCTAGGGCTACTCGGACACAACGGCGCGGGCAAGTCCACGCTGATCGGCATCCTGTCCACGCTCTCCCGGCCGGACGCGGGCAGCGCCCAGGTCGCCGGATTCGACGTCGTGCGGCAGGGCGCGCAGGTCCGCCAGCGGATCGGGCTGACCGGGCAGACCGCCACCCTGGACGAGCAGATATCCGGACGGCAGAACCTGGTGCTCATCGGGCGGCTGCTCGGCACCACCCGCGGCTCCGCCGAAGTGCGTGCCCAGGAACTGCTCGACCTGTTCGATCTGTGCGGCGCGGGCGATCGGAAGGTGCGGACCTACTCGGGGGGCATGCGGCGGCGGCTGGACCTAGCCGCGAGCCTGGTGGGCCGTCCCGACGTGATTTTCCTAGACGAGCCCACGGTGGGTCTGGACCCAACCGGGCGGCTGGCCATGTGGGAGGTCGTGCGTGCGGCCACGCGGGACGGCGCCACTGTGCTGCTCACTACGCAGTACCTAGACGAGGCTGACCAGCTGTCCGACTCGATCGTCGTCATGGCGGGCGGAACGGTGGTGGCGGCCGGGTCGCCGAATGAGCTGAAGGCGCGAGTGGGTAACCGTACCATCACGGCACGCTGCGGGAACCCGCATGACGGGCGTACATCTGTATTGGCTCTGCGAGCCGCGGGGTTCGCCCCATTGTGGGACGCGGCCCGGCTCGCTGTCACCATCCCGGCGGTACGCACCCAGGACATCGTCGCCTTCGGTCAGGCCATCGCCGGATGCGGCGTGGAGATGGCGGAGATCAGCTTCACCGAACCGAACCTAGACGACGTGTTTCACGCATTTTCCGGCTAGCCGGGAACGTAACGATTTCGAGAGGAGAGGCGATGAGCGGCACTGCCATTCTGGACACCGAGGACGCCCCGAAGGGGACCCGTGTCGGTTCCTGGCGGGGGACCTCGGTGGTGGCGCAGATCCGCGTTCTCACGCTGCGCTACATGAACACGATCGCGTTCGATCCACGCATGATCGCGCTCAACGCGGCGGGGCCGTTGCTGATGCTGCTGGTTTTCAGCCAAATCTTCGGATCCATAGCGGACACCCCAAACTTCCCACCCGGAGTGACCTACATCGAGTTCCTGGTGCCGGCCATCATGGTCAACTCAGCTATGCAGGCTGCCCTGCAAACCGGTATCACGCTCACCCAGGACGTACGGAACGGAATGATTATCCGGCTCCGATCGCTGCCTATCTGGCTGGGCTCGGTGCTCTTCGCCCGGAGCCTGGCGGATCTGGTGCGCAGCGGCATCCAACTCCTGTGTGTGCTCGGCTTCGCTTACGTGCTTTTCGGGTTCAGGCCGTCCGGCGGGTTCGCCGGGTCGGCTGTCTCCTGGGCGGTGGCACTGATCGTCGGCGCGGGCGTGGGATGGCTGTTCATCGCGCTGGCAAGCTGGGTGCGCAACGTTGACCTGTTCCAGGGCGCCACGATGCTGGTGACGTTTCCGCTGATGTTCGCGTCGAGCGCTTTCGTGCCGGTGGGCGGGCTGCCGGAGTGGCTGCAGGTGGTCGCGATGGTTAATCCGATGACATACGGCATCGACTCGACCCGCGCGCTCATGCAGGGCCAGGTACCGGGCACGGCGGCGTATCTGGCGGTCCTGCTCAGTTTGCTGCTGTCGGCGCTCTGCGCTGTAGTCGCGGTCCGCGGCTTCCGCCGCCCCCTATGACATCGTTTGTAACGCTGTCTTGTGACGCGGTGCGCCGACAACACCGGCCACCACGGCTCTCCCCGCTTGCTGAGGCCGTAAACCGAGACGCCGGGCGGGGTTAGCCGTGTTTGCGGAAGTTCGCTTCGACCAGGCCAGCCTCGTAAGCGGTGATGACAAGCTGGGCTCTGTCCCTTGCGCCGAGTTTCGCCAGCAGGCTGCCAATGTGGGTCTTCACTGTGGCCAGGCTGACCTGGAGTTGGCGGGCGATCTCGGTGTTGGACAGACCGCGGGCGACATGCAGCAGCACCTCTCGCTCTCGCTCGGTGACACCGGGGAGGGCGCGGCCGCGGGCCGAGGCGGTCGCGGGTCCCGGGTGCCGGACGAACTCGGCGATGAGCCGCCGCGTGACCACGGGCGAGATGAGGGCGTCCCCGCCCGCCACGACCCGGATCGCGGCAAGCAGGTCTGCGGGCGGCGTGTCCTTGAGGATGAAACCGCTGGCTCCCGCCCGGAGCGCACCGTAGACGTATTCGTCCATGTCGAAGGTGGTCAGGACGAGCACCCGCGCGCTGCTCTCCCGGCTGGCGCAGACCTGACGGGTGGCCTCGATACCGTCCATGTCCGGCATCTGCACGTCCATTAGGATCACGTCTGGGACCTGCCGCAGCAGCAGCTTCAGCACCTCGCCACCTGTCCCGGCCTCGCCCACGACCTCAATGTCGGGCACCGATTCGAGCAGCATGCGAAGGCTGCCGCGGAGCAGCACCTGGTCGTCGGCGATAAGCACCCGGATGCGCTCGGTCATGACCCTCCATCCCCTGTTACGAGCGGTACGGCAATCTGGCCGCGACCCGGAATCCGCCCTGTTCCTGCGGGCCGGCGGTGAAGTCACCATCCTGGAGCAAGACACGTTCACGCATACCGATGAGGCCGTGCCCGCCCGCCCTGGCGGTCGTGACCTTACCGCCTTTCCCGTTGTCGACCACCTCGACGAGAACCTCCCGAGGTGTCACTGCGACCGAGACTGCGCAGGACACGCGCTCCCCCGTGCCGTCCGTCGCGTGCTTGATCACGTTAGTGAGGGACTCCTGCACGATGCGGAAGACCGCACTCTCGATGCCGCGCGGCAGGTCCTGCCCGCCGTCATGGTTCAGGGTGATCTGCAAACCCGCCTCCCGTGCCTGACCGGCCAAAGTCTCTAGGCCAGCCAGTCCGGGAACGGGGGTCAGCGGGGAGTCTCCTGGGTCGTCGGCGCTGGCCGAGCGCAGCACGCCCACCATGCGGCGCATTTCGTCGAGCGCGGCGCGACTGGTCGCCTGGATCACTTCCAGCGCCGCGACGGCCTCGCCGGGGCGCTCCCCGGCCATGTGCACCGCGACGCCAGATTTCATGGCGATCAGGCTGAGGCTGTGGGCGACGATGTCGTGCAGCTCTCGGGCGATACGGACCCGCTCCTCGGCCACAGCGAGGCGGGCCCGCTGTTCGGCGATCCTGGCCGCGCCGGTCCGCCGTTCCCGGACGGTCAGGCCGAGCAGCCAGGCGGCGGCCATGGTCAGCCAGCTCAGCCCGATCAGCCCGAAGCTGCCCACAAGGTTGGGCTCGTGCGAAATAGGCACCAGAGCGGCGGCGGCGACCAGGCTGGCCACGAGGCCCAGGTAGGCGGGCAGGCCCGAGGTGATCAGCCCGACCGTGTAGAGCACGAACGCCCACGCCAGCCACGGGTTGATCAGCGCGCCGGCCCACACCCCGGCGGCCGCGATGGTCAGCACCAAGGCGAGCGTGGGCAGCGGCCAAAGCCGACGCAGCGCGGCGGCCAGCCCTAGCCCGGCCCCGAACAGCCAGCCGTACGGCGGCATGGCCACCCGTTCGAGCGCCACCAGGCCAATCGGGACAGCCAGCACTACATCGAAGGCGAACAGATGGTGGCGGCGTAAGCGCGAAGCCATCAGCGGACGGAGGCCATCCATGCGATCACCTTACGTACCGCCCGGCCGTAGAGCATCCGCCCTGGGGTGGAGGCCGCGGCCTCCACCCCAGGGCGGAGAGGTCCAGACCTGGGCTCGATGACTTCGAGCCAGTGTTTCGCCATCGTGGAGACATGATTGAAGTACGGAACCTGACCAAGCGCCACGGGTCCAGGACTGCCGTCGACAACCTGTCCATCCATGTGATGCCGGGTCTGGTGACAGGGTTCCTTGGCCCGAACGGCGCGGGGAAGTCGACCACTATGCGTGCGGTGCTCGGCCTGGTCACCCCTACCTCAGGCGAGGCCCTCATCGGCGGCCGACCCTACCGGTCGCTGGTCCGTCCGCTCTACTCCGTCGGCGCGTTGCTGGACGCGGACGCCGCCCACACCGGCCGCTCAGCGTACCATCATCTGTCCGTGCTGGCCCGCACCAATGGCATCGGCCGCCGACGGGTGGCCGCGGTGCTGGACCAGGTCGGCCTAGCGGATGTGGCGCACCGGAGGGTGGGCGGTTTCTCGCTCGGCATGCGGCAGCGGCTGGGAATTGCCGCGGCTTTGCTTGGTGATCCCGGGGTGCTCATCCTCGACGAGCCGATCAACGGGCTCGACCCCGAAGGCATCCGGTGGATCCGCGGGCTGCTGCGCACGCTAGCGGGCGAGGGTCGAACGGTCTTCATCTCAAGCCACGTGATGAGCGAAACGGCACTGACCGCGGACCGAGTCATCATCATCGGACGCGGCCGGCTCATCACTGAAGCGACCATCGACGAGCTCCTCGTACGGTTTCACCGGGACGTGCTAGTGCGCAGCCCGCGGGAGGATGAACTGAAGCGGCTACTGCTCGCGCACGGCGCCGTGGTGCGCCCCGAACCGGGAGGCGGGCTGGCCATCAGCGGCGGTCAGCGCGACGCCACCCGCACTCCCGCGCTCGACAACGCGTGGATCTCCGAGTTGGCCACCGCGCACAGCATCCCGCTGTACGAGATCACGCCGCGCAGCGCGTCGCTGGAAGAGGCGTTCATCGAACTCACCGAAAGCAGCACCGACCACAGGACGGGACGACGGCAGGCATGAAGACCGGTGACACCTATATCGCGAGCAGCCTCATCGAGCCGGATGGCCGCACTCTGGAACCCTCCCGCACCCGGTTGATCTGGGACCTGGTCGCGGCGGAGTGGCTCAAGATCCGCTCGTTGCGCTCGACGTACTATCTGCTGGCGGTGCTGCCGCTGCCGATCGTGCTCGGCGGCGGGCTAGCCCTGAGCGCCGCCAGTTCCTGGGAGCGATTGTCCGAACAGGGCCGCTCCGGGTTCGACCCGTCGGCGGCGGGTGGGACCGCGCTCCAGGTGACTTACTTGGTGTTAGCCGCCTTTGGCATCCTCGCCATCACCTCGGAGAGCACCACGGGCATGCTGCGTATGACGCTCACTACCGTGCCACAGCGACGCAGCCTGTTAATGGCGAAGGCGGTGGTAGTCGGAGTGGTATCGCTCGCCGCCGGCCAGGTCAGCTCGTTCGCCATCTTCTTCATCAGCCAGGCCGTGCTCGGCACCCGCGGCATCGGTGTAACGCTCGCGTCGCCGTACGCCCTAGCCACCGTACTCGGCGCCGGGTTCAGTTGCATGGTGATGGGGCTGGTAGGGCTAGGGGTGGGGACCGTGCTGCGCTCGTCGGCTGGCGGGTTTATCGCGATCTTCGCCCTGCTGTTCGTGGTTCCAGCACTGATCTCGCTGCTGCCTGCCCCCTGGAACGAGCGGATCGGCTCGCTCACCCTGCCGATGGCCTCCAACCTGCTGCCGGGCCGGATCTCGGACGCGTGGCTGCCGCCAGCGGGGGCGGTGCTGGTGCTGCTCGGCTACATCGCGCTCGCGCTGGCAGCCGCATCCGTCGCCATCACACGCCGGGACCCCTAACCGTTCCGCGCTCTCCGGGCACAGCCCGAGACGCGCGGACAGCCGGTCCAGGTCTTCGCTGTTTACTCTTAGCCAACAATTCCACACGCAATGCAAATGTTAAATGCTCACTCAGATTGGAGGTTATGCACAACCACTTTTCTTTGCTTAAATGATGCTAGACAAACGCCGAAAGGAAATGCGATCATGCGATCATGCGATCAGATTCCTTGCCGAAGACCTCCTCCGCAAACAAGGAAATTATGTTCCTCCTCCTAGGGCCGTTCGAAGTCACTCTGCACGGACAATCTATAGTTTTGCCCTCCGGGAAAAGGCGAACGCTTCTGGCATCGCTTCTACTAGACGCCAACAAGGTCGTTCCCGCCGAAGAGCTCATCGCCCGCCTCTGGGACGACGACCTGCCACGGGAGCCGCGTGGCGCCCTACATACGTGCGTAACTCGCCTCCGTCAGACTTTATGCAGTTTCGGAAAGGGAACGTCACCTGCAATCCGAACGGCATCGTCCGGTTATGCGATAGAGATCGACCAGGAGAGTCTCGATCTGATCCGCTTCCGCCGCTTGGTGACCGGGGCTCGCGACGCGGGCCGAGCCGGGGACTTCGGCGCCGAGGTCACCGGCCTAGCCGAGGCACTCACCTTGTGGCGCGGTCCGATTCTCTCCAACCTGCAGGCCGATCCCATAATCCGAGACTCCGCACCGAAACTCACCGACGAACTCCTTTGGACGTTTGAACGGCACAATGACCTCTGTCTCGGCTTAGGCTGGATCGATAGCAATCTCATCACCAGCCTTAGTTCATTGACCACCAAGCATCCTTTCAGAGAACGACTGTGGTGGCAGCTTATGCTTGCGCTTTTCCGTTCGGGGCGGCAGGTTGAGGCACTGGCGGCATACACTTCTATCAGCCATCGCCTCCGTGAGGAGATGGGAATTGATCCGAGCCAACAACTCCAGCGACTCCATATGGAGATCCTGCATGGCGACCCGGTTTATCCGCTGCAGGAACTGGCTGGAACGAGCAGGCCTAACCTGACGGCCATGACTTTCTTCTGAAGTCAAGGAGACATGCGATGCCGCCACCGGCAAGCCCACAAATGGTTCGGCATCACCCCGCCTCAGCAGATCATCGAGCTCGCCACCCCCTTGTGACCTCGGACTCGCGCTCGAACTCCTAGAGACATGCCCACTCGGCGTGTCTCCGTATGTTTTCCCATTTCAGATGCCAGTTTCGAGCTCTAGCCGCTCCGAATTACGCGGAACGCAGGCCCATGAACCAGGACTCATCCAGAACGCTCACGGCCAGGCTGCCCGAGCGGGCAGCGGCGTCCAGATGGGCGATGACGAAACGGCGGATGGCGGCTCTATGGCCGCCGCCCTCCTTCAGGTGGCGCGGTGGTGGATGGGGGGTGGGGGCAAAGGTGTTGAATTACCGGGTGAAAAACATCGCGCCCACAGGGGCCCAACACACCATCTCGGACGGCGGTTTCCAGGCCGTCGTCACCGAGCTCGGAGCAGGGCTACGGAGTCTCACCCTGGACGACCGCCCGCTCGTCATCGATTTTCCCGAGGACGAGCCCCCGCTCGGCGGGGCGGGGCTGCCGCTGCTTCCCTGGCCGAACAGGGTCGAGGACGGCCGCTACACGTTCGACGGCGAGGAGCGGCAGCTCGCGCTGAGCGAGCCCAAGACCGGCAACGCGATCCACGGCTTCTCCCGGTCGTTCCCCTGGACGGTCCTCTTCCACGACGACAACTCGATCCGGCTGGGGATGCGGCTGTTCCCCCAGCTCGGCTACCCGCACGTCCTTGACCTCTCCGTCCGGTACGCGCTGAGTGCGGCCGGCCTGGAGGTCGAGGTGAGCGTGGAGAACGTCGGCGCCACCGACGCGCCGTACGGCTTCGGAGCCCATCCCTACCTGTCCCTCGGCACCCTCTGCGCCCTCGACGACGCCCTCCTGGAGCTCCCCGCAGCCCAGTGGATCGCGGTGAACGATCGGAAGATCCCCACCGGCCGCCACGACGTCGAGGGCACCGAGTACGACTTCCGGGTCCCCCGCCCGATCGGCGGGACGGAGCTCGACACCGCGTTCACCGGCCTGGAGCGCGGCGCCGACGGCCGGGTGCGGGTCACGCTGGCGGCCCCCGACGGGACCGGGGTCGAGCTGTGGGCGGGCGAGGGGATCGAGTGGCTCCAGCTCTACACCGGTGACACCCTGCCGGAGGGCCACCGCCGTCTGGGGCTCGCGGTGGAGCCGATGACCTGCCCGCCGAACGCCTTCCGCAGCGGTGAGGACGTCATCAGGCTCGCCCCCGGCGACCGCGCCGTCCACC
The DNA here is from genome assembly GCF_040635605.1 of Streptosporangium sp. NPDC006930. Taxonomy (NCBI): domain Bacteria; kingdom Bacillati; phylum Actinomycetota; class Actinomycetes; order Streptosporangiales; family Streptosporangiaceae; genus Streptosporangium; species Streptosporangium sp. NPDC006930. Next base: position 200,294 of record NZ_JBEYID010000008.1, on the reverse strand, counting down.
ACTGGGGGATCGGCCCGATCTGACCGGCGTCCCGGCCCGCTCCTGAGGGTTCGGGTCGTACGAGCGGAACCGGGTCAGACGGCTCGCGGCCACCGTGCCGTGGGCGTTGACCAGGTCGGTAGCAAAAGTCTCATACGCGCATCTTCGCCCTGACGTCGGTGCCGACCCCATGGGGGTGGTGCCACACTTGCGGAAGCATGTCGCCTAGGAGGTTTTTGTGAGGTTCCGCCCGTACGCCTGGATGCCCCGCCCACTCACGTGGCTGGCGCGGGTGCTCACCGTTCTTCTGGTGCTCGGGCTGCTGCTCGCCGGAGCGGGCGTATGGAGCGTGCGAGCGTCCTTCCCACAGCTCGAAGGCGAGCTCAAGGTGGACGGCTTGAAGGGGAAAGTCACCGTATATCGCGATAAGACGGGCATCCCGCACATATACGCAGACTCCCCAGAGGACCTCTTTCTCTCCCAGGGCTACGTCCACGCCCAGGACCGCTTCTTCGAGATGGACTTCCGCCGCCACGTCACCGCGGGACGGCTCTCGGAGATGTTCGGCTCGGCGACGCTGACCGAGGACAGGGTCATCAGGACCATGGGCTGGCGGAAGGTGGCCGAGAAGGAACTCCCCCTGCTCGACGAGCGGACCCGGCGCTACCTGAACGCCTACGCGGGCGGGGTGAACGCCTGGATGAAGCGGAACGACGGCTTCGCCGACAGGAGCCTGGAGTACGTGCTGCTGCGGGCGACCAGCCCGGACTACCGGCCGGAGCCGTGGACCCCGGCCGACTCGCTCGCCTGGCTCAAGGCGATGGCCTGGGACCTGCGCTCCAACATGACCGACGAGATCGGCCGGGCGCTCGCGGCGAGCAGGCTGCCGCGCGGCCGGGTGGAGCAGCTCTGGCCCGACTACCCGTACGAGACCAACCAGCCGATCGTCACCCGGGGCTCGGTCGGCGAGCGCGGGTTCCGCCAGGACGAGGAGCCGAAGAGCGCCGAGCCCGAGCCGTCAGGGGTGGCGCCCGCCACCGGGGCGCTGACCCGGGCGGCCGAGGCCATCCGCGCGGTGCCGAGCCTGATGGGCGACCCGGCGGGCGGCAGGGGCATCGGCTCGAACTCCTGGGTGGTCGGCGGCGAGCACACCGAGTCGGGCAAACCAATCCTCGCCAACGACCCCCACCTGGGGCCGGGCATGCCCTCGGTCTGGTACCAGGCCGGGCTGCACTGCCGCGTCAAGAGCCCCGAGTGCCCGTTCGACGTCACCGGATTCACCTTCTCCGGCGTGCCCGGCGTGGTCATCGGCCGCAACGACAAGATCGCATGGGGCTTCACCAACCTCGGCCCGGACGTCGCCGACCTCTACCTGGAGCGGATCAAGGATGATTCGTACCTGCTCATGGGCGAGTGGAAGCCGATGACCACCAGGACCGAGACGATCAAGGTGGCCGGGGGCGACGACGTACGGCTCACGGTGCGCGACACCATGCACGGGCCGATCATCTCCGACGTCCTGGAGAGCGCGAAGGACACGCTGCCCGGCATGGACGCGGTCTTCGAGGAGAAGGGCGACGCGGTCGCGCTCAAGTGGACCGCCCTGGAGCCCGGCAGGACCGCCGACGCGATCTTCGCGCTGAACACCGCGCAGGACTGGCAGGAGTTCAGGGCGGCGGCGAGCAGATTCGAGGTGCCCGCGCAGAACCTGATCTACGCCGACACCGAGGGCAACATCGGCTACCAGGCCCCCGGACGGATCCCGGTGCGGACCCGCGGCGACGGCACCTGGCCGGTGCCCGGCTGGACCGGCGAGTACGCCTGGCAGTCGACGATCCCCTTCAACAAGCTGCCCAGCCTCTACAACCCGCCGGAGGGCTACATCGTGACCGCCAACAACGCGGTCATCGACCCCGACCGCTACCCGTACAACCTCACCAAGGACTGGGCGTACGGATACCGCTCCCAGCGCATCCTTCAGCGCCTCCGCGAGGCGCTGAAGGACGGCGGCAAGGTGGACGTGGCGGCGATGAGCGCGTTGCAGCAGGACAGCGACAACGGCTTCGCCCGCTTCCTGGTGCCCAAGCTGCTCGACGTCGAGATGGCCGGGCCCGCCAAGGACGCCCGCGAGCTGCTGCGCGGGTGGGACCAGGCGCAGGGCACGGAGTCCGCTCCCGCGATGTACTTCAACGCCGTCTGGCGGCACCTGCTCATCGAGACCTTCAACGACGATCTTCCCGAGGGCGCCTGGCCCCAGGGCGGCGACCGCTGGTTCGAGGTCGTACGGGTCATGCTCGACAAGCCGGACGAGGCGTTCTGGAACGACACGACCACCCCGCGCGCCGAGACCCGCGACGACATGCTGCGACGGGCGATGGCGAGGGCGTACGACGAGCTGAACGGCCTGCTCGGCCCGGACGTCAAGGACTGGCGCTGGGGCGACCTGCACTCCCTGGAGCTCGTCCACCAGACCTTCGGCACCTCGGGGATCGGCCCGATCGAGTGGCTGTTCAACCGGGGTCCGTTCCCGGTGGCGGGCGGCGACGACGCCGTCAACGCGGCGGGGTGGGACGTACGGGACGGTTACGCGGTGAGCTGGCTGCCGTCCATGCGGATGGTGGTGGACCTGGCGAACCCGGACAAGTCCCGATGGATCAACCTGACCGGTGCCTCCGGCCACGCGTTCCACGACAACTACTGGGACCAGGCGCCACTGTGGGCGCGCGGCGAGACCACCCCCATGCTGGCCGGTCAGGACGCCGTCAAGAAGGCGGCCATCCACACCCTGACGCTCAGCCCCTGACCGAGCAACCCCTGAGAGGCGGGGACGCACCCTCCGGCACCTCCTGACGGCCGCGGGCCGCTTCCGGGCCGCGGGGTGAGCCCCCGCGGCCCGGATCCCCGTTTCTCCCGCCTCCCCGAACCGCTGTCAGGGCGTCAGGACGCGGGACTCACCGACGGCGAGGTCCCACAGGTCGGCGCGGTCCCGCCCGGCCTGTGCCCAGGCCACCCTCGCCTCCTCCACCGGCGCGAGGAGCGACTCCCCCGACAGGACGAACGTGCCCCAGTGCATGGTCGCCATCCGGCGCGCCCCCACGTCCTGGCACGCCCGCACGGCCTGTTCGGGATCGACGTGCGCCGCCTGCATGAACCAGCGGGGTTCGAACGCCCCCACCGGCATCAGGGCCAGGTCGATGCCGTCCGGGTAGCGGGCCCCGATCTGCGCGAAGCGCTCACCGTACGCGCTGTCCCCGGCGAAGTAGATCGTCTGGTCGTCGGAGGCGATCACCCAGCCGCCCCAGAGGGTCTTGCAGGTGTCCCAGATCGACCGGCGGCTCCAGTGGTGGGCGGGGACGAAGTCGAAGCGGACATCACCCACCCGGGTGCTCTCCCACCAGTCGAGCTCGGTGACGTCACGGAACCCGCGCCGGGTGAACCAGGACCTGAGCCCGGCCGGTACGAGGACGGGCGTGCTGCGCGGCAACCGCCGCACCGTCCACGCGTCCAGGTGGTCGTAGTGGTTGTGGCTGATCACCACGGCGTCGATCCTGGGCAGGTCCGCCCACGCGACGCCGGGCGGGGTGAGCCGGGGCCGGTGAATACCGACGATCTTCCTCGCCCAGACCGGATCCGTGAGAATGGTGAGCCCGCCGATCTGCACCACGTACGTCGCGTGCCCCACCCACGTCACGACCGCCTCGGTCCCCGTCGGCCGTGGGAGCCCGTTCCTGTGGACCGGGATGCGGTCCGCGTCCCCGACATCGGGCCGGAGCGTGCCGTGCCAGGCGACCGCCAGCAACTCCTGGAACGTCGGGATCGGCGAGGTCAGCCGGTCCCTGAAGCCACCCGGCCACGACCGCCTCGGCAGGGGCTCCGGCCGCCTCGGCGGCGCGGGCCGTACCGGAGGCGCGGGTCGTCCGGATGTCCCGGACTGTACGGGGAACTCCGTTCCCGTCGAGGTTCCCGTCGAGAAGGCCATCGAGGGAGCGGAGAGCATGGAGGAACGGGATGCCGCCTCGGCCATGGCCGTACGCGGTCCTGAGGGGCGATCCCGCACCGCCCGGCCGGCGGTGCGGCCCAGTTTCCTGAGGGCGCGCGCCGGTCGCGCGGCGAAGCGGGCCGACCATCCGGGACGCCGCGGGGGCTCCGCGACGAGGCCGTCGATTTCCACGGACAGGTGGGAGGCGGTTTCTGGGTGGGACGTCTGCGACATGGGCGGCCCCCTTCGGTCATCGACAGCTCACCCCTTGTAGATCCCCCCACAGCGGGATTCATTCCTTTTGTGGGGATCTGGTGTTGAGCCACCAGGGCGACCTTCGGGCGTAGTTGCCGTCCTCCAGGTTCGCCAGCCGCTCGAAAAGGTTCCACGAGGCCTGGTTTCCGCAGATCATCATGGAGACGACCACCGCGACGACGTAGAGCGGGAGCATCGGCAGGCCCACGCAGCACATGTACTGGGAGGCGTGCCGGTCCTCATGCTTGAGCAGGGAACCGGTGAGGAAGCCCTCCGGGTGCTTGGTCAGCACCACGTTCCCCACGGTGAACGCCGAGGCGATCGGGAACCCGAAGCGGTAGCCGTACGCCAGGAGCAGCCCGTCGGGCCCCGCCGTCACCCGGGCGCGGCCGACGCGTGCCAGGAACAGCCCCAGCGGTGTGGACAGGTTGATGTAGTTGAGGGTCCGCCGTACTCGATGTAACCGCCGCATACCCGGATTGTCCGCCATCAGGGCGGCGAGCGACAGACGCCCCGGGACTCTGGGCGGGGGCGCGTCAGGGAGCGGGCGTGCCCGGTGGTGCGGGTGGGGTCTGGGAGCCGGGAGGGGGCGGGAAACCGGGCGGAGGCTGGGAATCCGACGGTATCGGCGAGGATTCGGGACCCGAACGGTAACCGTCCGGGGTGGGCGGCCACGTCCCGCCCAGGATGGCCGACGGCGAAAGCATGATCCCCACCGTGACCGCCGCGAGTCCTCCGTAGAGGTAAAGGTAACCGGACAGGTCGTTGGCGATGACCAGGTCGCCCTCCGGCCGTCCGGAGATCCAGATGATGGTGATCAGCGCCCAGCCCGCCACGAACGCCACGGCCGCGGACTTGCCGTGCGTCATCCGGCCCGCCCCGTAGGGGATCGCGAACAGCAGGGCGAGGCAGACGATGGCGGAGACCGGGACGGGCCTGATGTACCAGGAGTGCTGGAACCCCCCCAGAACGCCCAGCAGCAGTCCGAGCACGAAGAGCACGGCGTTCGTCGCCACGGCGACAACCGTCTCCGAGGGCGCGCGCACAGCCGGGACCTGCTCCATCACAAGCATCGAGGCTAGTGGATCCCGGCGAAGAGATCGTCCTCACGGTCGTACGGCTCGCCGAGCCCGCCCATTTCGATCGGCGCTCCCAGGCCCGCGGGACCCCGTACGCCGGAGCGGAGGATGAAGTGCTCGACGCCGAGGAGTTCCTGGCCGACGTCGTTGGACAGGGCGAACCAGGGCGGGCTCACGCTGATCTGGGTGGCGTGCGCCCGCAACGCCTCGGTCTTCCTGCCGATGTGGGCGCGGGCGTCGATCTCGGTGGTGACGTCCCCGTCCGCGCAACCGAACGGCAGGTCGTCGACCGGCTCGACGAGAAAGGGGGTGCCGCTCTCGCGCATCGCCTCCTCGCTCCTGTACAGCACGGATCTGGGGACGGCGGTGTGGTAGAACTTCGCGACCCGCCACGGCTCGTCTCCGCCAGGCGCTTCTCCGGACACGGAAGCGCCCCCCGAACGGGTCACGGAACCGGAGAACCCGGGGTCGGCGGCCAGCTCGACGGCCCGCCAGGCGACACGGTGGGCCTGGATGTGGTCGGGGTGGCCGTAGAAGCCGTTCTCGTCGTAGGTGACGAGCACCTGGGGCCGCACCTCGCGGATGATCCTCGCGAGCTCGCCCGCCGCCTCGTCCAGGTCGGCCCGCCAGAAGGCGTTCTCCCTGTGGTTGGAGGCGGCGCCCATCATGCCCGAGTCCCTCCAGCGGCCGGGGCCGCCCAGGAAGCGGTGGTCGGTGACGCCGAGCGCCGCGCAGGCCGCGGCGAGTTCTCCGACGCGATGCCCGCCCAGGGTGTCGTCGCGGTCGGCGGTCAGGTGGGCCAGCTCCGGGGGAATGACCTCGCCCTCCTCTCCCAGCGTGCAGGTCACCAGCGTGACGTGCGCCCCCTCGGCGGCGTACCTGGCCATGGTGGCTCCGCTGCCGATCGTCTCGTCGTCCGGGTGGGCGTGTACGAGCATGAGGCGCCGATCAGTCATGCGTCCGAGGGTATCGATGCCGGGCATCGCCCAGAACCTCCGAATTCCCTTCCCGCCGATCCTCGGAAAACTAAGCACTCGATGCGGAACTGGCAAGATGGCTCGTTTAACGACATCCCCACGGATAAATCCGGGGGATTTCCCAGCTCAGACTGCACCTGATCCACCGTCCCGGAAGGAGGCGATCTGATGTCTGACGTCGTCGGCACTGGCACGGTCGCGTTCAGCCGTGGCGAGGATCGTCCTCGCGGCGTTGAGGTCACGGTCCGCGGTGTATCCGCAGGCCGCGCACTCGAAAGTCCGTACACCCAATCCGAGGCGGAGATTGGCTCTCTCACCGCACTCGGAGCAGGTCATCGTGGTGTAGGCGGGCGGCACCAGCACCACCTTCCGGCCCGCCCGCGTGCCACTTTTCGATCAACTGTCGTTTGCACGCGCCGATCGCGGCGTCCGCGGCCTTGCGGGCCATGGACGTGCCGGCCAGGAACTTCGGCTTGAAGTCCTCGATGGCGATCAGCGTGTGGCGATCGACGATGCTCTTGGCCCAGACGCGGGCATCGTGGGTGTTTTGCCGGGCTGCCTTTTTCGCGATCCGGGCTGCCTGCCGTTTCGCGGTCAGGTAGCCCTTCGACGCCGGGCGGCCTTTGGGCCGACGGCGGCGGGCCATCTTGCGCTGGGCTTTGGCCAGTTCGGCGGCGCAGCGCTTGCGGTGGCCGAGGTGCGGCAGGTCGAAAGCCGGGTCGGTGGTGGTGGCGGTGGCCTTCACGCCCCAGTCGACACCGATCCCCGGCAGGTCCGCATCCGAAGGTTCGACCTGGTCGCGGCGGACCACGAAGGACGCGTACCAGTGGCCGAGGTTGTCTTGGTAGACGCGGACGCTGGTCGGTTCGGACGGCAGGTCGCGCGACCACAGGACCGGGACGGCCACATTGCCGGGCAGGCACAGCCGATCGTTCTTGATCGAGAAACCCCGGGTGGTGTACTCCAGGCTCAACAGCGCGTCCTTCTTGCGTTTTTTCTTCGGACGGCCACGACCCTTGACCTTGAACGAGGCGTCCAGGGCAGCACAGTAGGTACGCAGCGTCTGCTGCTGAGCCACTTGCGAGCCGGCCCGCAGCCAAGACAGCCGGGAGCGGGCCTCGGTCAGCATCTTCGACAGTTTGCCGAACGTCGGCTTGCGGCCCGACTTTTGCTGATGTGCGGCCTCGTTCCACAGCCACCGGCAGCGCGACCACTCTTCGAGCAGTGCGGCCTGCGCCTGGCGGCCGGGCCGCAGGCGGTAGGTGTAACGCACTGTCTCGATCACGCCGATCACTATACAGGCCCTAGCTGTATAGTCGAAAGCGTGGACGAGATCCGATCGAACAACAACGTCGTGTACCGCTGCACCTACCACGTCGTCTGGTGTCCGAAGTATCGCCGGGACGTCATCAAGGGTGACGTCGACACCCGGCTCAAAGAGATCATCCGCGAGGTGTGCGTCGAACGCGACGCCCCCATAGCCGAACTGGAAACCATGCCCGACCATGTGCGCCTGCTGGTCACCTGCGACCCGCAGTACGGCATCCACCGGCTGGTCAAGCAGATCAAGGGCCGATCCTCACGCCTGCTGCGCACCGAGTTTCCGCACCTCAAGTCCCGGATGCCGACCCTGTGGACCAACAGTTACTTCGTCGCCACCGTCGGCGGCGCGACACTGGAGATCGTGAAGAGGTATGTCGAGAACCAGCGCAACGTCTGACCAGACGTTGCGCTTCCTCCCCACGGCTAAAGCCGGGGGTTTCCACGGAAGGATCCTGATGAGTGAGAGCTTCCCTCGCCTGCACGCCAGAACCCGTCGATTCACCCTCGGGGTGCCGCGCGGCTTCACGATCGCCCCGGGCGGTGACCGCGTCGTCTTCCTTCGGACCAAAAGCGGCTTCGACCCGGTGACCTGCCTGTGGGAGTACGACGTCCTCAGCGGCACGGAACGGCTCATCGCCGACCCTCGCGCGCTGGCGGCCGACGAGGAGGACCTGCCGCCCGAGGAGCGGGCGCGCCGCGAGCGGAGCAGGGAGCAGGCCGGGGGCATCGTCGGATACAGCACCGACTCCGCGGTGACCGTCGCCGCGTTCGCTCTCTCCGGGGGCCTCTACGTCGTCGATCTGAAGACCAGGCACGTACGGCGGCTGACGACCTCCGGACCGGTGATCGACCCCCGGATGTCCCCCACCGGCGTCCATGTCGGCTACGTGACCGGCGGCGCGTTCCACATCCAGGACCTGGAGGACGAGGTCGACCACGCGCTGGCCCGTCCCGAGTCTCCCGACGTGACGTACGGCCTCGCCGAGTTCATCGCCGCCGAGGAGATGGACCGCATGCGGGGCTACTGGTGGTCGCCGTCCGGCGACGCGATCCTGGTCGAGCGGGCCGACGAGTCGCCGGTGCAGCACTGGCACATCGCCGACCCGGCCAACCCGGCCCGCCCCGCCACCGAGCAGCGCTACCCCGCCGCCGGTACGCCCAACGCCGGGGTCGAGCTCTTCGTCCTCACTCTCAACGGGGCCCGCGTCCCGGTGCCCTTCGACGACGAATACCTCGTCAACGCCGGCTGGGACGCCCACGGCCTCTCGATCGTCACCATGACGCGCGACCAGCGGACCATGCGGCTGTTCGACGTCGACCCCGCCACCGGCACCTCCACGCTCGTACGCGAGGACACCGACCCCGCCTGGGTCGACATCGTCACCGGCGTTCCCGGCCACCTGTCCGACGGCAGCCTCGTCTGGGCCGCCACCGGCGAGGGCGGCCACCGCCTGATCGTCGGCGACTCCCCCGTCACGCCGCCCACCCTCCAGGTCCGCCAGATCCTCGACATCGACGGCGAGACCGTGCTCTTCCGCGCGAGCGGCGAGCCCACCGAGATCGCCGTCTGGGCCTACCGGCGGGGCCAGATCACCCTGGTCAGCCCGACCGAGGGCGGCGTCTACAGCGGCCACACCGCGGGCGGCACCCTGGTGATCACCGGCCAGACCCTCGGCAGTGAGGGCTCGGTCACCCGCGTCCTGCACAACGGCACGCCCCGCGGCCACATCACCTCCCACGCCGAACGTCCCACCCTGGACCTGCGGGTCTCCCTGATCAAGGCGGGCGAGCGCGACCTGGCCACCGCCGTACTCCTGCCCGCCGGGCACGTGCCGGGCTCGGCGAGGCTGCCGGTCCTGATGGACCCGTACGGCGGACCGCACGCCCAGCGCGTGCTGGCCGCGAGCGGAGCGCACCTGACCAGCCAGTGGTTCGCCGACCAGGGCTTCGCGGTGGTCGTCGCCGACGGCCGCGGCACCCCGGGGCGCGGCCCCGAGTTCGAGCGGGCCGTCCTGCACGATCTGGCCACCCCGATCCTGGACGACCAGATCGACGCCCTGCACGGCGCCGCCGCACGGTTCCCCGACGACCTGGACCTGTCGCGGGTCGGCATCCGGGGCTGGTCGTTCGGCGGTTATCTGGCCGCCCTCGCCGTGCTCCGCCGCCCGGACGTGTTCCACGCGGCCGTCGCCGGCGCCCCGGTGACCGACTGGCGCCTGTACGACACCTGCTACACCGAGCGCTACCTCGGCCACCCGGACGAGGGCCACTACGACTCCTCGTCGCTGTTCGCCGACGCCGAGAAGCTGGACCGTCCCCTGCTGCTGATCCACGGCCTCGCCGACGACAACGTGGTCGCCGCGCACACCCTGCGCCTGTCCTCCGCCCTGCTGGCCGCGGGCCGCCCGCACAACGTGCTGCCGCTGTCGGGGGTGACCCACATGACCCCGCAGGAGACCGTGGCGGAGAACCTGCTGCTCCTCCAGGTCGACTTCCTGAAAAAATCCTTGTCCTGACCCGCCCTGAGCTGTCCCGAGCCGGCGGTGAGCCGCCGGCCACCGTCTTCACCGGCTGCGCCCCCTCTTCCGCCTCGGGGCGTGGTCGGCGGTGGCCGCGTCGGTCGTTCTGACAGCTCCAGGGTCTCAGCGGTTCTGGCCGGGCGGATAGGGGGCGGTGTAGCCCTGCTGAGGGTTGTACGCCTGCGGCGCGGTGTAGCCCTGCTGGAAGTCGTGCCCCTGCGGCACGGCGTGGCCCTGCGGCGGATAGGACTGCGGAACCATCGGCTGCTGGAGAACCTGCGGGGCGCGAGCGGTCCGGCGCTCGGCGGCTCCGCAGGCGGCGCCGGCGACCATCAGCCCGATCGCCCCCAGCGCGAAGACCTGAGCCCGTTGCATGTTCTCGGGGTCCCCCTCGTTCATGGCCAACAAGAAGGCTACGAACAGCACCATGCAACCAAAGCTGAGATAGAGGATGCGGCCTATACCCATGGGGCGAGAGTGTAGCCTCCCGGACCGACGGACCTTTTTGCCCCGGAAGAGGCTGTCCGTGGGGGGCGGCGGTTCACCGGGGACGGAACACCCCGGCGCGGGCCGCCGCCAGGGCCGCTGCGGCGGCACGGTCGGCGACCTGCTCGTCCACCGGCTCACCGGTGACGAACAACCGGTAGTACAACGGCGCGACGGCGGTGCGGATCAGGTCGGCCGCGTCGATGTCCCCGGGCAGCTCACCGCGCTCGACCGCCCGGGTGACGAGGAGCGCCGACTGCTCATGGCGGGCGGCGAAGAACGCGCGCAGTGCCCTCGCGACGACGGGATCGCGTGCGGAGGCCCTGACGAACGCGGTCGACACCGGCCCCATCTCGGGGTCGGCGAAGCCGTCCAGCACCAGGCGGGTGAGCTCGCGTAGATCCCCCTCGATCGTGCCGGTGTCGGGAACCGGCCACGGTTCGGCCACGGCCAGGTCGAGCGCATCGGCGGCGAGCCCCTCCACACTGCCCCAGCGCCGGTAGACCGTGGTCTTGTGCACCCCGGCGCGCAGGGCGACGCCCTCCACGGTCATCCGGTCGTATCCCTTCTCCGCCAGCTCGGCGAGGGTGGCCTCGCGCACGGCCTCGCGTACCCGCGCGGTGCGCCCACCGGGCCGTACGGTCCCGCTTCGCGTCACGATCACCTCCGGTTGCGAGTGCTACGACTCATCAGGCATACTCCAACTTAATACAACTCAGTAGCGTTAAGCCAAACCCAAGGAGCGCAGCAGACGTGGACCTCTCACCCGGCATCGCGATGACCCGTCCACATCCCGTTCCGGAGGCCCGTCCTGTCAACTCAACTCACCCTTCGCGGGGTTTCCAAGACGTACGGCGAACGACCGCTTCTTGACGACGTCTCCTTCACCGTCAGGCCGGGCGAGCGCGCCGGGATCGTCGGGGAGAACGGCTCGGGCAAGTCGACCCTGCTGCGATTGATCTCCGGAGCCGAGGCCCCGGACGACGGCGAGATCACCGTCTCCGCCGACGGCGGGATCGGCCACCTCGGCCAGAGCCTCGACCTACCCGCCGACCAGACCGTCCAGCATGCCGTCGACGCCGCGCTCGCGGAGTTGCGCGCCATGGAGCGGCGGATGCGGGCGCTGGAGGACGACCTCACCGAGGACCGGCTCGCCGAGTACGGTGACCTGCTGAGCGCGTACGAGGCGCGTGGCGGCTACGAGGCGGACGCCCGCGTGGACAAGACCCTGCACGGCCTCGGGCTCGGGCACGTCGCGCGCGACCGCCCGCTGGGCACCCTGTCCGGCGGCGAGCAGGCCCGGCTCGGCCTGGCCTGCCTGCTCGCCGCCTCCCCCGAGGTCCTCCTGCTCGACGAGCCGACCAACCACCTCGACGCCCCCTCGACGACCTGGCTGGAAGAGCGGCTGCGCACCCACCGGGGCACGGTGGTCGCCGTCTCCCACGACCGCCTCTTCCTCGACCGGGTGGCCACCGCGATCCTGGAGGTCGAAGGCGGAGGAGTCACCAGGTTCGGAAACGGCTACACCGGGTTCCTGGCCGAGCAGGCGGCGGCCCGGCGGCGATGGGAGCAGGCCTACGCCGACTGGCGCGAGGAGATCAGGCGGGTGGAGACCTTCGCGGCGACCACGGCGTACCGTGTCGCGCCCGGCCGCCCCATGAAGGACCGCAACAAGCCGGCCTACGACCGCGACGCGGGCCGGGTGCAGAGCTCGATCGCCGGCCGGATCCGTCAGGCGCAGGAGCGCCTGCGCCGTCTCCTGGAGGATCGGGTGCCCAAGCCGCCGGAGCCCCTGCGGTTCCAAGGGCTCTTCCGGAGCGGCGCGGCCGAAGGCCCGGTCGCCGAGCTGGACGCCGTACGGGTGGGCGACCGGCTCGCCGTCGACTCCTTCCGCGTCGAACCGGGACAGCGGCTGCTGATCCACGGCCCCAACGGCGCAGGCAAGTCGACCTTCCTGCGCGTTCTCGCCGGTGACCTCCAACCCGACCTCGGGACCGTGCGACACCGGGGAGGAGTCGGCTACCTGCCGCAGGAGTCGCCCCCGTCCCGGCCTGAACTGACCGTCCTCGACACGTTCGCCGAGGGCCGGCCGGGCTGTCCGGACGAACACCGCACGCGGCTGCTGTCGATGGGCCTGTTCAAGCCCGGCGACCTCCAGACCCCGGCCGGGGCGCTGTCGGTCGGCCAGCAACGGCGGCTCGCCCTGGCCAGACTGCTGACCTGCGAGGCCGACCTGCTGCTGCTCGACGAGCCGACCAACCATCTCTCCCTCACCCTCGTCGAGGAGTTGGAGGAGGCCCTCGCCGCCTATCGAGGTGCCCTCGTCGTGGTCTCGCACGACCGGGCGCTGCGCGGCCGGTTCACCGGCACCGAGATCGAGATGCGCGACGGCCACCTCGTCTGACAAAGACGACCACTTCTTCGCCTGACATTCGTCTGACAAAGGAGAACCTCTCTCATGCCACACGACCTGACCGTATCGATCGAGGAGTTTCCCGTGTCCGGCCCCGACGCCGGGCCGTACGGGATCACCGTCGGCCCCGACGGCGCCCTGTGGTTCACGATGGTCCATCACGGCCGGATCGGCCGGATGACCTTCGACGGTGAACTCGGCTCCCACCAGCTCGCCCCGGCGTCGTGCGGGCCGACGGTCATCGCCACCGGCCCCGACGGCGCCCTGTGGTTCACCGAATATCAGAGCCACCGGATCGGCCGGATCACCACGACCGGGGAGATCGGCTCGTTCCCGCTGCCGACGCCGGGTGCCGGGCCGTTCGGAATCGCGGCGGGAGCCGACGGCGCCCTGTGGTTCACCGAATCCGGCGCCGGCCGGATCGGTCGGATCACCACCGACGGCCGGATCGACGAGCACGAGTTGCCGACCCCGGCATCGGAGCCGCACGGCATCGCGGCCGGACCTGACGGCACCCTGTGGGTGGCACTCGAAACCGGCGCCCTGGCCCGGCTCACCACCTCGGCTCCTCGCTGAGAGGCGCGGAGGCGGAAGCCCGCGAGCCCGCTCTCATCGGGAGGTGCCGTGCCAGCTGCTCCACAGCGCCGCGTACGAGCCTCCCGCCGCGACCAGCTCGTCGTGGGAGCCGAGCTCGCTGACGCGGCCGTCCTCCACCACCGCGACGCGGTCGGCGTCGTGGGCCGTGTAGAGGCGGTGGGCGATCGCGATGACCGTACGTCCTTCGAGGACGGCGGCGAGCGAGCGCTCCAGGTGACGGGCGGCGCGGGGGTCGATCAGCGAGGTGGCCTCGTCGAGGACGAGGGTGTGCGGATCGGCGAGGACCAACCGGGCCAGGGCGAGCTGCTGCGCCTGGGCGGCGGGGACGGCCTCGCCACCGGAGCCGACGACCGTGTCGAGCCCTTCGGGCAGGGCCTCCACCCACTCCCAGGCGTTGACGGCCTCCAGCGCCTCGCGGACCCGCGCGTCGTCGGCGTCGGGCCTGGCGATCAGCACGTTCTCGCGTACGGTGCCGCGGAAGACGTGGTGCTCCTGGGTCACCAGGGCGACGTGGCCGCGCAGGTCGTCCAGGGGGAGCTCGATGAGCGGGACACCGCCGACCGCGACCGAGCCGGTGCGGGGGCCGTGGATGCCCGCGAGCAGGCGTCCCAGCGTGGACTTGCCCGCCCCTGACGGGCCGACCATGGCGAGCCGCTCCCCCTGCCTGATCGTGAGGTCGATGCCGTGCAGCACGTCGTGGCCCTCGCGGTAGGCGTAACGGACGTCGTCGGCCCTCAGCTCGCTGCCCTCGGGAGTGGCGGCGGTGGCCTCGCGGTCGTCGGGCACCTCGGCGACGCCCAGCAGGCGGGCCATGGAGGCGCCGCCGACCTGGAGCTCGTCGATCCACATGAGCAGCCGGTCGAGCGGGTCGATGAGCTGCTGGACGTACAGGGTGGCGGCGGTGACCTGCCCCAGCGAGACCCAGCCCCGGGTGTAGAAGAGGCCGCCGATGACGAGCGTCGCCACGATCGGGATCACGTAGCCGAGCTCGACCGTGGGGAACCAGACCGTGCGCAGCCCCATCGTGTATCTCTCGGCCGCCCACGACTCGGCGATGTCGGCGTCGGTGCGGCGGTGGCGCCGCTCCTGCAGGCCCAGGGCCTCCACGGCGCGGGCGCCGTTCACCGTCTCGGCGAGGCCGTCGGTCATGTCGGCGTACGCCGCGCTCTCCCGCAGGTATCCGTCTCTGGCCCGCTTGAGATACCAGCGGGTGGAGATCCACAGGACGGGGACGGCGAGCAGCGAGGGCAACGCGAGCAGCGGCCCGACCAGCAGCAGCGCGCCGACGGTGATCACGCAGGTGACGAGCGCGATCAGTGTCTCCGGCACGGCGTGCCGCACGGTGCGCGACAGCGAGTCGACGTCGCGGGAGGTCCTGGAGATCAGGTCGCCGGATCCGGCGCGCTCGACCGTGGACAGCGGCAGGCCCAGCACCCGCCCGACGAACTCCTCGCGCAGCTCGGCGAGGACCTTCTCCCCGAGTCTGGAGGAGAAGTAGACGGCGGACCTGACCAGCACCGCCTGGGCGACCACGAAGCCGCCGATGGCGAGCGACACCCCGGTGACGTCGACCCCCGAGTCGTCGTGGACGCCCTGGACGAGGCCACCGAGCAGCCACGGCGCCGTCAGGCCCGCGACGGCCGCGAGGGCGTGCAGGAGCAGTGCCACGGTCAGGTCGCGGGGGTACTTCAGGGTGAGCCTGCGGGCGTACGCACGGACCTGCGACTGGTCGGCGACGGGCAGGATCTGCCTGCTCATCACGCTTCTCCCCGGGTGACGGCGGCGGCGTAACCGGGGTGGGCGGCGAGCAGCTCCCGGTGCGTGCCCTGGGCGCGCACGACGCCTCCTTCGACGTAGATGACGTGGTCGGTGCGGTCGAGCACCAGCGGGCTGGTCGTGCAGACCAGCGTGGTCCTGCCCGCGCGGGCCTTGGCCAGCCGGTCGGCGATGCGCGCCTCGCTGTGGGCGTCGACCGCGCTGGTGGGCTCGATGAGGATGAGCACCTCGGGGTCGAGGGTGAGCGCCCTGGCGAGCCTGAGCCGCTGCTGCTGGCCGCCGGAGAACTCCCGGCCCGCCTCGGCGACGCGCCCGCCGAGACCGCCGGGCAGCGCCTCGACGATGTCCTCGGCGCACGCGACCCGCAGCGCCCGGCCGAGCTCGGTGTCCGTGGCCCGCCCTGTGACGTCGAGCTCGTCCCTGAGCACTCCGGCGAACAGCCTCGCGTCGTTGTCGGCGACGAGGATCCGGCGGCGCACCTCGGAGATCGGCAGGGTCGCGAGCGACACGTCGCCGAAGTCGACGTCACCCTCGCCGTAGCGGCCGAGCCGGTCGGCGATGGCCTCCGCCTCTTCGGGGACGGCCGCCGCGACGGCGGTGAGCATGCCGGGGCGCACGGCGACCCCGGAGGTGACGTCGCGCAGCAGGCCGCCCTCCGAGCGGCCGGTGCCGCCCTCCACCTCCGGCCTCAGCGAGAGGATGCGCACCACCCTGCGGGCGGCGACGTGCCCCTTGGTCAGCTTGTCCGCGGCCTCGGTGAGGGTGCGTACGGGGGCGATCAGGAAGGCCGCGTAGCCGTAGAAGGCGACGAGCTGGCCGGCGCTGATCTCGCCGCGCGTCGCGAAGGTCGCGCCGAGCCAGGTCACCGCGGTGACCAGCAGTCCAGGCAGCAGGACCTGTGCCCCCTCCAGCATCGACTCCACCGAGGCCACCCGCACACCCGCCCGCCGCACCCGCTGGGACTCGGCGCCGTAGCGGTCGGCGAAGACCCGCTCGCCGCCGATGCCGCGCAGCACGCGCAGGCCGGAGACGATGTCCGCGGCGCGGGTGGAGAGGTCGCCCTGCAGGTCGCGGTGGGCGTTCTGGCGGCGGTGCAGCGGCTTGAGCAGGGGGGCGACGGCGACCGCCATGACGGGCAGGCCCGCCAGCACCATCAGGCCGAGCGGCGCCGAGCTGCTCAGCAGGATGACGGTCACGACGACGATGGCGACGACCGCGCCACCGCCCCGGATGAGGATGTCGACCGTGTTGCCGATGTGGGCGATGTCGGAGTTGCCGACGCTGACGACCTCGCCGGTGGACATGCGCTTGGGCAGGGTCGCGCCCAGCCTGGTCGCCTGTCTCGCGGTGACCTGGACGGTCCGGTAGGCGGCGGCGAGCCAGTTGTAGACGGCCATCCGGTGGCGCAGGATGCCGGCGACGGCCTGGGTGATCCCCAGGGCGAGCACCACCCCGCCCCAGGTGGTCAAGGAGGGCACGTCCTTCGCCGTGATGGCGTCGATCCCCTTGCCCATGGCGTACGGCACGAGGGCCATCGCGAGCCACCACAGGATGGCGTAGGCGATGCCGAGGAGCAGCGGGCCCATCTGCGCGCGGATCACCCACCACAGGTATCCGAAAGGGCTGCGGGCATCGGGAACGCCGGGGTCGGCGACGGGTAGGGAGCGCATCTCACAGCAAGGGTCACAAACTTCGACCTGGCCCGGCAAACCATTTTCGGCCTCCCCGGCGTGTCGCCGTCAATTGGGGTTGACAAGCGCATCACGTCAACCTAAATTGACAGACATGAGCGATACGGCACAACTGGCATCCGACGCCGGCAGCCGCGATCCGGCCGTCGGCCTGCGGGCCGTACGGGCACTGCGGACACTGGTCGACCGGCTGGAGGCACTCCAGGTGGAGAACGCACGCGAGCAGGGCTGGTCCTGGCAGGAGATCGCGCACTGTCTGGAAGTCACCCGGCAGGCGGTGCACAAGAAGTACGCGGGCGGCCGAGGTTTGCTGAGACGGGAGAGATAGCGATGTTCGAACGGTTCCATCACGAGGCCCGCCAGGCGGTCACCCTCGCACAGGAGAACGCCAGAAAACTGCGGCACGACGTCATCGGCACCGAGCACCTCCTGCTCGGCCTGCTCGCCCAGCCGGAAAGCGTCTCGGCGCGGGTGCTCGGCCGCCACGGCCTCGACCACGCCCGCGCCTACCGGTCGGTCACCCGCCTCACCCCCCAGAAGCCCGGCGACGCGCTCGACGCCGAGGCGCTGGAGTCGATCGGCATCGACCTGTCGGCCGTGAGGGAGAAGGTCGAGGCGACCTTCGGACCCGGCGCACTGGACCGCGAACCCGACATCCAGCGGCGAGGCCGCCTGTTCGGCTTCCACGTCCCCTTCAGCCGCCGGGCGAAGAAGACCCTGGAGCTGTCCCTGCGCGAGGCCGTCAACCTCAAGCACAAGCACATCGGCGACGGCCACATCCTGCTGGGCATCCTGCGCGAGGGCGGGGGGCGTGGCAGCGAGGTGCTGTCCGACGCGGGCATCGACGCCGCGACCCTGCGACGGGAGATCGTCACCGAGCTCGGCTAGCCACCGGGAGGCCCCAAGGACGCCGGCCCTGACGGGAGGGCGGAAACCACACCCGGCACGTCACCGGCTCGGGACAGTGCAGGCGGCCACGCCCGGACACCGACGACCTGGAACGGTGAAGGCGGAAACCGCACCGGTCAGGGCAACGGGAAAGCGGAAGCCGCGCCCGGTGTGGGGCGGCTCCCGCCTTCGGGAGACCTACTTGGCGGCTCGCAGGTAGTCGCGGTTCATCTGGGCGATGGTGTCCAGCGGGATGCCCTTGGGGCAGACCGCCGTGCACTCCCCGGTGTTGGTGCAGCCGCCGAAGCCCTCCGCGTCCATCTGCTCGACCATGGCCTTGGCGCGGGAGTCACGCTCGGGCTGGCCCTGCGGCAGCAGGGCGAGGTGCGTGATCTTGGCGGCGGTGAAGAGGGAGGCCGAGCCGTTCGGGCAGGCGGCGACGCAGGCGCCGCAGCCGATGCAGGTGGCCGCGTCGAACGCCGAGTCGGCGTCGTCCTTCTTCACCGGGACGCTGTGCGCGTCGGGGGCCGATCCCGCGGGGACCGAGACGAAGCCGCCCGCCTGGATGATCCGGTCGAACGCCGAACGGTCCACGACCAGGTCCTTCACCACCGGGAAGGGCGCCGCGCGCCACGGCTCGATGGTGATGACCGCGTTGTCCTCGAAGTGCCGCATGTGCAGCTGGCAGGTGGTGGTGGCCACCTGCTCGCCGTGCGCGACCCCGTTGATGACCATGCCGCACATGCCGCAGATGCCCTCGCGGCAGTCGTGGTCGAAGGCGATCGGGTCGTCGCCCTCCAGGATGAGCCGCTCGTTGAGGACGTCGAGCATCTCCAGGAAGGACATGTCCGGTGACACGTCCTCGACCCGGTAGTTGACCATACGGCCCCTGTCCTCGGGCCCCTTCTGCCGCCAGATCTTGAGAGTGAGGTTCATGCCCATGGTTCGCTCACCGTTCCTCGTTCGCCGCGCGGATCGCTCGTCCCTCGCGAGCCACTTCGCTCACTACGTCAGGCGCACTCACTTGTAGCTCCGCTGGCTCATCTTGACGTACTCGTAGTCGAGATCTTCCTTGTGCAGGATCGGGCCCTGCTCCCCGTACTCCCAGGCGGCGACGTAGGCGAAATGCTCGTCGTCGCGCAGGGCCTCGCCGTCGGCGTCCTGCGACTCGGCGCGGAAGTGGCCGCCGCAGGACTCGGTGCGGTGCAGCGCGTCGATGCACATCAGCTCGGCCAGGTCGAAGAAGTCGGCCACCCGCCCGGCCCGCTCAAGCGCCTGGTTGAGCTCCCCGGCCTCGCCGGAGACCTTCACGTTCTTCCAGAACTCCTCGCGCAGCTCGGGGATCCGCTCCAGGGCCTTGCGCAGCGACTCCTCGGTGCGCTCCATGCCGCAGTGATCCCACATGAGCCTGCCCAGCTCGCGGTGGTAGGAGTCGGCGGTGCGGTCGCCGTCGTTCGACAGCAGCCTGGCGATCTTCTCGCGCACCGCGACCTCGGCCTCCGCCACGGCCTCCTCGTCGACCTCGCCGTACGGGCCGTTCGCGAGGTAGTCGCCGATCGTGGTCGGCAGTACGAAGTAGCCGTCGGCCAGGCCCTGCATCAGCGCGGACGCGCCGAGACGGTTGGCGCCGTGGTCGGAGAAGTTGGCCTCGCCGATCACGAACAGGCCGGGGATCGTGGACTGCAGGTCGTAGTCCACCCACAGGCCGCCCATCGTGTAGTGGACGGCCGGGTAGATGCGCATCGGCTGGGCGTAGGGGTCCTCGCCGGTGATGCGCTCGTACATCTCGAAGAGGTTGCCGTACTTCTTCTCCACCGCGTCGCGGCCCAGGCGGCGGATCGCGTCGGCGAAGTCGAGGTAGACGCCCAGGCCGCCGGGGCCGACGCCGCGGCCCTCGTCGCAGACGTTCTTGGCGGCGCGGGAGGCGATGTCGCGCGGGACCAGGTTGCCGAACGCCGGGTAGATGCGCTCCAGGTAGTAGTCGCGCTCCTCCTCGGGGATCTCCGAGGCCGGACGGCTGTCGCCCCGCTCGAGCGGCACCCACACGCGGCCGTCGTTGCGCAGCGACTCCGACATCAGCGTCAGCTTCGACTGGTAGTCGCCGCTGACCGGGATGCAGGTCGGGTGGATCTGGGTGTAGCAGGGGTTGGCGAACATCGCGCCGCGCCGGTGCGCCCGCCAGATCGCCGTGGTGTTGCAGCCCTTGGCGTTGGTCGAGAGGAAGAACACGTTGCCGTACCCGCCGCTCGCCAGCACGACCGCGTCGGCCAGGTGCCGCTCGATCTCGCCGGTGACCATGTCGCGGACGATGACTCCGCGCGCCCGGCCGTCGGAGACGATCAGGTCGAGCATCTCGTGGCGGGTGTGCATCTCGACGGTTCCCGCCGCGATCTGCCGCTCCAGCGCCTGGTACGCGCCGAGCAGGAGCTGCTGGCCCGTCTGGCCGCGCGCGTAGAAGGTGCGGGAGACCTGCGCGCCGCCGAAGGAGCGGGTGTCGAGCAGGCCGCCGTACTCGCGGGCGAACGGCACGCCCTGGGCCACGGCCTGGTCGATGATGTTCACGCTGACCTGGGCGAGCCGGTAGACGTTGGACTCGCGGGCGCGGAAGTCGCCGCCCTTGACCGTGTCGTAGAACAGCCGGTAGATCGAGTCGCCGTCGCCCCGGTAGTTCTTCGCCGCGTTGATGCCGCCCTGGGCCGCGATGGAGTGCGCGCGGCGGGGTGTGTCCTGGTAGCAGAAGGACTTGACGTTGTAGCCCAGCTCGCCGAGGGTCGCGGCGGCCGAACCGCCCGCCAGCCCCGTACCCACGACGATGACGTTGAGCTTGCGCTTGTTGGCCGGGTTGACCAGCTTGGCGCCGAACTTGCGCTTCTCCCAGCGGTCCTCGATCGGGCCTTCGGGAGCCTTGGTGTCGCGGATCGGCGCACCCTCTGTGTATCCCGTGCTCATGCCCCGCTCACCGCTCCTCGCTCGTCTCGGGGAAGACCCCCTTCTCGTCCGCCGTACGGGAGATCCGTTCCCCGTACGCCGCCGTGCCCGGCTCCGATCACTTGATCACTCCGACCGCGACCGCGACCGGGACCGCGAGGAAGCCGACGACCAGCAGGGCGGACAGCCCCGTGGCGGCGGCCCTCAGCGAGCGGTAGCCTCGGCGGCTCGCCAGGCCGAGCGTCTGGAAGGCGCTCCACAGGCCGTGGCGCAGGTGCAGGCCGACCATGACGACCGCGAACACGTAGAACAGGGTCACCCACCAGCGGGACGGCGCGAAGCCTTCGACGAGGCGCTCGTACGGGGTGGAGCCGGCACCCGCCGGGTTCGCCGCGCCGAACGTCAGGTCGAGCAGGTGGTAGACCACGAACAGCACGATGACGACGCCGCCGTAGCGCATCGTGTGGACCGCGTAGCCGTTCGCCCGGGACTTGCGCCTCGCCGCGTACCTGACCGGGCGGGCCTTGCGCGCCCGCCGGGCCAGCGAGATCGCCGCCCACATGTGCAGGCCGACCGCGACGACCAGTCCGATCTCGACGACGGTCAGCAGGGTGCGGTGCGGGAGGATCGGCTCGCCCATGGTCCGCAGGAAGGCCGCGTAGGAGTTGAAGGACTCCGCGCCGAAGAAACTCTTGAGGTTTCCGGCCATGTGTCCGACAAGGAAGAGCACCATCACGGCACCCGTGACGGCCATCACGGCCTTCTTGCCGTTGGTGGAGCCCAGGAAGCCGCCTGGCCGCCTGGGTCGCGTGGACTTCGCAGGGGCGTCCGCCGGGGGTTTCACCGGCGCGGTGGCGGATCCGCGCTCAATCGTGGCAGTCACGTTCATCACGCTAGGTAGGAGGGTTTACCACCGTCCAAGTCATCGTGGATGTGGTTTCCATAGCCTGCGGCTATTATCTCTGCGCTCCTGCCGCTTCCGGAGACGCGATCGCCGCGCTGTGCGAGCAATCTCACAACTTCTTTATGGCAATCGCCCATTTTCTCCCGTGTCACCGTCGGCCCCGGATCCGAGACCGGAGGATCCGTGCGCTATAAATACCCGCACGTCCTGTATGTCCCGGCAGGCATCTGCCCCCGGCGACCCCCTACGCTTGGGAAACGTGCAGCTCCAGCAACTCGCCTACTTCGTGGCGGTCGCCGAGGCCCGCCATTTCACCCAGGCCGCCGAGAGGATGCGCGTCGCCCAGCCCTCGCTGAGCAAGCAGATCAAGGCCCTGGAGGCCGAACTCGGCGCGTCGCTGTTCAGCCGCGCCCGGGGGAACGTCACGCTCACCCCCGCCGGCGAGGCCCTGCTGCCGCTGGCCCGCAGGATGCTGGCCGACGCCGAGACCGCGAGAAGCGAGGTCGGCGAGCTGGTGGGACTGCGCCGGGGCCGGGTCCGGCTGGGCGCGACCCCCTCGCTCTGCGCCGGGCTGCTCGCCGACGCGCTGGCCAGGTTCCACCACGCCTACCCCGGCATCGAGCTGTTCGTGGAGGAGGGCGGCTCCCGCGACCTGGTCCGCACCCTCGCCCGGGGCCAGCTCGACCTGGCGCTGATCATCATGCCGCTGCACAGCGACGATCCCGCCCTCGTCACCGAGGAGATCCTGCGGGAGAACCTCGTCGTCGCCTCCCCCTCCAACGATCACGCCCGCAAGCCGTACGCGCGCATCGAGGAGTTGCGGCGGCGGCCGATGGTGATGTTCAGGCGCGGGTACGACCTGCGGGAGGCCACGCTCAGCGCCTGCAGGCAGGCCGGCTTCGAGCCCATGTTCGCGGTGGAGGGCGGCGAGATGGACGCCGTGCTGCGCTTCGTCGAGGCCGGGCTGGGCGTCGCCCTGGTCCCCTCGATGGTGCTGGACGGTCGTCCCGGGCTGGCGGGCACACCTCTGGCGCCTCCCGGACTGCGCCGCACCATAGCGATCGCGCACCGCAAGGACGTCGAGCCCACCCGGGCCGCCCAGGCCTTCCGCGCGACCCTGCTCCGCTTCCTCACCGAGGCCGCCCGCGACGGCAGCCTTCCGCAGGGGGTCGACCTGATCACCGAGAGCTGACGGTGCGGGAGGAGGAGGGCGCTTTGCCGCGTTCCCCACGTGCGGAACGGGCACGATGTCGGCCGGTGGATCAAGGTGACTGATCAACACCCTCTAAGTGCCGGTGTCACACTATTCTACGTAGCGTCGACAGGTTCTCCCGATCAACGAAGAGGCGTCAGTGACCGCCCCCGCCAATGAAACGCTCACGCTCCTCCTCATCGAGGACGACGCGGGCGACGCCTTCCTCGTGGAGGAGCTGCTCAGCCAGGCGGACAACCCCCCCAAGATCATTTGGGTGCGCAGCCTGGCCGAGAGCCTGGAGCGCCTCACCGAGGACGTGCGATGCGTGCTCGTCGATCTCTCCCTGCCCGACGCGACCGGTCTTGAGGCACTGGAGCAGGTGCTGTCGATGGCACCGCACGCCGCCGTGCTCGTGCTGACCGGTCTGAACGACACCCACGTCGGCGTGGAGGCCGTCGCCGCCGGCGCCCAGGATTTCCTGGTCAAGCAGGATGTGGAGGCCCGCCTGCTGGCGCGGGCGATCCGCTACTCGATAGAGCGCAAGCGCGCCGACCTGGCCCAGCGCAAGCTGGTCCAGGCCGAGCTGCTCACCAAGGAGAACTCCCGCCTCGAACGCGGGCTGCTGCCGGTCCCGCTGCTCACCACCAAGGTCCTGGACCACCACGCCCGCTACCTGCCAGGACGCAGGCGCGCCCTTCTCGCCGGTGACTTCTGGGACACCGTGCAGAGTCCCGACGGCGCCGTCCACGTGGTGGTCGGCGACGTGTGCGGGCACGGCCCCGACGAGGCCGCGCTGGGGGTCGCGCTCAGGATCGCCTGGCGGACCCTGGTCCTGGCCGGGCACACCGGCAACGAGTTGCTCACCACCCTGGAGTCGGTGCTCCGCCTTGAGCGCAAGTCCGCGGAGATCTTCACCACCCTGTGCATCGCCACGATCGACCCCACGCTCAGCACCGCGCGGATGCACGTGGTCGGCCACCCGCCGCCGCTGCTCATCCGCGACGGCGAGATCGGCGTGGTGCCCGGTACCCCCTCGGGACCTCCGCTGGGGATCTTCCAGGGCATCGAGTGGTCGGAGATCGACGTCGAGCTCGGCGACGACTGGTCGATGCTGCTCTACACCGACGGCCTGATCGAGGCCACCGTGGGCGGCGGACCCGACCTGCTCGGCACCGAGGGCCTGCTCAGGCTCGTCCAGGAGCAGGGCGGGATCGAGCTCGACCGCCTCATCGAGCGCGTCGTCGAGCTGAACCGCGACGCGCTCAGTGACGACCTGGCGACCGTGCTCATCTCCAGGAACGGAAAACGATGACCGGCCGTTCCGCCCGTTCGAGTCCGCACCCCCTCCCCGCGTTCACCCCCGGCCGCGGGTTCGCGAACCTGCCGGTCGGACGCTGGTTCGCGTTCGCCGGGGTGGGCGTCGCGCTGGTCTTCATGATCTCGGCCGCCGTCACGGTCAACGCGATCGAGGAGACGCGGGAGGCGAAGGAGGCGCTGGTCGACGTCGTCGACCCGGCGGCGCTGCGCCTGCTGGAGATCTCCAACACACTGACCTCGCAGGAGAGCTCGGTACGGGCCTACGGCAGGACCAACGAGGAGATCTCCCTCCAGGAGTACCGCAAGGCGATCACCGCGGAGGAGGCCGCGCTGGACACCCTCACCGCGCTGCTCCCCCGGATGCCGGAGCGGCAGGCGGTCGGCGCCGAGGTGGACGGGCTGAAGGCCGCGGGAGACGCCTGGCGGCGCGACTACGCAGAGAAGGTCATCGCCGCCGTGCCGACCCTCAAGACCGACGCGGCCCGGCAGAACGCCTCCGTCAACGCCACCCGCTTCAACGAGGTCCGCCAGTCCCTCGCGGTGCTCCAAAGACACCTGAACCAGCTGCACGACGTCGGTGTCGTACGGCTCGAGACCGGCTGGCAGGCCCTCTACGCCGCGCTCCTCGGGGTGGCCGCGGCACTCGTCGTGGCCGGGATCATCGCGGTGCTCATCGTGCGGTACGCGGTGCTCCGCCCGCTGGCGGAGCTGAACCAGCAGGTCCGCGCGGTCGCCCAGGGAGACTTCGACCACAGGCTCAAGGTCGAGCGCCCCGCCGAGCTGTCGGAGCTGTCGGGCCACGTCGACGCGATGCGCCGCCGCATCCTCGCCGAGTGGCGCCTGTCCTCGGAGACGCAGCGCAAGCTGGAGGACCAGGCCGCGGAGCTGAAGCGCTCCAACGGCGAGCTCGAGCAGTTCGCCTACGTGGCCAGCCACGACCTGCAGGAGCCGCTGCGCAAGGTCGCCAGCTTCACCCAGATGCTGGACCAGCGCTACAGCGACCAGCTCGACGATCGCGCCAAGCAGTACATCGCCTTCGCCGTCGACGGCGCCAAACGCATGCAGATGCTCATCAACGACCTGCTCGACTTCTCCCGGGTCGGCAGGATGGGCGGCGAGCGCACCAGGATCGACGCCGCCGTGCCGCTCAAGGCCGCGCTGAACAACCTCGGCGCGACCATCGAGGACAGCGACGCGACGGTGACCCACGACGAGCTGCCCGAGGTGCTCGGCAACCGTGCCCAGCTGACCCAGCTCTTCCAGAACCTCATCGGCAACGCGATCAAGTTCCACTCGCAGGACCCGCCGGTGATCCACATCGGGGTGCGGCGCGACGGGGACATGTGGGAGTTCTCCTGCACCGACAACGGCATCGGCATCGACAGTAAGTACACTGACCGCATCTTCCTGATCTTCCAGCGCCTGCACGGACGGGACGTGTACGCGGGCACGGGCATCGGGCTGGCACTCTGCAAGAAGATCGTCGAATATCACGGTGGCCGCATCTGGGTCGACTCGGAAAACGGGGGAAGCACCCAGAGCGCCGGAACCACCGAAGTCACCGAGCCCGGCGAGAACGTCGAAAAGGCCCCAACACGGGGTACGACCTTCCGCTGGACCCTTCCCACAGGAGATTTGGATGAATGACCTGCGCTGGATAGACGTGCTCCTGGTCGAGGACGACCCGGGCGACGTCCTGCTGACGCGGGAGGCGTTCGAGCTCAACAAGGTCCGCAACAAGCTGCACGTGGTGAACGACGGCGAGCAGGCCATGGCCTTCCTGCGCAAGGAGGGCGACTACGCCGACGCGCCCAGGCCCGACCTGATCCTGCTCGACCTCAACCTGCCCAGGAAAGACGGCAGGGAGGTGCTCCAGGACATAAAGGCCGACGAGAAGCTTCGCGGGATCCCGGTGGTCGTGCTCACCACGTCGGAGTCCGAGGAGGACATCCTGCGCAGCTACAACCTGCACGCCAACGCCTACGTCTCCAAGCCGGTCGACTTCGACCAGTTCATCAGCGTGGTCCGGCGGATCGACGACTTCTTCGTGACCGTCGTCAAACTGCCCAACTCCACCCAGCACTACTGACGGCCCGCGAGGGCGCGGGCGGGGGATGAGGTCAGGGGTTGTCCTTTCGCCACATCTGTGCCTCCCGTCCGCCGAGACCTTCCCGTGATCGTCCACCTCGTGAGATGTCGCAGGCGAGACACCCTTGGCAGGCGAACGTGACAGGAATCACACCGGGGTAGTGAAATTGTGAGAGACCCCTTGCACACAACCCCTGAGGTCCGTCGTAACGTATCCCCCACCAATATGCGCGCGCACGTGTGAGCCCGGCGCGACGATGGCCCGGACGCGCGGCACAACTGATACAACCCGGACACCTGGGCGAGCGGGGTCCGCGGGAGGTGGAGAGGTCTCAATGACCCAGACAACGGCCGAGAGCCCGGCCAGAAGGCAACGTGCGCAGATCAAGGAGCGCACTCTGCGAACGGACCAGTGGTGGCGCTATCCGCTGGTCACTTTCATCATCTTCACGGCATTCCTCGTCTACGCCACGTGGGCGATCTTCGATACAAGCTACTTCGTGTCGCCGTACCACGCGCCGTTCGCGTCGCCCTGTCTGGCGACGAGCTGTCCGCCGGGCGCACGCCTGTTCGGCCTCGCGCCCTTCGGCGACTGGTACACCCTGCCTCCCGGCCTGCTCATCCTCGGCCTTCCCGCGGGCTTCCGCTTCACCTGCTACTACTACCGCAAGGCCTACTACCGAGGGTTCTGGCTCTCACCCCCGGCCTGCGGGGTGAACGAGCCGCACAGCAAGTACACCGGTGAGTCGCGCTTCCCGCTCATCCTGCAGAACGTCCACCGCTACTTCTTCTACGCGGCCATCGTCATCGGCCTCGTCCTCGCGCACGACGCGGTGAAGTCGCTGATCGAGAGGCCCGGCGGTCTGGGCACCTGGATCCTGATCGTCAACGCGGTGCTGATCAACCTGTACACCCTGTCGTGCCACTCCTGCCGGCACATCACGGCCGGGCGCCTGAACCACTTCTCCAAGCACCCGATCCGTTACCGGGCATGGGGATTCGTCTCCAAGCTCAACGCCAAGCACTCGCAGCTCGCGCTGATCTCCATGTTCTCCGTCATGGGCGCCGACCTGTACGTGCGCCTGGTCGCCAAGGGCATCATCGCCTTCCCGTTCGCATAAGGATCACCTGTGGAAATCGAGCGTCACGAATACGACGTCGTCGTCATCGGCGCCGGCGGTGCGGGGCTGCGGGCGGCCATCGAGGCCCGCCAGCAGGGCAAGCGGACGGCGATCGTCTGCAAGTCCCTGTTCGGCAAGGCGCACACGGTCATGGCCGAGGGCGGCGCGGCCGCCGCGATGGGCAATGTCAACAGCGACGACAGCTGGATGGTGCACTTCCGCGACACCATGCGCGGCGGCAAGTTCCTCAACAACTGGAGGATGGCCGAACTGCACGCCAAGGAGTCCCCCGACCGGGTCTGGGAGCTGGAGGCGTGGGGCGCGCTGTTCGACCGCACCAAGGACGGCAAGATCAGCCAGCGTAACTTCGGCGGGCACGAATATCCTCGGCTCGCGCACGTCGGCGACCGCACGGGCCTGGAGCTGATCCGCACCCTGCAGCAGCGGGTGGTCGCGCTCCAGCAGGAGGACGAGAAGACCCACGGCGACGCCGAGGCGTACATCAAGGTCTTCCAGGAGTGCACGGTCACCCGCCTGCTCAAGGAGACGGGTCCCGGCGGGAGCGGCGCGATCTCCGGGGCCTTCGGCTACTGGCGGGAGAACGGCAAGCTCATCCTGTTCGACGCCCCCGCGATCGTGCTCGCCACCGGCGGCATCGGCAAGTCGTACGTGGTCACGTCCAACTCGTGGGAGTACACCGGCGACGGCCACGCGCTCGCCCTGCTCGCCGGCGCGAAGCTGATCAACATGGAGTTCATCCAGTTCCATCCCACCGGGATGGTCTGGCCGCCCTCGGTCAGGGGCATCCTCGTCACCGAGTCCGTCCGCGGTGACGGCGGGGTGCTGAGAAACTCCGAGGGCAAGCGCTTCATGTTCGACTACATCCCGGACGTGTTCAAGGACAAGTACGCCACCACCGAGGAGGAGGGCGACCGCTGGTACACCGACCAGGCGAACAACCGCCGCCCTCCGGAGCTGCTCCCCCGCGACGAGGTCGCGCGGGCCATCAACTCCGAGGTGAAGGCGGGCCGCGGGTCACCCCAGGGCGGCGTCTATCTCGACGTCTCCACCCGTCTCCCGGCCGCCGAGATCGTCAAGCGGCTGCCGTCGATGCACCACCAGTTCAAGGAGCTGGCGGACGTCGACATCACCAAGGAGGCGATGCAGGTCGGCCCGACGTGCCACTACATCATGGGCGGCGTCGAGGTCGACGCCGACACCGGTGCGGCGGACGTGCCCGGCCTGTTCGCGGCCGGTGAGGTCTCCGGCGGCATGCACGGCTCCAACCGGCTGGGCGGCAACTCGCTGTCGGACCTGCTGGTGTTCGGCCGCCGCGCGGGCGCCGGAGCGGCCTCGTACGTGGACGGTCTCGCGGCCCGGCCGGCGATCTCCGATGAGGCCGTGGCCGAGGCGAGCGCGGAGGCTCTCGCCCCGCTGGAGCGCACGGGCGAGAACCCGTACGAGGTCCACCACGAGCTGCAGCGGACGATGAACGAGCTGGTCGGCATCATCCGCAAGGCCGAGGAGGTCTCCGAGGCGCTGGAGGCGGTGGAGAAGCTCAAGGAGCGGGCCCAGGGCGTCGGCGCGGCGGGCAACCGCATCTACAACCCGGGCTGGCACCTCGCCCTCGACCTGCGCAACATGCTCCTGGTCTCGGAGTGCGTCGCGAAGGCGGCGCTGCTGCGCCAGGAGAGCCGCGGCGGTCACACCCGCGACGACTTCCCCGGCATGTCGCCCGAGTGGCGGGCCAAGATCCTGCGCTGTGCCCTCACCCCGGACGCCTCCGGCATCACGGTGGAGGAGAAGGTGCAGCCTCCGATGCGGGACGACCTCATCACGCTGTTCGACCGGGACGAGCTGAAGAAGTACATCACCGAGGAAGAGCTGGCCGCCTTTGACGCGCTGGCCAAGGAGTAACCATGAGTTACAAGGCGAAGTTCCGCGTCTGGCGGGGCGAGGGCGGCGAGGGCAAGCTTGAGGACTTCACGGTCGAGGTGAACGAGGGCGAGGTCGTCCTCGACATCATCCACAGGCTTCAGGCCACTCAGGCTCCCGACCTCGCCGTCCGCTGGAACTGCAAGGCCGGCAAGTGCGGCTCGTGCTCGATGGAGATCAACGGCAAGCCGAAGCTGGGCTGCATGACCCGGATGTCCACCTTCTCCGAGGAGGAGACGATCACCGTGACGCCCATGCGGACGTTCCCGGTGATCAAGGACCTCGTCACGGACGTGTCGTTCAACTACCAGAAGGCCAGGGAGATCCCGTCCTTCACCCCTCCGGCCGACGTGAAGCCGGGCGAGTACCGCATGCAGCAGATCGACGTCGAGCGGTCCCAGGAGTTCCGCAAGTGCATCGAGTGCTTCATGTGCAACAACGTCTGTCACGTCATCCGCGACCACGAGGAGAACAAGACCAACTTCGCCGGTCCGCGCTTCCTGATGCGGATCGCCGAGCTGGACATGCACCCGTACGACGTGGCCGACCGCAAGGACTCCGCCCAGGAGGAGCACGGTCTCGGCTACTGCAACATCACCAAGTGCTGCACCGAGGTCTGCCCCGAGCACATCAAGATCACTGACAACGCGCTGATCCCCATGAAGGAGCGCGTCGTCGACCGGAAGTACGACCCGCTGGTCTGGCTCGGCAACAAGATCTTCAAGCGTTCCAGCTCGAAGACCTGACCTTCCCGCGTCTCACGGCGCCGTCCACGGGCTCTCCCGGGGGCGGCGCCGTTCGCGCTTTGTTGAGCAGGGCCTTCGTACGGGCTCTCCCGGCCGCTTTCAGCCGTCTCCAGGAGCCTCGTACGGGCTCCTGGAGGCCTCACTCCCGCCACAGCCGCCGGGTCTGCTTCCGCATGACGTCGTCGGCGCGGACGGCGAAGTCGTGAATGACCGTCAGCTCCGCGTCGCTGTAGTCCGCGGCGAGATCGGCGTAGGCCCTGTTGAGGTCCGCCAGGATCTCCTGCAGCGCGAGGTAGGGGCCCTCACGCACCAGCTCGACGAGGACACGGCGCCGGTCGACGGCATCCCGGCCGCGGCGCACGTACCCCGCTCTCTGCAGGCGGTCCACGACCGCGGTGATCGCGCCACCGCGTGTCAGCCCCAGCCGTACGGCGAGGTCGTGAGGGGTGAGAGGGCCTTCCTTGTCGAGGAGGGCCAGGCAGTTGAAGTCGGTCACGTTGATTCCGGCCCGGCCTGCCACGCCGACGTGGAACAGCACCGAGCGCATCGCCGTCAGGCGTCCCTGATCGGACACGGCCGTGATCATCTCTTTGCGGGCTTCCGGCTCCGTTGACACGGCGCCCCCTCTTTCCGTTCTCTCCAAAACAGAGAGACTCCAAATCAGAGAGTCTCTCTCATGCGACAAAGAGTGGCCGACCCTCCAGCAGGAGGATGCCCGCTCCTCCTGCCCAAACCGGCTCGCCCCTATCACGTCGAAACCGAATCATCTTCGGCATCGTCCCGAGCGCGGCCTTCCTGGACAACGCGCCGCTGTCTTAGCCCCCGGCCGCGCCGCCCTGCCTGCTGCTGCCGGCCGCGTCCACGACCGAGCGGCGGACGGCACAGGCCGTGGACGCGCTCGGAAGGGCGGGGCGGGTCAGGTGGAGCGGCGGAAGAGACCGCGCTTCTTCTTGCCGGAGTCCTTGCCGGAGGACTTGCCGGTCTCCTGGCCGGGAATCGGATAGATCGCCGTCGAGGCGGGACCGGCGGGAGGCCGCTCGCCCCCGGTCGACTGGTCGCCGCCAGGACGCGCCTCACCGGGGCCGCCCTCGCCCGGACCCTGACCGGGACCGTCCTGAGGCTGGGGTCCGAAAGTCATGACCTCGCCCTTCGACCCGCCCAGGTCGCCCTGCGGCTCCCGCCCCAGGGGCGGGAGGCCGTCCTGAGGGCCGTCATTGAGGGGCCGGTCCTGCGAGGGGACCTGGCCGGGAGCGTCATCGGTAACGGCCGGCCGGAAGTCGTCCAGCGGGTCGTCGCCCGGCCTGCTCCTGGCTGGCTCCTGCGGGAACGGCGCACCGGGGAACTCCGGCGCCCCCTGCGGGAGGCGTCCCTCACGGGAGTCCTGGCCGGGGTGCGGGGTGCCCTGGAAGGCCGCCGCGCCGCCCTGAGGCGTCGGGCCGTCCTGGAGCGTCGGGCCGTAAGGCGACTGCCCGGGGGGCACGGGATACACCTGGCCGGTCCGCGGGTCGTACGGGGCACCGTGGCCGGTGGCCGGGTGCTGCTCGTGGCCGGGCGCGGGCATGTACGCCGTCGTCTGGTCGTACCCGTGGGGATACTGCTCGGGGGTGTAGCCCTCCGGGTAGACCGGGGCGTACATCTGCATGGGCACGAAGCTGATGATCGGCGCGTAGGCCGTACCGCCCTGGTAGGGGCCGGCGGCGGCGTAACCGGGACCGCCGGGGTAGGCCATCGGGTCCATGCCGCGCGGACCGGCCCTGCGGATCGCCGCCGCGTGGGCCATGCGGCGCAGCCTGCCCTCGAAGATCAGCACGGCGAACAGCACCAGCAGCACCAGGATGAGCGCCGGGATGCCGAGCTGACGGCTCAGCGTGGCCCCGTCGAACTCGGAACCCGCGTTGCGGATCTCGTACACGGAGGTGCCCGAGGAGCTCTGGTCGAGCGTGGCCGTGTCGGACGGCGTGGGCTCTGCGGCGGGAAGCTGCTGGTTCGGCTCAGGGGTGGTCTGCGGGAACTGGGGTTCGTTGTTCTCCGAGTTCTCCGGCGTGTTGGCCTCGGCGGTCGGGACCACCGGGGGCGGATCCTGGACCGGCGGCGGCGCGACCGCCGTCTCCTGCGGAGGCGGAGGCGGAGGGGCGGCCGTGGTCTTCGTGGGCTTGGGCTTCGGCGACGCCGGGACGGTTATCGTGGTCGTCACGGTCTCCTGCGGCACCTCGGGATCCTCGGTGACCGTGACGGTGACGACCGGCGTGGGCTCCTCACAGGGGCCCGCGGGATCGACGTCACACCCCTCGACCTGCGAGGGCTCGATGACCATCGTCCTGACGGTCGCGCCGGCCGCGGAGGATCCGGTAAGCGGCGCCAAAGTGAGCAGGACGGCGCCGCTGAGTCCGACGGACATCGCGACGGCGGAGAACGCTGCCCTGCGCCGTGCTCGCGTCACCGGTGTCCTCCGTGCAATCAACCATGAACACGCCAAAGAAATACTAGTCGGGCAAAAATAACAGTAATCCGCGTTTTACAAAACGTGTCGCGACCGACGACGCCGCTGGATCCTCCGCTGCAGCCACAGAAGGCCCAGCAACGTCCCCACCCCCGCACCTACCGCCGGGAGACCCGTCGCTCCTGTCAGTAGCGGGCTTGACTCGGAGACCGGCTGGACCTGACCGCTCGGGCCGTCGAGATCCTGCGGCAGGGGCGCCCCCTGCGGACCCGAATCCTGTGAGACGGGCACCTGCGCGGCGGGAAAGGGACCCGCCTGCGGCAGCTGGAGACCGTTCGCGAGCCCCGGCATCTGGCCCGCCCCCGCCATGCCCATCGAGATCGGCGGCGTCATGGCCCCCGGTACGCCCGGCTGGATGCCCGGCGTCTGCGGCCCGCCCGGCTGCTGCCCCACTCCCGGCCCGCCGGGAGCCATGGGGCCGCCCACCGGCCCGCCGGGACCCTGCTGCGGCACGCCGGGCTGCCCCGCCATCCCCGGTTGCCCGATCCCCGGGTATCCGGGAGGCATCGGCTGCCCCATGCCCTGCCCGGGCACGGCGGGCTGTCCGATCCCCGGGTATCCGGGAGGCATCGGCCCGACCATCGGCCGACGCGATCCCGGGCCACCGGCCGTCTTCTTCCCGTTTCCCGGGTAGCCGGGATAGAGGGGACCCATCTGCTCCAGGCCCGGTCCCATCTGCGGGAGAACCGGCTGGCCGGGTCCCATCTGCGGCACCCCGGGCAGCCCGACCGTCTGCCGGCCGGGACCCGTCTGCCGCAGGAGAGCCTGCGGGTTCACTCCCTGCTCGCGCGCACCGGGCCGACCGGCCGCGTGCCGCTGCCCGCGCACCTTCCGCCCGGCCGCCTTGCGGCCCGTCTGGGCACCCGTGGCCGAGTGGTTCCTACCGTTCTGCCCTTGGATGGCGGGGGGCTCGGGCGCTCCCGCCGGCGGTATGGCGGCCGCTCCCTGACCTGGTGCCGCTCCCCGACCCGGCACCGCCGCACCGGCCTCCGGCGCGGCACCCTGAGCCGCGGCGCCCGGAACCGCGGCGCCGTCCGGAAGCCGTGTTCCCTCCTGCGGACGACCGGGAGAGAGCGGGGCCGCATGACGGTCGGGAGGCAGCGGGGCCGCGGGACGACCGGGAGGAAGCGGGGCTGCCGAGCCACCGGGAGGCAGCGGGGCCGCGGGGCGACCGGGAACCTCCCCGTCAGGGACCCGGGCGGGAGCCACCGGAGACCCGGCCTCCCCACGCCCGCCCGGCACCGTGCCCCGCGTCTCGTGGGAGGCCGCCGGGCCTCCCGTCGCTCCCGGGGCGCCGGGAAGCGCGCGCGTCAGCGGGTTCACGGGCACCCCGGCTCCCCGCGACGTTCCCTGATCGGCGGGAGCCCCGGCGGCGTTCGCTCCCGCGCCAGGACCCGAGACGGGCGGCGCGACGAACGCTTTCCCGGCAAGATCGAGAAGGAACGCCGACATGCGCTGTTCGGCCCTCTGCGCCTCCGAGACACGGGGTGCACCCAATGGGGCCTCCCCGGACTCCTCGGCCGTCTGGGGCACCTTGAGGACCATGCTGGCGGCACCTGGAGCTCCCACACCGCCGCGGGGCTCGGCGGGCCTCGACTCCCGCGTGACGCGGGCGTGCTCCAGCGTCTCCGGCACCTCGGCGGCATCCCCGCCTCGCCGCATCACCGCGTCCGTGCTCTTGATCGTGTTCTGGGCCCGCTGGCTCACCATCTTGCCGTCGGGGCCGCTCATCCGGGCCAGGGCGGACACCGTGAGATCACGCGGGCGCTCCGGCAGGGCGAGCAGCACGTCGACGGAGCCGCCCTCGGCAGGCAGGGCTCCGACCATGCACACCCCCGCCCCCTTCGGGAGGGGCGTCGACGACCTGGTCTCCTCGGGGCACTCGATGCCCCTGAGCGCCTCGGCGGGGGTCGTCAGGACCGCGAGCCGGGCGTCGGTGCCCGGCCCCCGCAGCCGGATCCGGTAGCGGATCACCTGCTCGGCGCCGCTCCCCCGTGCCCACGCATCCGAATCGGCCACGGTGGTCAGGTCGAGAGGCGACGGGGCCGACTCGTCCATCTGAACGGCGTACACCCCCGAGGCTCCGAGGACGAGTACTCCCGCTCCGACCGCTGACACGAACCCAGCACCACGCCACCTTACGGTCACCGCATATCTCCGTTCCCCGGGTACGGACACGCGACATCGCCACGTCCAGTAGCAGTTATGTCACGCTGCGGAGTTGATCAATCCTTATTGAACCGACCTTGCCCATCGTTGAGGCGACCTTGTACCGCCCGGACGATTGGAAGGTCCGCGGGGAGCCACGCCACGTCGTAGAGCTCGCTCTCGGCCAGCCAGCGCAGGTCCAGATGCTCCTTCGCCTCGGGCCTGCCCTCGGCGACCACCGCGAACCAGACCCGCAGGACGTAGCCGCCGGCGAGCGCCCAGTCGCCCCCGACGCGCTCGCCCACCTCGATCAGCACGCCGAGCTCCTCCTGGCACTCCCTGACCAGTGCCGTGTGCTCGTCCTCGCCGGGATCGACCTTCCCTCCCGGCAACTCCCACCCTCCGGCCAACTCTGGAGGATCGGCCCGCTGGGCGGCGAGCAGTCTCCCGTCGCCGTCGACGATGGCGGCGCCCACAACGACCTTTTCCATGGCACCCGATTCTGTCAGCCCTGCTCCCGTGTCTTGAGTTGCGCGAGAACCTGGGGGTGTCGCAGCGGCCGGGTGAACCCCACGATTCCGGTGCGTTCCCGGTAGGTGGTGACCTTGATCGGCCCGCACAACCGGCACCTCGCCTCGACCATCTTGCCCGGGGAGACCACCAGCCCCACGTGGCCGGGACGGTCCGGGCCCGTTCCAGGACCGGAGTTGAAGAAGACGAGGTCTCCGGCCTGCTCCTCCCCCGCGGGAACCTCCACTCCGAACGGCCACTGGCCGAACGTGGTGCGCGGGATGGTCAGGCCGGCACTCCGGTAGGCCATGTAGATGATCCCCGAGCAGTCGTAGCCCGCGGGACCCGTACCGCCCCAGATGTAGGGCTTGCCGCGCTGGGCGAGCGCGTACTCCAGGATCGCGGCCACCGTGCTCGTCGGCGCCGCCTCCAGCATGGGCTCGTCACAGTTCTCGTCCGCCTCGGGCGGTACGGTGACCTCTCCGTCCTTGGCGTACTTTTTGGCGATCTCCATCACCTGGTCGACGTACCACCAGGCGCGGTTGTAGACGAACAGCGAACGTCGCACGTCCTCCGGCGCGCCGTTCCGCTTCAGCATCTTCGCCGCGCCTAGGATGGCGTCCGCCGGGTTGTACACGTCGGCCCAGCCGTCTCCGTCGCCGTCGGAGGCGTAGCCGTTGAACGTGGACGGGATCTTGATCTTGGCCTTGCCGCCCCATGTGCTGATGAGAAACTGCATCGGCCCGGCCGCGCCCGCGTAGTTGGTGCCGCTGCGCACACCGGGGAGCGTGGAGCGTCCGTGGTTGGTCTCGCGCTTGCCGACCCCGGCGAGCACATTCCACTGCACGCCGACCTTTTTGCCGTGCTCGCGATACAGCTTCAGATACTCCTCGGGGATGTCGGACGTCGCGGTCTCCGACTGGTCCTCCGCCGCCCCGCCGGTGTCTCCGCACTCAGGCTGCTGCGCCGCGCCACCGGTGATCGACGGGAAGGAGGGGAACCCGCTGATCATCATCATCGGCGCCATGATCAGCGTGATCAGACAGAGCGCGGCGACTCCGAGGATCAGCGCGAGGCGGAGGTGCTTGTTGTTCCTCATGCCACCTTGCCGCCCATCTCATCCCGCCGGTACGCGGCCCCGCCCGCTCGCTCCCATCCGTACGCGATCTCGCCGCTCATCCGGTCCCGCCGGTGGCGCCGCTCTCGACGGGCTGATCGTCCCCCTCCTGGCCGGAGTCCGCGGGCTGGAGATCGTGGACCCGCCATTCCGCACCGGCCTGGATGAGCGTGACGGCGTACTCCGCGGTCCTCTCGTTCGCCCCGCTCCTCGCCGTGACGTTCTGGGTGCCCACGACCACGAAGGTCACCGAGGCGCTGTCGATCTGCCGGATCCCCTTGACCCGCGCCGTACCGATCGACACGATCTCGTCGGCCTTGTTCGCCTCGACGGTGCCCGGTGAGGTGACGGTCCGCAGCAGCGTCCCCGAGAACTCCGCCGTGACGTACCCCTTGAGGCGGTCGCCGTAGACCGCCGGGTCCTCGTCGTAGCTGAACGTGCCGTACTCGGCGGTGAAACGCTGCGCGTAGTCGGCCGCCGCGGCCAGCTCCTGCTTGGTCATCGGCAGGTAGGAGTAGACGTCGAAGGGCGCGTCACTCGCCGTCGCCGCCGGACGGGCCGGCTCCTCGGCCGCCTCCTGCCCCGACGCCACCGTACGGGTGACACCGGCCGGCTGCCCCGGCCCCCCCTCGGTGTCCGGCCACATGGTCAGGTAGACGCCGACAACGGCGAGTATCACGACCAGCACCGCGAAGACGGCTCCCCGCCGACTGCCTCCCTCGACCACTGTCAGTCCTTGTCGCGGTTGGAGGAACGCAGCCAGAACGGCGG
This sequence comes from Streptosporangium sp. NPDC006930, assembly GCF_040635605.1. Taxonomy (NCBI): domain Bacteria; kingdom Bacillati; phylum Actinomycetota; class Actinomycetes; order Streptosporangiales; family Streptosporangiaceae; genus Streptosporangium; species Streptosporangium sp. NPDC006930. The sequence continues at coordinate 163,052 of NZ_JBEYID010000008.1, read as the reverse complement.
CGGCTCACCGGCCTCCCCGCCGCGCTCCACCCGCCGGGTGATCCAGAGCGGGGGCGCCTCGGACGACCTGCCTCCGGAGTCGCGGTTCCGCGAACCACCGGAGCCCCGGGAGCCGCCGAAGATGCTCCCGCCCGACCCCGAGCCTCCCGACCCCGAGGAGCCGCGGGAGGAACCTCCGCCGTTACGCGATCCCGAGCCTGAGCCGCCCCGCGAGGAGCCGGATCCCGAGGACCCTCGGGAAGAACCGCCGCCGCCGAAGATGCTCCCGCCGGAACGACCGCCACCGCCCGAGGAGCCCGAGGAACCGGACGACCTGCCGGGCGCGGGCGCCGAGGGCCGCACCGCGGGGGCGGAGGAACCCGACGACCTGCCCGCCGAAGAGGGTCGGCCGCCCGAGCCTCCCTGCGGAGCCCAGCCGCCGGAACGGCCGCCGAACCAGCCTCCCGAGGAGCCCGTCCCTCCCGAGCCGCGTCCCGAGGAGCCTCCGGACCTGGTCGGAGGCGCGCTGCCTCCCGTACCGGCCCCGGAGAGGTTGAGCGGCGGCGCCGCGCCGGTGCGGGCCGCGGTGACCGGCCTGCCGGTGCCCTTGCGCCTGCCCGCGGCCTGGGCGTCGGTGTCGAGCGGCGCCGGTTGGGCGCCGGTCGGCACCCGGGTGCCCGACGGCGTGTTCGGCGTGGCACCACCCTCCTCGCCACGCACCCTGCCCTGGGCGACCGCTGCCGCCGCAGCCGCGCCGACCGAGGCTCCGCCGACCATCGCCGCCGCCTGCAGCACCGGCTCGGCCTTGCGCATCCCCCACCGGCCCGCCCTGACCGCCGCGACCGGCGGCAGCGCGGACGCCGCCCGCTGCAGGGTCGGCGCGGACGCCGCGTCGCCGAGCATCCGGGTGGTGAGCGTGTGCCCGTCCATGGACGAGAACAGGTGCTGGAACGGTCTCCGGTAGAAGAACACCGCGATCGTGAGGATCGCCATGAACATCACCTGCATGCCCCACGGCATCGCCGTGGACATGATCAGGGCGTAGCCGTAGACGAGCACGCCGAGGACGAGGGCGAGCACCGCCTGTCTGAGCAGGGTGCCGATCAGCATCTCCACCCAGCGCATGGCGATGATCCGCCCGGATCCCGGATGGACGCCGATCAGCAGGAAGACCGGCGCGAGGATGAGCAACAGCAGGAACCCGACCTTGAGCACCAGCAGCGAGACCGCCACCAGGAAGATCAGCAGTCCCGCGACCACCGCGGCCATGAAGGCGCCGATCGCGACCCCCAGGCGGTTCGTCCAGTCCTTGCCCTGGAAGAGGGGGAAGTACGGCGTGTTCTGCAGCTTGTCGGCGATCTCCGTCTCGTATCGCGCCTGGTGGGAGTTCGCCTCCGGCACCTGCTGGGCCTTCATCTCGGCCGCGTCGATCGTCTGGATCTCCAGCAGCTTGGCGCCGAATATCTTGATGATGGGGGCGTCGGGGTCGGCCGTGCCGAACTGGCCCATCAGCCACGGCTTGCAGACCAGCGTGGACCAGAGCGCGTCGGCGTTCTGCTCGACGCCGGGCACGCCGCTCTGCCCGTATCCGCCGCCCTGAACCTGCGGGTTCGCCTCACCCGGTGCGGGCAGGCAGGAGGTCCCGCCCGCGCCGGGCAGCCCGGCGAAGGCGGAGTTGACCACCTCGCCGGTCTTGTCCGTGACGATCTTGCCCATCCCCGTGAGGTCGCCGGGGCGGCTGAAGAACCAGACGGCCACCGTGACCGCGAGGACCATCCAGATGACACCCTCGGCGGTGGTGGTGGCGCGTTTGCGGATCAGCCCGTACCAGGCGAGCCAGATGGCGCCGAGGATCACCAGCGGCCGCAGGTACGGCCAGTACATGGCGTCGGCCAGACGGACCACGATGTCGTCGACGACGTTCTTGATCGATTCCAGCGGGCCCTCGGTGGCCGCCGCCTGGTAGGTCGTGATGGTCAACCGGTCCAGCGCCTTCGCCCACAGGAAGACCGTGTTCGCCATCGCGTTGCCCATCACGGCCGCGATGTCGTCGCAGCCGAGCAGGTGGGTGTGCCAGAACTGGCCGCTCATGCCGTACGTCGCGTAGTTGCCCTGGGCCGCCGGGGGCTGTGCCGCGGGGGCGCCCGTCGCGGGCGGGTCGGGAAGCGGCGGCTGGATCAGGCCGTCCACGCCTCCGGCGACGATGTCGGGTGACAGGTCGGGAGACATGTCACAGGGAGCCGCGGCGACGGCCGTGGACGTGTCGCCGGGGAACGCCAGCGGCAGCGCGAGGAAGGCGGCGAGCACGACCAGCCCGATCGCGATCCGCCTGCCCAGCCGTCCCCTGCGGGAACCCGCGCGGGAGCCCGATGTGCCTCGGACCTCACGAAGCCCACGGACCTCACGAAGCCCGCGAATCCCACGGAGACCGCGGAACTCACGGACCTCACGAAGCCCGCGGAGACCCTTCGGCCCTCCGAGTGGCCGTCTCCCGCGAAAGCCATCGAATCCCTTAAGGGAGCCTTTCATGACCGCACCTCCAGCGCCGCAGCCCCCGGCCTACCGACTCTGTCGCCCCCAGGAAGATCATGCACTTTCTCGTCGGGTTTGTCGTGGGTCGGATTCGTGTCGAGCCAGCGCAGCAGCTCGTCCGAGATCAGGTCCACCCCGATACGGCCCGCGCGACCGTCCAGATCCCGGAAGACGCATTCACCGTTACCGAGCGAGCGCAGCACCGCCTTGTGCTCCTCGGAGGGCTCGACCCCGAGCAGCGCCATCACGTGCTCCACCTCGACCCGTTCCGTGGAGCGGAAGGCGAAGACCGACGACAGACAGTTCGTCACCTGCTCACTCAGCAGGTCTCCGGCGTTCTGCGAGACCAGGACCAGCGCCGTGTTGCGGGAGCGGCCCATCCGGCTGACCTCGGGCACCAGCTTGGCCCCCTCGGGGGTGGAGGTGATCGCCCACGCCTCGTCCAGGAAGATCGCCTTGGGCGTCCGCCGGTCCAGGCCGTTCATCAGACCCCGCGCGAACTGCGCGACGAGATAGAGCAGCGCCACCGACAGCCTCTGCTCGTAGGAGTAGTCGTCGCGACCGGTGGAGGCGTCGGGCAGCGTCAGGCCGCCCAGGGTGAAGACCGTGGTCCACCCCTCGGTGTCGATCTGGTCGCCGCCCGAGGGGTCGAAGCAGAGCCTGGCCAGATGCATGTCCGACATGGAGCGGAGCACCGCGCCCAGGTTCTTGGAGGCGGCGTCCTCGGTCTGCTCAAGGAAGTCGACGACCTTGCCCAGCGACGGGTCATGGCCGTTGGAGACCGCGGCGACCGCCTGGATCATCGCCGACTCGCGTTCCTCCGACATGCGAGGCAGCAGCAGACGCAGGGTCTCGGTGGCCATCGTCTTCTTGGCCGCCAGGTCGTCACCGAACGAGAACGGGTCAAGCAGGCCCGGGGCCGCCGACCCGAGCGGGATGATCCGCGCCTTCCTGCCCCGCTTCTGCAGCAGCTGCACCAGCGACTCGGCGTCGCCCTTGGGGTCGATCACCGCGACCGTCACCCCGCGCAGCGCCATCTGGTAGATCATCAGCAGCGCGAGCGTGGTCTTGCCTCCACCGGGCTCGCCGGTGATGGCGATCGCCGTCGGCCGGTTGCGCGTCGCCGCGACCAGCGGGTCGAAGTGCACGATGCTGCGCGCCCTGCCCAAAGTCTCCCCGACGTACGGGCCCATCCAGCCGGAGCCGCCCTCGTCCGTCCGGTCGCCCAGGTCGACGGTGGCGGTGGCCATGCCGCCCGCGATGGTGCGCAGCGGCTGCCGCTGCGCGTAGGCGTTCACCCGGACCCGCTCTCCCGGCAGCGTCTCGCAGAACAGCGAGAACTGGTCGCCGGTGGAGTTGACGATGTCGATGCCCATGTCGCGGTAGTGCTCCACGACCGCCTCGACCCGCTGCACGCAGATCTCCTCGGTCGGGGCCGACACGATCAGGCGGTGCCAGCCGTACACGAACGGCAGACGCTCCTTGGTGATGCCGTGTTCCAGCATCCTGGCCGCGTCGATCTGCTCGGCGAGGGCGAGTGGCGCCTCGGCGCCCGCCTCACGGATGTGGATGTCCATGTCACGGGCGTGGGCGAGCTTGCGCGCGACGTCCTTGCTCGCCTTGACCGGCGGGATCAGCCGCATCCTCGAACTGATCTCCACGGGGAAGGGCAGCTGGTCGGCGAAGTGCATCCAGGGCTCGCCGTCGGGGAAGGGCATGAGGTCGGGGAAGCGGGCGAAGGACATGTGCGCGACGTAGGAGTCGCCCTGCGGCTGCTCGATCCGCAGCAGCGCCCTGCCGTTGTGGATCTGCCCCTCGACGAGGGACTCGATCTCCCCCTGTCCCCACCGGCGCTTGGGGCTGGCCGAGGCCGGGGGGTCACCGAGGGAACCGGTCGTGGCGTGCTGGAACAGCCAGGCGAGCTCGACGGAGGTGGCGTGCCTGGCGTACAGCGCGCTCGCGGACAGCGCCCTGCCCAGCCGCTCCGCCTGCTCGGACCACTTGGCGATCTCCGCCTTGGGGACGTGGTCGTCCTCGATGCCCAGGGCCTTCTCACTGCGCTGGTAGAAACCGAAGAGCTGCGCGAGGACCCCGGTGCCCAGCTGCCGCCCGCGCGTGCCGAGCCGCACGCCGAGATAGACCTCCTTTGTCCAGAAGTCCTTGGCCCAGACGTGGCGATACATGTCCTCCAGGTAGTCGCGCCAGCCCGGTCCCTCGTCGGAGGTGGCGTTCAGCGCCATCGCCCACTCGGCGGCGGGATAGGTGCGGTGCGCCACCCGCAGGTGGACCTCGGCGTCGGGCATGCGGATGGCGGCGAGCGCGATCGTGATGTTGGTGGCGAGCGCCTCCCGCTCCTCGGGGGTGATGAACTCGTAGCTCACGGTGGGAAGCCTGAAATAGGCCCAGACCGACGAGTCGGTCAGCAAAATCCGATCGTCGAAGTATCGGACGGCGAGGCGGCTGCGCGCCTGGGAGGCGCGGCTCACGGCCCCTCCTCCATCGCGCGCGCGGCCCTGCCTCCGCGGCCTCCGGACCCCTCGCCGATCCGGATTCCACGGCGTCCGCTCATCCGGACCCCGGCCTGCCCGCTCACCACCCGCACCTCGTCTCGCCCGCTCACCGCATCTCCTCGCGCCCGGGGGATCACTGGGCTAGTTCCTCCTCGCTGGGTCGACCCGCCTGAACCGTTCCGAAGCCCGCCACGACGACACCGGCCAGGGCGAGATACGCCCGGCGGCCCGGCGCCCGCAGGTGGGACGGTTCCACCCGATCGGCCCTGCCGGGGGCCAGGGCGTCCTCCCAGGGCACCCGGACGATCGCCCGGCACCTGCCCCGCGCGACCGCCTCCGCCTGCTCCACGTCGGCCATGCTGCGGCGGCTCACCCCGTTGACCACCATGACCGCCCGATGGCGAAGGTCGGAGCAACCGTGCCCGTCGAGCCACTCGTAGGTCATCGCCACCGCGTCCGGCCCGTCCTCGCTCGCCGGGACGACGAGGACGAGCTGGTCGGCGTAGGGGAGGACCCGCGCGGCCAGAGCCGCGGCCGGGTCCATCACGACCACCTTGTAGTGCCGGTCGAGCATGTCCATCGTCTGGCCGAGCCGCCGGTCGGAGAAGAGCGTGCGGTCGGACAGGCGCTGCTCGGCACCGGCGTCGCTGTCTCCGGCGAGGACCTCCAGCCCCGAGGCGCAGCGGCTGGTGTAGGCGCGCATGCCGAGATATCCCTGGACGTTGTCGAGCCCGGAGAGCAGGGAGGTCAGGGTCTCCGGCGACTCGCCCTGGATCCGGCTGGACAGGGCGTGGGAGCCGGTGCTGGCGTCGACCGCGAGAATCCGGTCCTCGCGGTAGCGGGCGAGGGTGTGGCCGAGCATGAGCGCGGTCGTGGTCTGCCCGGCGCCGCCGGTGCATCCCAGGACCACCACCCGGCGACTGCCGCTGAACACCGCCCTGGCCCGCGCCTCGTCGATCTCCGAGCCGTCCGTACGGCCACCGCCGGGTCCGATCACCACCTGGGCCAGCCGCCGCCAGCCGCCGGAGGAGTCACGGCCGACCACCGACTCGACCCGGCGGACCCTGGTCTCGGCCTCGCCACGTGAGGAACCGGTCACCGGCACCGCGGGGGTGACCGGATCCGCCGTGGCAGGCCCCGAGGGAACCGCGCGGATCGACATGCCGCCCCCCTGGACGCCGGTGCCCGCCGGGGCGCCGGGACCCGCCTGCGCACTCGCGGGCCGCTCCGGCGGCCATGCCTTCGACGCCTTCGACGCCCTCAGCGTCTCCGCCGTCTCCGCCGTCTCCGCCGCGCGCCCGATCGGCGCGGGCTGCCCCTTGCGGTGTTGACGCCGTGCGCTCTCCTCGTCCTGGCTGTCCTGCTTGTCCTGCCTGCTCTGTCCGGTCTGCGGGAGCTCGGCCGCCTCGGCGCGGCGCCCGACCGGCGCCGGTCCGACGAACCTGGGTACGAAGGAGGGGGCGGGCTCCGAGGGCTTCCTGACGGGGTCGGGCACGACGGCCGGCCTCTCGGCGGACACCGCACGGGCCGGAGCGGAGGTCTCCTCCCGTGGTGCCCTGGGTGCCGAGGGCTGCGGCACGGCCGGTGCCTCGGGCCGTTCCTCGGAGGGTTTCGAGGTGGGGGCGTCGGTCTCGGAGGACGCCGCGGGCGCGATCACCTCGGGTCGCCCGACCGGCGCGTCGGGACGCTCGACCGGCGCGAAAGGCACGATCACCTCGGAGGGCGGCGTGACCGCCGCGGGAGGCGCGACCGGTATGGCCGGAGCGGAAGGTACGACCGGCGGTGGGGCCACGACCGGCGGGGCGGGGGCCGCGGCGGCGCGCTCGGCCTCCGCGGAGGCCGCGAGCCTGCGCAGCCGCCGCAGCGCCTCGGTGCCGATCGGAGCGGGCGGAGCCGCGGTCGCGCCGGACGCCCCCGGGGTCTCGTCCCTCGAATCGTCCGCCTTCCCCTCGGCCGCGGATCCGGCCGGCGAAGTGCGGTCGGCCCGCTCCTCGGAAGGTCCGCGGGAATGATCCGCGGGCGGTCGCGAGGCAGGGCCGGGGATCGGCGTACCCGGCGCGGACTCGACGGCCTCGGCCGCCTCGGCGAACGCGACGGGCTCGGACACCGGAGTCACGACGGGCAGGGACCGCACAGACGGCGCGGAGGGTCCGGACAGCGCAGAGGGCACGGGGAGAACGGCGGGGACGGCGACCGGGGGCGCCTCGACGGCCCAGGGGGTCTCGACGCCCCGGGAAGTCTCGGCGGCCGAGCCCTGACCGACGCCCGAGCCCTGACCGACGCCCGCAGCCTGACCAAGGGCCGAGGTCTGGCCAAGGGCCGGGGCGACACCTTGGCGAAGCGCGTGAACCTCGGCCCTGGCGACGGGCGCGGTGGCGGCGGCCGCCGCGGCCGCGGCCACGGCGGGACGCACCTCGCGGCGGGCGGCGGCGCGCTTGGCCTGGGCGTGCCGGGCCTTGCGCGACGCCTTGACCCTGACGGCCGTGTACTGCGGCGCGGCCCGCCAGATCCGGCCGGTCAGCGTGACCTCGGCGGGTTCGGAGAGGGGGGCCATCCTGCACCAGGTGCGCGGCTCTCCCACGTAGCGCACCTGCGACTGGAGCAGCTCGGTGAGCCTCTTGCTCTCGATCACCGGCCGGGTGGAGAGCCAGGTGACGATACCGGGGGGCACCAGGTAGATCACGTGCCAGGGGGCGGCGAAGGGCAGACCGAGAAGGTAGAGCAGCAGCGACCACGGGGCCAGCACTCCCACGAACCCACCGATCCAGACGATCGGGAGCGGCATCGGCAGCCGTAGGTCGTACAGCTTGTAGAGCCGCTTCTCGATCCTCCAGATATTGGTGTACGTGGGCAGATCCACGTGATCCTCCTCTCCGCCTCTCCTTGTTTGACCGTTCGAACCCGGTCTCAACCCCCCGAAATGCCCAGCGCGCCCGCGATCGCCTTGGCAGTCACCTCGATGATGTTCGGAACGTAGAAGATCACTCCGATGGCGATCGCCAGAATGATGAACTGGACGAACCTGGTGATCTCACGGGTGAAGAGGAAGAAGAGTGCCACCACCGAGACGATGACCAGGAAGAGCGGCGCGAAGAAGCTGCGGAGGAAGTCGGCCAGGCCCTCGGTGTTGACGCCCGCCGGAGGTGCTGTGGGCTGAGCGAGCTCCATGGCGCTCAGCAGCATGGTCTTGAGAATCACTTCTTGTCCTCCGTACTCACGATCGTGCCCGCCAAGCGGATAAGGGTCCTCGGCGCGTGTGCGCGGGGACCCGGACCGACGGCTCATCGATCAAGGGGGGTCTGCTCACCGTGGATCGGCACCATTCGATCATGCTTACCCCGCCACAGATCGGTATGCGCCGCGGATGTCCTTGACGAACCACTTGTCGCCCTGCTTGACCATGGTGAGCAAGTAGGACTGCTCCAGCTTGCCTCCCATTTGGCCGGGATCGGCGGGCTCTGGGTCGGTGGACGGGACTGCCTTCGACGGCACGCCCCACGTGACCGTCGCGGTCACCTCGCGGTCGACTCCCCCACTGACGGGCACGGAGAGGTCCTTGAGCTGCAGGAAGGTGAACGCCCCCCCGAATCCCTGCAGGGTGACCCCGGCGTCGGCGTAGCGCTGCAGCGCGGTGGTGTCACCCGCATAGGCCTTGAAGAAGTCTTCCAGCGGGGTGCGCAGCTCCTGCTCGGCGTCGCGGTCGCGCTCGGGTGCGGCCTTGGGCGGCAGGCCGGCCGCCCTCGGCGCGGGCAGGATGCCCGGACGTCCGGCGACGACGAACCTCTCCGCGGCCCGGTCGCGGTAGACGGGCACGGACAGGAGCTGGCGGCGGTTCTCCGACTGGTAGGCCACGGTGACGACGGCGTTGTCGGCGTCGACGACCTCGATCCCGTACGGTTGCACCGCTCCAGCGCTCATCCTGCCGAAACCGTCCCAGCCGAACTGCCCTTCGACGCCCTCCGGCAGGTAGGGGGCGAGCCTCGACTCCCTCTCCGCGAGGCGAGCCCCGTCGAAGTTCAGATAGACCTCGGCGAACTGGGCCGCGAAGGCGGAGGCCTGGACCGTGGGGAACCCGTTTCCCTCGACGGGCACGGCGCTCGAGGGCGCGTTCTGCTGGGTGAAGCGCTCGAAGGGCGCGCGGACCCCGTTCACGACGATGACGACGATCAGCGCCCAGAGCACGGCGCGACCGGCCCACACCAGCCAGCGTCCGCCTCCACCGGACCAGCGTCCGCGCGACACGCCCCGCCCGCGCGCCGGAGCGCGATCGAGGTCGGGATCGTCGGGGAAGTCCGGATATGACGACAGCTCAGGGTCGCCAGCGATCCGGGGATCACGCTGGACTGTCGACCTTCGAGCCATCACGCCTCCGCTCGCGTCAATCCTCGGCCGGTGCGGTGTCGTATTGTTGACGATCCCGTTGGCCATGGTGACGCACTTACTCTAGCCGCCCCGCCGATTCTTCCAGGAAAGCCACGCCTATGCTGCAGGCATCATGATGACTGAGCAAACCGGGTCTGGAACCTCGACGAGGGCGCCGATGCGGCCTATGGTCGAGGAAAAGCGCATTCCCCCTGGCCAGCGCGTGGGGTGATTACTCAAACGCCACCCATTGCTAACCAGACAGCCCCCTGACTGTCGCGACCTGCGCATTTAACACGAAATACGTCACCTGGGGTCACAACCCCTGGAAATACACCTCCTCACCACCGGCCGCCATCGCGAGGGGGTTCCGGCCACCCCGAGGCGGACGGTGCCGATCTCCACGGTCGGCCGCCCCGCCGGTTCCGGAGGTCCGACGAGGCGTCCAGGCCCCCGCCCGATGCCGGGCCGGCGCACCGACCGTCGCGGAGACGAGATTCGCCGGGACGTCGTCGTTCACGATCCACGATGCCGTCGCCCACGATCCAACCGACCCGAACGTGCTCGTCCGGTTCGAGGTCGGAGAGCTCACCGGACCGTTCGTGCGCGGCGAAGACGCCGTTCGACCGGAGTTCGCGCGCGGCGAGGACGACCGTTCGCTCAGACGTTGAAGCGGAACTCCACCACGTCGCCGTCGCGCATGACGTAGTCCTTGCCCTCGATGCGCGCCTTGCCCGCCTGGCGGGCGGAGGCGATGGAGCCGGTCTCCACGAGCTCGTCGAAGGAGACGATCTCCGCCTTGATGAAACCCCGCTGGAAGTCGGTGTGGATCACCCCGGCCGCCTCGGGGGCGGTGGCGCCCTTGCGGATCGTCCAGGCCCTGGTCTCCTTGGGACCCGCGGTCAGGTAGGTCTGCAGGCCCAGGGTCTCGAAGCCCACCCTGGCGAGCTGGGTGAGACCCGACTCCTCCTGGCCGACGGACTGCAGGAGCTCCAGCGCCTCGGCGTCGTCGAGCTCGACGAGCTCGGACTCGATCTTCGCGTCGAGGAAGACGGCCTCGGCCGGTGCGACGAGCGCCGACAGCTGTGCCCTGAGCTTCTCGTCCACCAGTTCGTCGGCGTCGAGGTTGAAGACGTACAGGAACGGCTTGGCCGTGAGCAGGTGCAGCTCGCGCAGGTCCTTGGGGTCGATGCCCGCGCCCTTGGCCCCGGCGTACAGGGTGGCGCCACCGTCGAGGAGCTTGAACGCCGCCTCCGCCGCGTCGAGCGCGGCCTTGCGGTCCTTGTTGGTCCTGGACTCCTTCTGGAGGCGGGGAATCGCCTTCTCCAGGGTCTGCAGGTCGGCGAGGATCAGCTCGGTGTTGATCGTCTCGATGTCGCGCCCGGGGGCGACGCCGCCGTCCACGTGGGTCACGTCGGGGTCGTTGAAGACCCGGATGACCTGGCAGATCGCGTCGGTCTCACGGATGTTGGCGAGGAACTGGTTGCCTCGCCCCTGTCCCTCGGAGGCCCCGCGGACCAGGCCGGCGATGTCGACGAACTCGACCTTCGCCGGCAGGATCTTCGCGGACCCGAAGATCTCGGCCAGCTTTTCAAGACGCGGGTCGGGAACGCCGACGATGCCCACGTTGGGCTCGATGGTGGCGAACGGATAGTTCGCCGCCAGGGCGTTGGCGGTCTTCGTCAGCGCGTTGAAAAGCGTTGACTTGCCGACGTTGGGCAATCCGACGATGCCGATGCTCAGGCTCACGTGAGCCGAGTTTACGCGGAATGACCCACTGCTACCCGCCACGGGCAGGTCACAGGTACGAATCGCAGGGCGCTCACCTGGCACTCACGGGTCACTCATGGGGCGCGAACCGGGCCGTTCCGTGCCGTTCCGGGCCGAGGAGCGTGTCGGAACCGCCGGAAGCGGCCGGGCCTGGAATCATGCCGGGGTGGATGTCATGGCTCTCTCCTTCCAGCTCGCGGTGGGCCTCGCCGCGGGACTCGCGATCGGCTTCCTGCTGGGCCGGGCGCGTTCCTCCTCGGGAGCCGCCGACGTCATGGCCCGCCTCGCCGACGCCGAGGCCCGCGCGAAGATCGCCGAAGAGAAGGTCGTCTACATCGAGGGACAGCTCTCCGAACGGTTCCAGGCCCTGTCGAGCCGGGCGCTGGACGTCAACAACCTGCGATTCCTGGAGCTGGCGGAGACGAGGCTCGCCGCCAACCGGGCCGAGGCCGCCGGGGAGCTGGAGCAGCGCAAGCAGGCCGTCGAGCACCTGATCGAGCCGCTGAAGGACACCCTGGCCCGCGTCGAGACGCAGCTGCGCGACACCCAGGCGGGCCAGCGGGCCGCCCACGCCGAGCTGGCCAAGCACATCGACATCGTCCGCGAGAGCAACGAGCAGCTCCGCGCCCAGACGAACTCGCTGGTACGGGCCCTGCAGCGGCCCGAGGCGCGGGGCAGATGGGGCGAGCTCCAGCTCCGCAGGGTCGCCGAGATCGCCGGCATGCAGCGGTTCTGCGACTTCGACGAGCAGGTGAGCGTCACCACGCCGGACGGCGTCCTGCGACCCGACATGATCGTGCGGCTCGCCGGCGGCAAGAACATCGTGGTCGACTCCAAGGTCTCGCTCGCCGCCTACCTGGAGGCCGCCGAGTCGGCCGACCCCGACCACTCCTCGGCCCGGCTCGACGCCCACACCCGGCACGTGCGCGACCACGTCGACCGGCTGGCCTCGAAGCCCTACTGGCAGGCGTTCAGCCCGGCACCCGAGTTCATGGTGCTGTTCATCCCCGGCGAGGCGTTCCTCGCCCCCGCGCTGGAACGCGACCCCGCCCTGCTGGAGTACGCCATGCGACGGCGGGTCCACATCGCCACACCGACCACACTCATCACCATGCTCCGCACCGCGCAGTACGCCTGGCAGCAGGCCGCGCTCGGCGAGAACGCACGGGCGATCTTCGAGGTCGGCAAGGAGCTGTACGAGCGCCTGGGCAGCATGGGACGCAACGTCGACGCCCTGGGCCGCTCGCTGAGCCGGGCCGTGGAGTCGTACAACAGGACGGTCGGCTCGCTGGAGACCCGGGTGCTGGTGAGCGCCCGCAAGCTGAACGACCTGGGGTTGGTCGAGAGCGACCTGGACACGCCACAGGCGGTCGAGGACCTGCCGCGCGCCCTGACCTCACCCGAACTCCTCGCGCGAGAGGAGCCAAGCCCGCCTCTCGTATCCCGCCTGAACGGTAGGTTGACCAACGACCTGCCCTGAAACTGTTCCCTCGGGGGCTCCTGCGGCCGGACACTGGAGATAGCGAGGGCGACGGCGCCGGGGGCCGCGGTGGTCAAGGTCAGGGGGCGAGTGGTGGACGAGCGAGGCGGCGTGCAGCCGGTCGGCGGGGTGATCGCATGAGTGAGCTTGACCGGGCCTCGGGCATCCGGCTGACCGTTCGGGGCGCACTGGCCTTCGTGCTGGCGTCCACGCTGGTGGGCGGTGTGCTGCAGGCGCTGACCGGGGTGGCGGCACTGACCGGGGCGGCGTTCGTCGCCGGTTGCGTCGCCGCCGCGTCGCTGGTGAACCGCAGGGACCTGCTGTCGCTGGTGGTGTCCCCGCCCCTGCTCTTCTTCGTGACCACCGCGCTCATCGAGGCGATCCGATCCCTGTTCGCGTCCACGCCCGTGCAGGCCTTCGGCCTGGGCATGTACACCGCGCTGTCGCAGGGGGCCCCGTGGCTGTTCGGCGGTTCGTTCCTGGTGCTGGTCATCGCCTGGCGCCGGGGACTCACCCGCTGCGTCCAAGAGCTGCGCGAGGAGCTCAGGGCCTCCAAGGCCTCGGTGCCCCGCCCCAGGAGCGGCGACGGCGACGGCGGCGACGGCAGGGCCTTCGCCCCCGAGCCCGAGGGATACTTCGAGCCCAGGGTGTACGGCACCCCCCGCGAGGGGCAGTAGCGGCCGGGCGCGGGGGCTCGCCCGTGACGGGATCTCCCAGACCGCGGAGAAGGCTGCCGGGCCAGGGCCTCGCATGAGGCGTCCGATCGGATCGGACGGCCGGAGCGTGGCAGGGGTCCTCAGGGTGGCAGGGGTCCTCAGGCGAGAGCGCGAAGCGCACGCTCTCGCGGACGGACTCGACCTCCCAGGCGGATGACGCGACGTCAGACCGTGGCGCGCAGGTCCCTGCGCAGCTCGTGCGGGAGGGCGAAGCGCACGCTCTCGCGGACGGACTCGACCTCCTCGACGTCCCCGAACCCGTTTCGCGCGAGACGGGCCAGGACCTCGGCGACGAGCTCCTCGGGCACCGAGGCGCCACTCGACACGCCGACCGTGGTGACGCCGTCGAACCAGGCGTCGTCGATGAGCGAGGCGTCGTCGACCAGGTAGGAGGCCTCGGCCCCGTGGTCGAGGGCGACCTCGACGAGCCGCTTGGAGTTGGAGGAGTTCTCGGAGCCGACGACGATGACCAGCTGGGCCTGGGCGGCGATCTCCTTGACCGCGACCTGGCGGTTCTGGGTGGCGTAGCAGATGTCGTCGCTCGGAGGGTCGATCAGGTTGGGGAAGCGCTCCTTGAGCCGGGAGACCGTCTCGGTCGTCTCGTCCACCGACAGCGTGGTCTGCGACAGCCAGACCAGCCGCTCGGGATCCTTGACCCGCAGGGTGTCGACCGAGTGCAGGCCGTCGACGAGCTGGACGTGGTCGGGCGCCTCGCCCGCGGTGCCCTCGACCTCCTCGTGGCCCTCGTGACCGATGAGGAGGATGTCGTAGTCCTGGGAGGCGAAACGCTTGGCCTCGTTGTGCACCTTGGTCACCAGGGGGCAGGTGGCGTCGATCGTCTTGAGACCGCGGTCGGCGGCCTCCTGGTGGACCGCGGGAGAGACGCCGTGGGCGGAGAAGACGACGATCGCGCCCTCGGGCACCTGCTCGGTCTCCTCGACGAAGATCGCCCCGCGCTGCTCCAGCGTCTTGACCACGTGGGTGTTGTGGACGATCTGCTTACGTACGTAGATCGGGGCGCCGTACTGCTCCAGCGCCTTCTCCACGGCCTGGACCGCACGATCGACCCCCGCACAGTAACCACGGGGCTTCGCCACTAGTACGCGTCGGGTCGCGGGGGTGTCTGAAGTCATGCTCATATGCTACGTGGACACGCCCGCGAGACTGCCCATACGTCCCACAAGCTCATGCGGCACAAGTCTTGTCACACTAGCCTTCTCGATACAGACCTCCCAGGGAGACGATATGTCAGTCCCCGACATGATTCGCAATGTCACACAAAAAGCAAAAGACCTGCCGCTGCACATGCTGCAGAGCGCACTGAGCGGGGTCGGCCAGGCCCTGCTCCTCGGTGACCGCGTCCGGACCAGGTTCAAGGGAACCTCGGGCCAGGGCGAGACCGCCGAGGAGCCCACAGGGACGGTCGGCGACCAGCCGAGGAAGAGCGGCGAGGAGAGCACGGAGCAGGCGGGGAAGCCCACCCGTCGCGAGCCCGTCATCTTCGCACCGCGTCCGGAGAAGGCCGCGAGCGCTCCCTCCACCGAGCGCAACGGGACGAAGACCACCCCCGACCCTGTCATCTTCAGCCCCACCAAGCCCGACACCGCGACACCCTCCTCGCCCGAGGTCAAGGCCCCCGCCGTCGAGGCCCCGGAGGTCAAGGCCGAGGCCGGCGACGCCCCCGAGGTCAAGGCTTCCGAGGTCGTCGACGCCCCTGCCACTACCGGAACCACCGAGGCCCCCGCCCCGACTCCGGAGCCCAAGACCGCCTCGACTCCCGAGCCCGCCCCGGCTCCGGAGCCCGAGCCCGCCCCGGCGAAGCCCGCCGAGGTCGTCGCCACGGAGCCCTCGGACACCGCCGAGGTGAGGGCCACGGAAGCACCGGCCGCCCCGGAAGTCTCGGAGACCCCGGCCGTCGCCGAGACTCCCAAGGCCGCCAAGACCTCGACTCCCAAGACCGCCAAGGCACCCAAGACCCCCGAGGCCCCCGAGGCCCCCGAGGTCAAGGGCGCGGAGACTCCGGCAGCGGAGGCGAACGCGGTCGTCGAGACCCCCGCCAAGAAGCCCAGGGCCACCCGGGCCAAGGCCAAGGCCCCGGTCGCCGCAGCCGCAGCCGCAGCCCCCGAGGCTCCCAAAACCACCGAGGCCACCACTCCGAAGGCCAGGACGACCAGGACCCGCAAGGCGACCGCCAAGGCCGCACCCGCGGACACCGTGGCCGAGAGCGCCGAGAGCGGCACCCTGACGAGGGCCACGGCCTCCGCTGGGGAAGGCACCCCGGCCGAGGTGGAGACCCCCGCGGCGGTGAAGGTCGAGGTGACCAAGGTCGACACCGCGAAGCCCGGGGCCACGGACGCCGCGGTGGTCGAGGTGACCGGGACCAGGGTCGCGGCACCCGAGGCCGCCGACGCGGCCGGCCCCTCCTCGAAGACGACCACCACGGCGGCGGAGTCCTCCTCGGAAACCGCCACACCCGCCGAGCCTCTGCCCGGCTACTCGGAGCTGACGGTCGCGTCCCTGCGGGCGCGGATGCGTGGCAGGACCGCCGAGCAGATCCGGGAGCTGCTCGCCTACGAGCGGGCCACCGCGGACCGCGAGGTCGTCGTGCGGATGTACGAGAACCGCCTGGCCAAGCTGGCGGCCGCGGAATAGTCGCCTCCGGCGCGTAGGCTCCCGGCCATGAGCTCGAACACCACCCCTGAGCAGCCCCTACCGGTTCGCACGGTGTTGCAGATGGTCGGCGGCTGGATCGGCAAGCTCGGCACCGTCTGGGTCGAGGGGCAGATCACCGAGCTGACCGCCCGCGGCGGCACGGTGTTCCTGACGTTGCGCGACCCGGTGGCCAACGTGTCGGCCCGGATCACCTGCCCGCGCGGTGTCTACGAGGCGACCGTCCCCCGGCCGGTCGACGGCGCGAGGATCGTGGCCCACCTGAAGCCCGATTTCTGGGTCAACAAGGGCTCGTTCGCGTTCACCGCGCTGGAGATGCGGCCGGTCGGGGTGGGCGAGCTGCTGGCGCGGCTTGAGCGGCTGCGCCGACTGCTCGCCTCGGAGGGGCTTTTCGGCGTCGACAGGAAGCGGCGGCTGCCGTTCCTGCCGGGCACGGTCGGGCTGATCTGCGGTCGCGATTCGGCCGCCGAGCGCGACGTGCTGGAAAACTCTCGGCGCCGCTGGCCCGCCGTGCGGTTCAAGGTCGAGCCGGTGGCCGTGCAGGGGCCGTACGCGGTCGGTGAGGTCGTCGAGGCGCTGCGCAAGTTCGACGCCGACGCCGAGGTCGACGTCATCGTGGTCGCGCGGGGCGGCGGGTCGATGGAGGACCTGCTGCCCTTCTCCGACGAGGCTCTTGTGCGGGCGGTGGCGGCCTGCCGTACGCCCGTGGTGAGCGCGATCGGCCACGAGCAGGACAATCCGCTGCTCGACCTGGTCGCCGACGTGCGCGCGTCCACCCCGACGGACGCGGCGAAGAAGGTCGTGCCGGACGTCGGCGAGCAGATGACGCTGATCCGCCAGCTCCGCGACCGGGGCCGCAGGGTGGCGGGCGGCTGGCTCGACCGCGAGACGGCCTGGCTCGCGGCGGCCCGCTCCCGCCCCTCTCTCGCCGACCCGGTGCGCGAGGTCGAACGTAGGGCCGAGCAGGCCGAGCAGCTCAGGGACCGGGCGAGGCGGTCCCTCACCGCCTCCCTGGACCGTGCCTCCGATTCGCTGGAGCACCTGCGTGCCCGCCTGGTCTCGCTGTCTCCCGCCGCCACGCTGGAACGCGGTTACGCGATCGTGCAGCGCCCCTCGGGCGAGGTCGTACGGCTCGCGAGCGAGGTCTCCCCCGGTGACGAGCTCACGGTGCGCTTCCCCGACGACCGGGTGCGGGTCAGGAGCGATCCCGCCAGGTGAGCGAGGGGTAGCCGTCGTCGACGAAGCCGAGCTGCCGGTAGAGGGGCTCGGCGTCGGAGGTCGCGTGCAGGTCGACCCTGCGGACTCCGCTGTCGCGGTACCACTCCAGGAGGGCTCCCATGATCGCCCGGCCGTGCCCCCTGCGCCGGTGGCGGGGGTCGGTGGTCATGCCCTGGACGTAGCCGTAGCGGCCGTCGGGAAGGCTGGGGCCGGGAAAGCGGTCGAAGATGAGGCCGATCCCGCAGGCCGCCAGCCCGTGGCCGGGGGAGTCCACCACGTAGACGGCGGTGTCGGAGCTGCCCAGCCGCTCCCGGAGGCTCTCGGCGTAGGCGCCCTGCCACTCCTCCTCGATGGGGAGGTGGCCGTCCATCGCCATCCGGTCGGCCAGGATCTCCCGGAGGCGCACCAGTTCGGGAATGTCGCCGACCGTCGCGTCACGAACGTTCACCTCGGCATTCTTCCAGCCGTACGGCACCGGCGAAGCGGGAGGGGAGCCCGCCGACGCCGATCAGCCCTCGCGAACCGACGGTGACTCCCGGCACGGCACGGCGTCACCGGATGGGCGCAACGATCTAAGGTGGGTCCGTGGCCGATGAGAAGAGACCGTCGTACGAGCAGGCGCGCGAGGAGCTGACCGAGGTGGTCCGCAGTCTTGAGGCGGGCGGGCTCACCCTGGAACAGTCGATCGAGCTCTGGGAGCGCGGCGAGAAGCTGGCCGCGATCTGCGAGGAGTGGCTCCAGGGGGCTCGGGTGAGGCTCGCGGCCGCGATGGCCCAGCGTCGGCAACCCGACCCGGCCGGGGAGACACCCTTCTGAGTCCCCTTCGGCGAGCGGCCGATGTTGGACGAGTGGGGACGAATGGTTCCGGCGGCGTTCATCTAGAGTGGCCTGATCAATTTGGCCGTTTTTGGCGCTGGGACAGGGCCGCTCCCGCTTCTAAGGTAAGCCACATGGACATTCTCGTACTCGACCGGCGAGCGGGCGGCGCGTTGGGCAAGGTCGTCGCCGCTGTCACCCCTGAGGATCTCGGGTGAATCCCGTGAGGAGCTTCGTCGCGATCGGCGACAGTTTCACCGAGGGGGTCGGTGACCCGCTTCCCGACGGCACGTTCCGGGGATGGGCGGATCTCGTGGCGGCGGATCTCAGCTCGCCCGGCTTCGGCTACGCGAACCTGGCCATTCGGGGGCGCAGGTTCGACGAGGTCGCCGCGGAGCAGGTGGAGGCGGCGGTGGCGATGAACCCGTCGCTCATCAGCGTCGCGGCGGGCGGCAACGACGCGCTGCGGCGTGGTTTCGACGCGGCCGCGATGCACGACCGCTTCGACCGGGTGGTCGGCCGTCTGCGCGCGTCGGGCGCGGACGTGGTGCTCTTCCGGTTTCCCGACATGAGCGTGCGACTCCCCCTGCCCCGAGTGCTGCGACCCCGCATCATCGCGATGAACGACCTGGTCACGGAGGTGGCCGGGCGACGCGGGACCTACCTGGTCGACCTGTTCGGCGACCGGGCGTTCGACGGTCACGAACTGTGGAGCGAGGACCGCCTGCACCTCAACCCGCTGGGCCACCGCCGGGTCGCCGACCATGTCCTGGCCACGCTCGGCCGCACCGCCGCTCCTCCCCCCGCCGGCCTGCCTGGAAGCCGATCGGCGCCGCTCGCCGATCTCCGCTGGGCGGCGACACACCTCACCCCCTGGCTGCGCCGCCGCATGACGGGCCGTTCCTCAGGCGACGGGGTTCTTCCCAAACGTCCCGTCCTGACGGGCGGGTTCGAACACGCGTGGGATCGTGCCGGTGAGCGGGGCGACCTCGTCGAGTGAGGCGTCGTCGCCCACGACTCTCGATGACATCGACCAGTGCCCCCTCGTCGCCCTCGAACAGGGCGGTGTTGCGCTTGGCCCGCTGCCGGAGCCGGTCGCGCATGATCACCTCGCACCCGGCTGGCCCGTCGCCGCGCAGGAAGAGCGCGGAGACCTCCCGCTCGGCCAGGCAGCCCTCCAGACAGGTGCGGACCCCGGCGATGAACAGCCTCACTGGACGGAGCCGTCTCTGCTCAACCTGCCCCTTCTACCTTTTTCTCATAAAGGGTAGGTAGAACGATGCCGTGAACGAACACTCCGGCGCGAAGGTGCTGGTCGTCGACGACGAGCCGAACATTCGCGAGTTGCTGTCCGAGGCCCTGGAACTGAACGGCTTCTCCGTGCGGACCGCGGCGGATGGCCGCCGGGCGCTGGAGGCGGTGGCCCGAGAGCGGCCCGACATCGTCGTGCTGGACGTGATGATGCCCGGCCTGGATGGGTTCACAGTCGCGCGCAGGCTCCACGAAACCGGTGACAGCCCCATGCTGCTCTTTCTGACCGCCAAGGACGCGGTGTCCGACCGGATCGCAGGGCTGACCGCCGGTGGTGACGACTATGTGACCAAGCCTTTCAGCCTGGAAGAGGTGCTCCTGCGGCTGCGGGCGATCATGCGCAGGATGCGGCCCGCACAGGAGCAGGCCGACGACGGCGTGCTGCACTACGCCGACCTGGAACTCGACGAGCAGGCCCACACCGTACGGCGGGCGGGGCGGGCGATCCACCTGTCGCCGACGGAGTTCAGCCTGCTGCGCTACCTGATGATCAACGCCGAGCGGGTGGTCAGCAAGGCGCAGATCCTCGACCGTGTGTGGGACCACGCCTTCGACGGCGAGAGCAGGATCGTGGAGTCCTACATCAGTTACCTGCGGCGGAAGATCGACGCTGACGGCCCGCCACTGATCCACACGTTGCGTGGCGTCGGCTACCGGTTGCAGAGGTTCTCGTGAGACGGGCCTGGCCCCTGCGACATCGGCTGCTGGCCGCGCTGCTCGGTCTGTGCGCGGTCGGGCTGGCGACGTTCGCCACCGCGAGTGTGCTGCTACTGGAGCGTTCGTTGCTGTCCAAGGTGGACGCCCAGCTGACCGAGACGGTCATCGTCTTCGGCCGGCGTCCGCTCCCGCCTCCGCCTCCGCCATCGGTGGATGGGGGGCAGTCCGTTCAGATCCCCACCCAGTTCAAGATCGCCTTTTACCACCCTTCCGGGACCCTGCTGCGCAGTCTTCCCGCCGAGAACGGTGACGGACCGATCATCCCCAAAGCGGCGATATCCACCATCCCGCGAGGCCCCATCACCGTGCCCGCCACGGAGACGGGTCAGTGGCGGGTGCTGGTGAGGAGCCTGCCCGACGGCACCAGGCTGACCGTGTCGATGTCGCTGGAGCCCAACCAGGCGACCGTGCACCAGATCCTGGTCATCGAGGCGGCGGCGGGTAGCCTGGTGCTACTGCTGCTCGGCACGCTCGCCTTCGCCGTGGTACGGCTGGGCCTGCGCCCGCTGACCCGCATGGAACAGACCGCAGAGGCCATCGCAGGCGGAGACATCGACCGCAGGGTCGGCGACACCGACCCCGACACCGAGACAGGCCGTCTCGGTGGCGCGCTGAACACCATGCTGGAGCGCCTGGCCACCGCGCTACACGAGTCCGAGCGCTCCGAACGGCGACTGCGGCACTTCGTCGCCGACGCCTCCCATGAACTGCGCACCCCGCTCACCTCCATCAGGGGCTTCGCCGAGCTTTACCATCACGGCCAGGACGCCAGGGATCCGGCGGCCGAGCGGCTGCTGCGCAGAATCGAGGCCGAGGCCGAGCGCATGGGCGTCCTGGTGGAGGACATGCTGCTGCTGGCCAGGCTGGACCAGGAGCCCGCGCTGGAGCCCAGCGTCGTGGACCTGCACGTGCTGGCCGGAGACGTGGTGCACGCCGCTCGCGCCCGCGATCGCGAACGGCCGATCCGACTGATCATCTCCGACGGGCCGGTCTTCGTGCGCGGCGACGAGCGCCGCCTGCATCAGGTCATCGCCAATCTGGTCGGCAACGCCATCCAGCACACCTCTTCCGGCACCGAGATCAGCCTCACCGTCGCTCCGCGAGCGGTTACCGGGGTCCTCACCCCCGGTGTCGTGCACGCCGGTACCGGACCCGCCCCCCACCGCGGAGCCGCACTACTCGAAGTGCGAGACGAGGGGCAGGGCATCGATCCCGAGCATCTGCCATACCTGTTCGACCGCTTCTACCGTGCCGATCCGGACCGCTCCCGTGACAGCGGCGGGACCGGGCTGGGCCTGGCCATAACCGCCGCGCTCGTGCAGGCGCACGACGGCCGGATCGAGGTGACCAGCACGCCTGGCCGCGGCACCACCTTCCGCGTGCTTCTCCCGCTGGAGCAGCCCCAGGACAGCTGAACGTCCACAGGCAGTTCACCTTCCCGTCGGATGCGGTTCACACATTGTTCCCAGCTTGGTGCTGTCAGATGTGCGCTGACGAAAGGAGAAACATGCTGGCAAGATTCCGCAAACCAGCCGTCTCCGTGGCTCGCGACAGCGATCGAAGCACATCCGGCACCGAACCAGCCGATGACCCAGCCGGTGATCAGGGTCACCGGCTGCGGGCACCGAGCAAGCTGCACGCCTTCAACCGGTACGAGATCAAGTACCTCGTGGCGGCCTCGGAGGCGGTCACGCTCAGGAAAGAGATCGAGCAGCGACTGGATCGCGACCGTCACAGCGGCCAGGAGGGGTACGGCATCTGGAGCGTCTACTACGACACCCGGCAGTTGCGCTTTTACTGGGAGAAGATCGAGGGGCTGAAGTTCCGCAGGAAGCTGCGGGTGCGCCACTACGGCGACCGGTTCACCCTGCGGGACGACACTCCGGTGTTCGTCGAGATCAAGCAGCGAGTCAACCGGGTCACGCAGAAGCGCCGGGTGAGCCTGCCCTACAGGGACGCGCTGCGCCTGTGTGACGGCCGGCAGATGGTCGAGCACGAGCCATCCCAGCGTGCGTTCCTGCAGGAGGTGCTCGACCTCTCCTTGCGTCTGGACCTGCGGGCTGTCGCGATGACCGGTTACACCCGGCACGCCTACGTGGGCCGCGACGCCGACGTAGGCCTGCGCGTCACCTTCGACAACCGCATCCGGGGCCGTGACCGCGACTTCCACCTGGGCGCCGACGCCGAGAACAGGCTCATCGTCCCCGCTCACATGTCCATCGTCGAGGTCAAGGCCAACGAGCGCGTGCCGTACTGGCTGACCGACCTGACCGCCAAACGGAACCTGCAGGTGGTCCGGGTCTCCAAGTACTGCCAGAGCGTGGAGGCGCATGGGCTCGCTCCCCGCTCGGTCTTTCACATTCCCGACCACGATCTCGATCTCGGCCGCCATCAGCCGACCGTTCTCTCGGAGGCATGACTCCCCATGGACTTCTCGTTCCAGGACCTGTCCGGCACGTTCAGCGTGGCCGACATCGCGATCGCGATGTCGCTGTCGTTCGTGCTCAGCGCGATGATCGGCTGGGTTTACCGGGCCACGCACCGCAACGTGTCCTACAGCCAGTCCTACGTGCAGACGCTGGTCATCCTGGGCATGCTGATCTCGCTGATCATGCTGGTCGTCGGCTCGAACATCGCCCGCGCCTTCGCCCTGGTCGGCGCGCTCTCGGTGGTGCGGTTCCGTAATGCCATCAAGGAGACGCGTGACGTCGGGTTCATCTTCCTCGTCATGGGCATCGGGATGGCCGTCGGTACCCGCTTCTACCTGCTGGCCATCGTCGCCGCCGTGGCGATCTCGCTGATCATCATGGTCATGCACCGGTTCAACTGGTTCCAGCTCAACGTACGGCGGCAGGTGGTCAAGGTGCAGGTTCCCACGGATGAGGACTACACCGCGGTCATCCAGGATGTGCTCATCCGGCACACCGAGGAGTTCGAACTGGTCAGCATGGAGTCGATCCGAGGTGGCGCGCTGACAGAGCTGATGTACACCGTGAAGATCAAAAAGGGCAGCGAGCCCGCCGATGTGATGGCCGCGCTGCGCGAGCGCAACCACGGCCAGTCGGTCACTGTCTTGACCGGGTACGACCAGAGCGACCTGTAAGGCGACACCATGGCGCAGTTCAAACATCGCATCCCGGTCAAACTCCGGCACAACTGGAAGCTGGTCGCGCTGTGCGCGGCGTTCCTGGCCCTGTGCTGGGGTGTGCTCGGCAGCGGGATGATCCGCCCGTACGTCACCGTCTCCCAGAGCGCCAAGGCTGAGACCGTCATCACGAACGTGACCGGCACCAAAGAGCTCTTCGACACCTCCGTGGCGCACGAGGTGAAGATCACCTTCACCGACGCGGCCTATGAGGACATGCTGAACGAGTACTTCAAGGACGGCGACAAGAAGTATGTCGAAGCCGATCTGACCATCGACGGCACCCGCATCCCCAGCGTGGGCATTCGGCTCAAGGGCAACTCCACTCTGGCCGGGCTGACCTGGAAGGGACAATCCAAGCAACGGAGCATGCCTGGCGGCGGGCAACGACGCGGAGGTATGCCAGAGGGGTTCCAACCACCCGAGGGGTTCCAACCACCCGAAGGCGGTGAGCCGAATGGCGACCAGCCCAGAGGTGGCGGGTTCGGCGCGTCTTTGAAGGGCGAGGAGCCTGAGAACCTGCCGTGGCTGATCAGCTTCGACGAGTTTGTGGAGGGCCGCCGCTACCAGGGGCACAACCAGGTGGCGGTACGGCCGGCCGCGATGGGCTCGACGACGATGCTGAACGAGGCACTGGGCATCGCACTGGTCGGTGCCTCCGGTGAGCCTACCCAGCGTTCCATCCACAGCGCCTTCACCGTTAACGGCCGCACCTCGACACCGCGCCTGATCGTGGAATACCTCGACGAGGGCTATGCGGAAAACCTCGGCGACGGCGTGCTGTACAAGTCGTTGGCCAGCGGCTCCTTCACTTACAAGGGCGAGGACCAGACCGGGTACACCAACGACTTCAAGCAGATCAACAAGGTCGGCGTCCAGGATCTGCAGCCGGTCATCGATCTGGTCAAATGGGTGAACGAGGCCTCCGACCCCGAATTCGCCTCAGACCTGGGCGAGCGTTTGGACGTGGAGTCGTTCGCCCGTTATCTGGTCCTGCAGAACCTCATGGTCAACTTCGACGACATGGCTGGGCCCGGACGCAACTACTACCTGTGGTACGACCTGGACACCAAGAAGTTCAAAGTCATCACCTGGGACCTCAACTTCGCCTTCAACGGTAACGCCAAGAGTGGTGTGAACGACACGATCTCGATGGGCGGCCGAGGACGCCCCCAGCAAGGCCAGCCGAACCAGAGTGCCACCCCACCCCAGAATGGCCGGCCGGAGCGTCCGCAAGGTCCAGAAGGCGGCGGCATGATGCGCTTGGGCCATCCTCTGAAGGAGAAGTTCCTCAAGAACGCCGCCTTCAAGAAGATCTACCAGGACCAGTATCGCGCTCTGTACACCGAACTGCTCGGCAACGGCACCGCATCCGGCCTGCTCGACGATCTCGTCACGTCCTACAAGCTGAACGAGAACGCCGACACCGCCAAGGCCGACACCGAGGCACAGAAGCTGCGCACGTTCCTGACCACCCGCACTCAGACACTGCGGTCCGACAAAGCGATCAGCGGCGGTTAGGGTTCTCGCGATCACGCGAGGGCCCTGAGGAGGGAGCTGGACCGAAGCCCGGAAGCGACCGCGGCCCAACCGTTCTCCGACAGACCGGTCTGCCGGAGAACCGTCCCTTCGCCCTTTCAGGAATCACACAGGTCATGTGCGTAACGATGATCACGCACATGATCGACCAAGGGCCGGTGCCGGTCACCTGACGATCACGTGACCGGCTCTCTAGGAGGTGTTCTTCGGCAGTTGTTTGAGGGACCCGGCCAGGGTGGACAGCTCGTCCCACGGGGCGGTGCCGGTGACGACGATCGTGACGTCCGGCAGGAACCGTACGAGGGAGCGCTGGTTCTTGTCCTCGCGGACGCGCTGTTCCCAGGTGACGCCGTTGATCTGGACGGTGCCGGTGACCGTGGAGGTGTTGGAGAGCCGGTTGGCGAACTCGGCCTCGGGCTTCTCGTCGCTCTGGGCGAGCATCGCGTGGAAGCGCTTCGCGGTGGCGAAGCCGAGCCTCCAGGTCGTGACGCCGTTCGCGTTCGTGTTCCTGGAGCTGTTCGGGACCCATCCGGCGGCGACGGGCTCGGGTGCCCACACCAGGAAGGGCGCCGTACGGCGCAGGTCGGCGAGGGCGATCGAGTAGTCGACCCTGGGGATGTGCTCGGTCCTGCTTTGCGGCGTGACCAGCAGGAACAGGCCGACGGCGGCCAGACAGACCGCCATCGCGAACACGTAGCCGTAGAAGCCCTGGGTGAACTTTCGCACGACTGTCGACACTATCCGTTCGGGTGGGTGGTCGGTCCTCAGGGGCGGTGGATCCGGGCGATGATGGTCAGCACGTCTTCGACGAGTGCCCGGGAGGCGTCCTCGTCGTCGGAGAGGGCGACTTCGGAGACGGCGGCGGCGAGCGCGCCGGTGAGGACGACGACCAACGCCCCCTCGTCGCCCTCGAACAGGGCGGCGTTGCGCTTGGCCCACTGCCGGAGCCGGTCGCGCATGATCACCTCGAACCCGGGCGGCCCGTCGCCGCGCAGGAAGAGCGCGGAGACCTCCCGTTCGGCCAGACAACCCTCCAGGTAGGCGCGGGCCCCGGCGATGAACAGCCGCATCGGGTCGCTCTCGCCCTCCGCCCTGGCGTCCTGGACCGCCTGCTTGGTCCGCTGGGTCTGACGAGTCTGGAACTCCTCGAAGAGCGTGAGATAAAGATCGGCTTTACCGGAAAAATGATGGTAAAGACTTCCGACACTCGCTCCCGCGCGGGCGACGACGTCGGTGACCCCGGTCTCGGCGAAACCGCTTGTGACGAAGATCTCCCTCGCGGCGGACAGGAGCGCGACGCGCGTGGCGGCACCCCGCTCGGATGTCCGCGCACCCACGCCTTTCACCAGCCGTTCCGTGTCGCTGCTCATGGTGGGCACATTATCCTCCGCCGACCGGTCAGAGGGGGGCCAACTACGATCGTTGCATTGACACGAGAGGGGTTTCCCACCATGTCCGATGAGACGTCCGTTCCCGACGCCCTCGCCACGGGAGAACACGCACCCGATCGCAACCTCGCCTTGGAACTGGTCCGGGTCACGGAGGCGGCCGCGATGGCCGGTGCCCGCTGGGTCGGGCGAGGCGACAAGAACGGCGCCGACGGCGCCGCGGTGAACGCGATGCGCCAGTTGATCAACACGGTGTCCATGAGCGGTGTGGTGGTGATCGGCGAAGGTGAGAAGGACAACGCGCCGATGCTCTACAACGGCGAGCAGGTGGGTGACGGCAGTGGCGCGGCGTGCGACGTGGCCGTGGACCCGATCGACGGCACCCGGCTCACCGCGCTCGGCATGCCCAACGGCATCTCGGTGATCGCGGTCAGCGAGCGCGGCTCGATGTACGACCCCTCGGCCGTCTTCTACATGGACAAGCTGGTCACCGGCCCCGAGGCCGCCTCGTCGGTCGACATCAACGCGCCGGTGGCGGACAACATCGCCGCGGTGGCCCGCGCCAAGGGCGGCGTGCCCTCGGACGTGACCGTGGTCGTCCTCGACCGGCCCCGCCACGAAAAGATCATCCAGGAGATCCGGGAGGCCGGGGCCCGGATCAGGCTCATCACCGACGGTGACGTGGCCGGTGCGATCATGGCGGCCAGGGTCGGCACGGGCGTCGACCTGATGCTCGGCATCGGCGGCACCCCGGAGGGCATCATCGCCGCGTGCGCGCTCAAGTGCCTCGGCGGTGTCATCCAGGGCAGGCTCTGGCCGCAGGACGACGCCGAGCGCCGCCGGGCGCTGGACGCGGGCCTCGACCTCGACGCCACGCTGAGCACCGACGACCTGGTCAGGTCCGACGACGTGTTCTTCGCGGCCACCGGGATCACCGACGGCGAGCTGATGCAGGGCGTCCGCTACCGCGCGGGGAGGGCCATCACCAGCTCCCTGGTGATGCGCGGTCGTTCGGGGACGATACGGAAGATCGAGAGCGAGCACCAGCTCTGGAAGCTGCGGGCCTACAGCGCGATCAACTTCGACAGCGCCAGCTGAGAACCGGGCGCCGGAGCCGGGATTCCCCTTCGGCCGAGGAGCGCCCTCAGTGGGGCGCCCCTCGGCGGGGGCTCCCGGTGAAGAGGGCGCGGCGGAAGAGCGATCGCGGCCGGCAAAAGGCCACGAAAGACCAGGAAAACCGCGTCGGCGGCTGATCCGGGAACGGTGTCAGCGGCGGAACCAGGAGCGGCGGGGACGCTTGGGAGACTTCGCCACGATGCTCCCCAGCGTGACGACGCCGGTGATCTCGATGACCGGCCCGTCGGGTGAGGCTGGAACCTGGTTCTTCTTGCCCCCCATGTACGACGAGGCGGGCATCTCGATCCGCACGCCCTCGGGGACGATCAGGGTGAGGGTGCCGCCCATCACGGTGACGTGCAGGGTCACGTGGCTGGACTGCAGCAGCGCGTCACACAGGTCGAGCTTGACGTTCGCGCAGATGGCGGTGGCCGTGAACCGGGTCGGCACCACCCATCGGCCGGAACGCTCCTCGGAGCCGAAGAACGCCGCCACCGGGCGGACGTCGGTGCGCAGCGGCTGCGCCTCGGGCGGGAGCAGGTCGGCGGTGAGCGCGGAGAGCTCTCCCAGCGTGCGGGCGCGGTAGAGGGTCTCGGTGCGCTCGTCGTACTCCGCGTGGTCGAGACGCCCGTCGGCGAGCGCGTCGGCCAGCACGGCGGCCACTCTCTCGCGGTCGACGTCTCCGGCTCTCAGGTCGGCGGGACGCGGCTGGGGACCGGTATGACGGACGGCGGGGGGACGGGGACTCTCCACCCTTCGACCATAATCCCTGTGGAGGCTCCGGCAGCGGTGCGAGTGCGCCGGCATGCCCGTGAGCCGGAACATCCGGCGCGACGGACCGGCGAAAACCGGTAGATCATCGGCCATTGACCGCCGGGTACCTCGCCCATACCCTGACGGAAACTTGAATCCCCCTCATGTTCCCCGGAGGTCGTCATGCCGACCCCACGTGACAGGCAGGCGCGCGTGGCGACCTGGGCGGCGTTCTTCGTCCAGGGGCTCTGCTTCGCCACCCTGCTCACCCATGTGATCGACCTCCAGCACAAGTTCGGGCTCAGCGACGGCGACCTCACCCTGGTCCTGCTGCTCGTACCGGTGATCGCCGGGGTCGGCAGCGCGGTCGCGGGTCTCCTCGCGAGCCGGTACGGCAGCGCCCCGGTTTTGCGGATCGCCCAGGTCGGCGTCTGCGCCACCGTGGTCCTGACGGGCTGGAACGAGCAGCTCGCCGGGCTGTACGCCCTCAGCGCCGCGTTCGGCCTGTTCGTCGGCGCGGTGGACGCGGCGATGAACATGCAGGCGGTCGCGGTCGAGCGCCGGTACGGCATGAGCGTGCTGACCGGTTTCCACGCGGTGTGGAGCATCGGCTCGATGCTGGGCGCGGGGTTCAACTCCGCCTTCAGCGCGCTCGGCGTCGAGCTGGGCTGGTCCTTCTCCGTCCCCGTGCTGATCGGCGCGGCGATCTCGATCGTCATGCTCCCCCGGCTCTACGGGCGGCAGGAGGAGAGGTCCGGTGAGCGGGCCGCGCACGTGACGGCCCGGGTGCCGTGGCGGCCGATCATCCCGCTCTGCCTGGCGATGGCGTTCCTGTACGTCGGTGACGCGGCGGTGTCCAACTACAGCACGGTCTACATGGAGAAGGCGCTGACGGCGAGCGGCTGGCTGGTGCCGTTCGCCTACCTCGTCTACCAGGCGACCATGCTGCTGGTGCGGGTCCCCGGCGACCTCGCCGTACGGAGGTATGGACCGGCGCCGGTGGTCCGCGTGGGCGCGGTGATCGCGGCCGTCGGCACGCTCGGAGTCGTCGTCGCGCCCGGCGTCGCGGTGGCCGTCGTGTCGTTCGGCCTGATCGGCGTCGGCCTGTCCGTCATCGCCCCGCAGTCGTTCTCGGCCGCGGGGCGGCTGGGCGCCGGGGCGGAGACCGCGATCGCGCGGGTCAACATGTTCAACTACGTCGGCTTCCTCGTCGGTGCCGCCGTGGTCGGAACGCTCAACGACCTGGTGAGCGTCCGGGTGGCGTTCGTACCGGCGGCCGTCCTGGTGGCCCTGATCGTGTTCCTCGCCAGGGGCTTCCAACCCGATCTGGAACCCTCGGACGACCGTGGCCCCGGGAGAGCCCCGCAGGAGCCCGCCGAACGGCCGTGACTCCGGTCCTGGTGATCAACCGGTCCGGCCGGGCGGCTCGCCGTCGCCTCCGGCCGCGCGAGGCTCGCCCGGATCTCGTCGTCAGCCCGGTCGGCCGCTCCCGTCGCCGGTGAGCTTCCTCAGGTACGCCAGGCTCTCGCGGACGTTCTCCCTGGGCGCGGCGGAACCGCCGGGCTCCCCGGGGCCACCGGGACCGTCCGAACCGTTTTTGGCGGGCTCCAGCACGATGTTCTGTTCCAGGACGTACCAGCCGCCGTACCCGGCCGCCGTCAGGCCGCCGACGACGGCGGGGAGGTCCACGTCGCCCCCGCCCAGCGGGCGGTAGAGGCCGTTTCTCACGGCCCGGGTGTGGGTCAGCTCGCCCGCCCTGACCCGCTCGGCCATCGCGGCGTCCACGTCTTTGAGGTGGACGTGCGCGATCCGTTCCGCGGCGTGGGAGACCAGTTCGGCGGGGTCGGTGCCGCCCGCGAGGAGATGGCCGGTGTCCAGGCACAGCGGCATCGAGCTGTCGTCGAGCACCCGCTGGACCTCCTCACGGTTCTCCACCACGCTTCCGATGTGCGGGTGCAGGGTGACGGTCCTGCCGAACTCCTTGGCGTTCTTGAGGATCCGGCGCAGGTTGCCGGTGAGGGTCTTCCAGGCGGTGGCGTCCAGCTCCGGCCTGGGGTCGCGGCTCTCGCCACCGGTGGAGGCGGCGAGCACGAGCACGTCCAC
This sequence comes from Streptosporangium sp. NPDC006930, assembly GCF_040635605.1. NCBI lineage: Bacteria > Bacillati > Actinomycetota > Actinomycetes > Streptosporangiales > Streptosporangiaceae > Streptosporangium > Streptosporangium sp. NPDC006930. Next base: position 132,927 of record NZ_JBEYID010000008.1, on the reverse strand, counting down.
CTCGCCGTCCATGAAGGCGCGCATCGCGGCCCGGACGATCGGGAGCGGGTCGTGGTCGGCCTCGTGCAGGACGACGGGGACGAACCCGCCCACCGCGCGCAGCCCGTACTCCGCGAGCAGGGAGCGGCAGTGCGTCGGCGAGGGCGGCAGGAACCCGGCGGGGCCGAGTTCGGTGGCCGTCAGGCCGAGCTCTCTCATCTCGGCGAGCACCTGAGAACGATCCGGCTGCCGCCCCCAGCCCGGGCCCTCGCAGGCCCCCCAGGAGATGGGTGCGCCGGCCGTTCTCACCGGGGCTCCTTCGGCGGCGGAGCCGGACTCTCTCACAGGATCGCCTCTTCTCACATAATCACCTCCGTGACGCGCACCGCACGCCCCTCGCGCCGGGAGAGTCCCGCGGCCTCGGCGAGGCAGGGCGCCGCGAGGGTGTCCTCGACAGTGCGGTGACTCTCCGCTTCCCCCCGGACCACGCCGGGAAACGCGCTAATCCTGCGGATTCCCGATGGTTCAACACGCATTGTGCCTTTCGGGGAAGAAAGCGGTTGATCCCCAGTTCTAGGCGAGGACTGGGAAGCCGTCAAGAATTTGTCAGGACATAAGGACGATCCATCGGACCGTACGCGACGTCCACCGGAAGGCGTATCCACAGGTGGAAGGCCTGATCGTGGGGCGACTCAGCGGCGCGGGGCATCCGCGGGGACGCGGATCGCGAGACGGCTCGGCGGATGCCCGCGAGGACACGGATCGTGACCGCCGACCTCGGTGTCACCGACGACCGGATTCCCACGAGGACACGGATCACGAGGTGACTCAGCGGCGCAGGGCGTCCGCGAGGGCACCGACCATCGCGTCGGCGCGGTGGACGGGCAGCCGGGCGAAGCCCATCACCAGTGCGGGCGGACCCGGGGCGTATCGCATCGGACCCACCGGCTCGGCCGCCAGCCCGCACTCCTGGGCCGTCTCCGCCACCACCGCCTCGTTCCAGTCACGCGGCAGCTCGGCGAGCAGGTGGAGCCCGGCGGAGACACCCCGCACGGTGATCTCGGGAAGGTGCTCGCCGAGGGCGAGCGTGAAGGCGTCGCGGCGGGCGCGGTACTCCCGGCGCATCCTTCTCAGGTGCCGGTCGTAGCCGCCGGTCGTGATGAAGTCGGCCAGGACGTACTGCTCCAGGACGGGCGATCCCAGGTCCAGCTCGCCACGGGCCAGTCGCAGCGATCCGGCGATCTCGGGCGGGGCCGCCACCCAGCCCAGGCGGAGGCCGGGGGCGAGGGACTTGCTGACGCTCCCGATCAGGATCACCCGGTCGGCGGCCAGCCCCTGCAGGCAGCCCACCGGGTCGCGGTCGAAGCGGAACTCCGCGTCGTAGTCGTCCTCCAGGATCGCCGCGCCGGTCGCGACGGCCCACTCGATCAGCTCGGCGCGGCGGCGGGGCGAGAGCACGACCCCCGTCGGGTACTGGTGCGCGGGGGTGAGCAGCACCGCCCGCGCCCCGGTCGCGGCCAGTGCCCCGACGTCGACGCCCTCGCCGTCCACCGGGACGGCGACCAGGTCGGCGCCGGCGGCGTGCAGCAGAGGGAGCTGGCGCGCGCCCGCCGGATCCTCGACCGCGAGCCGAATCCGGCCGGGGGACGGCACGGGGTTCGCGGCCCCCCGGACGAACCAGCCGAGGTCGTGGGGGGACCGGGCTTGGGGGAGCCTGCCCGCGAGCGCCTGGACGGTGAGGCTCATCCCCTGGGCCACCCCGCTCACGATCACCAGGTTGTCCGGGCTCACGTCGGCCGCCCTCACCCTCCCGAGATAGGCGGCCAGTTCCTCGCGCAGCGTCGGGACACCGCCCAGGTCGCCGTAGTTCAGGGCCTCCGCGGGCAGCGTGGCGAGCGTCCTCCTCATCGAGGCCAGCCACCGCTGTCTGGGGAACGCCCCCAGGTCGGGCGCGGTGGAACGGCGCCCGCGGTACGGCCCGCGACCGCTCTCCTCCCCGCGGGCGGTGCGTGCCTTCGCGCGCGGCCGGGCCGGCGGCGTCGGGGAGGGACCGTCGAGGGGCGCGGGACGGCTCGCGGCGGGTGCCACGGTGGTTCCCGCCCCGATCCTGGAGATCAGGAAACCCTCGGCGACGAGCTGCTCGTACGCCTCGACCACCACGCCGCGAGAGAGCCCGAGATCCCTCGCCAGCTCGCGGCTGGCGGGCAGCCTCGCCCCGGCCGCCAGCCGCCCGCGCCGCACCGCCTCGCGGAGTTCGCGGGCGATCTGGGCGGCGACACCGCCCGCCGCCCTGTCGACGACGATGTGCAGGTCGGCCAATTGGTCCTCTGTTTCACCGCTGGATTGGACCCGACAAGAGTGCCATTGACTTCCTAGCATTCCGCACATGAACGTGGATGTCAGTACCGCCGCCCGGCGGGGACGGCGCGGCCCGGTCGAGGCCGCGACGGCGATGTTCCTGGTGGGCACCCTGGCAGGGGTCTCAGGAGTGATCGGGGAGTACCCCGTCTACGGCGGCCAGGCCCTGCGCTACCTGCTCGCGGCCATGATCCTGCTCACCGTCGCCCGGCTCGCGGGGCTGCGGTTCGTCCGCCTCACCCCCCGCGAGACGGCGCTGCTGGCGGCGTTGTCCCTCACCGGTTTGGTGATCTTCAACGTGTGCGTGATCGAGGCCACCCGGCACGGCGGTCCGGCCCTGGTCGGGACCGTCCTCGGCACCGTACCGCTCGCGCTCGCCCTGCTCGGCGGGCGCCCCTCGCCCCGGCTCGTCGGGGCGGCGGCGGTGGTCGTCGCCGGGGCGACGGTGGCGACCGGGCTCGGCAGCGGCGACCTGACCGGGCTGCTCTGGTCGCTGGGCGCGCTGGGCTGCGAGGTCTGCTTCTCCCTGCTCGCCATCCCGCTGCTGCCGAAGCTGGGAGCGGTGCGCGTCTCGGCGTACTCGGTGACGCTGGCCGTGCCGATGCTGGTGGTCGCCGGGCTGCTCGTGGACGGCGCCGCGATGATCCGGGTGCCGACGGCGCCCGAACTCGCGGGTCTGGGCTACCAGTCGCTGATCGTGACGAGCGTGGCGTTCTTCCTCTGGTACGACGCCCTGCCCCGGCTCGGCCCGGCGACCGCGGGACTGTTCGCCGGGCTGATCCCGGTCGGCGCCATCGCCACCGGCGCGATCCTCGGCCTCGGCGCACCCTCGGCACCCGACCTGCTCGGCGCCGCGCTCGTCGTCGCCGGCATCGTCATCGGCCTCAGCTCAGCGGGCTCACCCGCTGCGGGGGTACGTCGGCCGGCCGGGACGGGGCGACCCGCTGCCGGGGAATCTCGACCTGTTGGGGCAGGCTGACCTGCCGCGCGGACTCGCCGACCTGCCGCAGGGGCAGGGTCGTCACCCGCTGCGAGGGCAGGCTCGCCGGCCCGGAGGCGGTGTCTGGCTTCTGCTGGGAGAGGGTGAGCGGAGGTTCCGGCCAGCTCACCGGCCACTGCGGAATGCGTCCGCCGGTCTCCTTGATGCTCGTCAGCGTGATCGCTATCAGTGACACGGTGAGACCGACCATCACGAAGAGGGCCACGATCACCAGCATGACTGTGTTTCCTATGGTCATTGTCCATCTCCCCGCTTCCGCCGGACGCTCGGTCCGGCTCCTTCCAGCCTCCTCTTCATTTCGGACAAATAGCCATAAAAGACGCATAAGTCATCAACACTTGCCGCAAATATGTGTCTTTCATCTCATATGTCCGGCTGACCGTGCGCAACCCGACCGCGGGGGCCGAGCGCGAAACACGAGGCCGTACCCTCTAGGGAAAACGGCGCCCGCACGGAGGATCGACGACGATGCCCGAGTTCGACTACACCGACCTGCTTCCCCTGGGACCGGACGAGACGGAATACCGTCTGATCACCACCGAGGGGGTGCGGGTCGTCGAAGCCGCGGGACGCAGGTTCCTCGAGGTCGAGCCCGAGGCACTGAGGCTTCTCACCGAGAACGCGATCCACGACATCTCCCACTACCTGCGGTCGTCCCACCTCGCCCAGCTCCGCAAGATCATCGAGGACCCCGAGTCGAGCGGGAACGACCGCTTCGTCGCCCTCGACCTGCTGAAGAACGCCTCGATCTCGGCGGGCGGCGTGCTCCCGATGTGCCAGGACACCGGCACCGCGATCGTGATGGGCAAGCGCGGGCGCCACGTGCTCACCGACGGCGCCGACGCCGAGCACATCTCCCGCGGGGTGTACGACGCCTACACCCGCCTGAACCTGCGCTACTCCCAGATGGCCCCCCTCACCATGTGGGAGGAGAAGAACACCGGCTCCAACCTCCCCGCGCAGATCGAGCTCTACGCCGAGGACCCGGGCGGCCACCCCGACGAGTACAAGCTGCTCTTCATGGCCAAGGGCGGCGGCAGCGCCAACAAGTCCTTCATGTACCAGGAGACGAAGGCGGTGCTCAACGAGAAGCGGATGCTCCAGTTCCTGGAGGAGAAGATCCGCTCGCTCGGGACCGCCGCCTGCCCGCCGTACCACCTGGCGATCGTCGTCGGCGGCACGTCCGCCGAGTTCGCCCTGAAGACCGCCAAGTACGCCAGCGCCCGCTACCTGGACTCCATCCCCACCTCCGGCTCCCCCTCGGGTCACGGCTTCCGCGACACCGAACTGGAGGCCAAGGTCTTCGAGCTCACCCAGAAGCTCGGCATCGGCGCGCAGTTCGGCGGCAAGTACTTCTGCCACGACGTCCGCGTCATCCGCCTCCCCCGCCACGGCGCCTCCTGCCCCGTGGCCATCGCGGTCTCCTGCAGCGCCGACCGCCAGGCCCTGGCGAAGATCACCCCCGAGGGGGTCTTCCTGGAGCGGCTGGAGACCGACCCGGCGAGGTTCCTGCCGGAGACCACCGACGACCACCTCTCCGAAGACGTCGTCAAGATCGACCTCAACCGCCCGATGGCGGAAATCCTCGCCGAGCTGACCAGATACCCCGTCAAGACCCGCCTGTCACTGACCGGCCCGCTCGTGGTCGCCCGCGACATCGCCCACGCCAAGATCGACGAGCTTCTGGACGCGGGCGGCGAGATGCCCGAGTACCTCAAGAACCACGCGGTCTACTACGCCGGCCCCGCCAAGACCCCCGAGGGGTACGCCTCGGGCTCCTTCGGCCCCACCACCGCCGGGCGCATGGACTCCTACGTCGAACGCTTCCAGGCGGCCGGGGGCTCCAAGGTCATGCTCGCCAAGGGCAACCGCTCCAAGCAGGTCACCGACGCGTGCAAGGCCCACGGCGGCTTCTACCTCGGCTCCATCGGCGGCCCCGCCGCCCGCCTCGCCCAGGACTGCATCAAGAAGGTGGAGGTCCTCGAATACCCCGAGCTGGGCATGGAGGCCGTCTGGAAGATCGAGGTCGAGGACTTCCCCGCCTTCATCGTCGTTGACGACAAGGGTGAAGACTTCTTCGCCGACTCGACCGGCCCCGTCCTCACCATCGGCCGCCGCTGACCACACCCCCTGGCGAGACGCCGAGGGTCAGGACCCGCCGTACAGGCGCCCGAGGTCGACGAGTTCGACGTCGGAGCGCCGTGCGGCGGTGTGCGCGACACCTCGGGAACGACGGCCGCAACCGTCATTGGCGGGACCATCGCTCTGTCGGCCACCACTCCCGACGAGGACACCCCCCTCACCGCAACGTGCGGTCCGACTACGGAGAGAAGCCGTGAAGTCCGACCAATCCAGCAGATGTCACCCATTGTTTCCTAACAGTTACAAGCCTGAAAATCTGACTCAAGTTGGCAAGAAGATTCGGGCCTGTCTCTACTGGTCGCATTACGCAAATCGGTAAGCTGCACCACATGCGTGCGCCGCCCGGATACCTTCTCGCAGCGCGCTACCGGTTGTCCGAACCGGTTGGGCGCGGCGGCATGGGCACTGTTTGGCGTGCACACGACGAGTTGCTCAACCGCGAGGTGGCCGTCAAAGAGGTTCGCCTTCCCGTGATCCTCGACGAGGAGCTCCGCGCCGAGCTGTGCGCCAGGACCGAGCGCGAGGGGCGCGCGACCGCGATGGTCGCCCACCCCTCCGTCATCACGGTCTTCGACGTCGTCACCGAGGACGAGCGCCCCTGGATCGTGATGGAGCTGCTCCGCGCCAGGTCGCTGGAGCAGCTCCTCCAGGACCACGGCCCGCTGCCGCCCCGCCAGGTGGCGGAGATCGGCAGGCAGGTCCTGGGAGCGCTGCGTGCCGTGCACGCCAAGGGGATCCTCCACCGCGACGTGAAGCCGAGCAACGTCCTGGTGACCGACGACCGGGCCGTGCTCACCGACTTCGGCCTGGCCGCGCTCGAAGGAGACGTGTCGATCACCCAGGCGGGCATCGTGCTGGGCTCGGCCGGATACATCGCCCCCGAGCGCGTGCTGGGTGCCAAGGCCAGCCCGGCCGGCGACCTGTGGTCGCTCGGCGCGACCCTCTACACCGCCGTCGAGGGCCGGGGCCTGCACGGGCGCCGTACGGCCGCCGCCGCGCTCGCCGCGCTGACCAGTGGCGAGCCGATCCCCATGGAGCGGGCCGGACCGCTGACGCCGGTGCTGCGCGGCCTCCTCACGATCGACCCGAACGCCCGGCTCGACGCGGGACGCGCCCTGATGATGCTCGCCAGGGTGGCGGCCGGAGGACTGGTCGAGGAGTCCTTCTCCAGGCCCTCCACACGACCCGACACCAGGCCGTCCACGAGCGGGTCCGGCGGCAGGCCGTCCACGGGCGGGTCCGGCGGCAGATCGTCCTCTGGCGGATTCAACGTCAGGTCGTCCGCGAGCGGGTCCGACGGCGCGTCGGCCCCGCCGTTCAGCCGCCGCTCCCAGCACCGCGGGATGCACCGGGTCGGTTCCGCGCCGCCCCCGGCACCGCGCCCCTCGTCACCGGGGACGCCCCCACCGCCGTCGGGGCCTCCGTCCGGGCCGACACCTCAGCTCCGGGCGCACCGGCGCCCCGGTGAGGGGGTCCATCGGAAGCCAGTGGAGATTTCGCCAACCTACCGGCCACTTGTCCGTTTTATGACGCCCTTTATAAGGTTGGTCCTCCCACGTCTTCTCTGGCCGAGGGAACTCCGTAAGCGCGGGTAAAGCGCTTCTCAAGGTGGAATGGCTATCTTCTTCTCATGCCGGAACAGCAGACGCGTGTGCTCGCGGACCGTTACGAGCTGATCGCGCCGCTCGGCCGAGGCACGATGGGCACCGTTTGGAAAGCCCACGACCGTTCCCTCGGCCGTGAGGTCGCCATCAAGGAGATCCGTCAGGAGCCCGGCCTCAGCGAGGCGCAACGCGCCGAGCTTCGGGAGCGGATGATCCGCGAGGGTCGTACGGCCGCCCGCATCAGCCACCCCTCGGTGGCCACCGTCCACGACGCGATCGTCGAGGACGGCAGCCCCTGGATCATCATGGAGCTCGTACAGGCGCGCTCCCTGGAGCAGGTGATCGAGGAGGAGGGGCCCCTTCCACCCCGCCTCGTCGCCGAGATCGGGGCCGACCTGCTGGGGGCGCTCCGCGCGGCCCACGCCCAAGGGGTCCTGCACCGTGACGTCAAACCCGGCAACGTGCTCATCACCGAGAGCGGCCGGGTGGTCCTCACCGACTTCGGCATCGCGAAGGCGGAGGGCGACACGAGCCTCACCAAGACCGGCATGGTGATCGGCTCCCCCGGATACACCGCACCCGAGCGGGCCCGCGGCGAGCACACCGGGCCCGAGTCGGACCTGTGGTCCCTCGGCGCCACGCTGTACTTCGCGGTCGAAGGCCGCCCGGCCTACGAGCGGGCCTCCGTGGCGGAGACCCTGGCCGCGCTGATGAGCGAGCAGGTCGACCCGCCGACCCAGGCGGGACCGCTCCGCCCGGTGCTCGAACAGCTGCTGGAGAAGGACCACACGGCGCGGCTGACAGCCGCCCAGGCGGGGGCACTGCTGCGGGCGGTGGCCGACACCCCCTCACACCTCGCGGACTCCCTGCCCCCGGTCCCCGCGCCCGCCACGCCCCCTCCCGCGCCGTCCCCCTCGGCCTCCGCGCCCCCTTCCACGGCGGACACCGGGGACGCCAAGGACGGCGACGAGGACCCCGAGGACGGCGCCGACGATTTCGACGCCAATCGCACCGTGATGGTCATCCGTCCCAAGGACGGCCTGCGCATCCCCGGCGGCACACCGCCCGCCGCCCCCGGCCGCCCGACGACCTCGCCCTACCCTGACCGCCCGCCCTTCGGAGAGCCGGGCGGTCCGGCCGCGAGACGGCAGGGCCCTCCCGGTCTCGGAACCCCCGTCGCCCGAGGACCCGGCGCCTTCGGAAGGCCAGGCGCGTTCGAGGAGCCGGACGAGACGGCCTTCGCGGAGCCAGGAGCCGAGGCCGCGGCGACGCCACCCCACGGGTTCCCCGTGAGCGGCAGAGCCGATCTCTCCGCCACCCCGCCACACGGCTTCCCGCCGGTCGATCCGGAGTTCGGGAAGCCCGGCGCGGGAGGCCCGGGATCCGAAGCACCCCCTCCGCCGAGACTCGTCCCCGGCAACCGGCCCGGTCCCGGTAACCCCCCCGGCGTCGGCGGCTCACCCGACCATGCGGGGCCGGTCTCCTCACAGCCCTGGCGTCCGCCGGGCCCCGAGGCGTCCGACGGCGCCTACCGCTCCCCCGGCCTGGGCACCGACCTGTTCGCGATCGCGGGCCAGAACGCCCACCCCGACCCCGGTCGCCCCGGGCCGAGGAAACCGCCGTCGGAGAAGACCCGGATCGGCGTCCTCGTCCTGATGGGCGTGGCGGCGATCGCCCTCGTGGTGATCATGATCCTCGCGGTGGCCGCCCTCTTCTGAGAACCCCCTTCCGAGAACGTCCCGCGAGGGCGACCCCGTACCCGCCGTTTGATTTCCTCCTCAGGACGCAGACTGGGGTCATGAGCGAGTATCGGATCGAGCATGACTCGATGGGCGAGGTACGGGTTCCCGCGGGGGCGAAGTGGCGGGCGCAGACCCAGCGGGCGGTGGAGAACTTCCCCGTTTCGGGGCGCGGGCTGGAAATCCCGCACATCTCGGCGCTCGGCCTGATCAAGGCGCTCGCCGCCGAGGTCAACGCGGAGCTGGGGGTGCTCGACAAGGAGCTGGCGGAGGCGATCGCCGAGGCCGCCACCGACGTCGCGGAGAACGAGTGGGACGGCGAGTTCCCCATCGACGTCTTCCAGACCGGCTCCGGCACCTCCTCCAACATGAACGCCAACGAGGTGATCGCGACCCTCGCCGAGGAGCGGCTCGGTCGTCCCGTCCACCCGAACGACCATGTGAACGCCTCACAGTCGTCCAACGACGTGTTCCCCACCTCCATCCACGTCGCCACCGCGACCGAGGTCTCGTACCACCTGATCCCCTCGCTGCGGCACCTCGCCACCGCGCTCCGGGACAAGTCGCTGGAGTTCGAGGGCGTGGTCAAGGCCGGGCGCACCCACCTGATGGACGCCACCCCGGTCACGCTGGGGCAGGAGTTCGGCGGGTACGCCACGCAGATCGACAACGCCATCGGGCGGGTGCGGAGCGCGCTCCCGCACCTCACCCAGCTGCCCCTGGGCGGCACGGCGGTCGGCACCGGCGTCAACACCCCTCCCGGCTTCGCGGCCAAGGTCATCGAGAAGCTGCGCCAGACCACCGGGCTGCCGTTCTCCGAGGCTCCCGACCACTTCGAGGCCCAGGGCGCGAGGGACGCCGTCGTCGAACTCTCCGGCCAGCTCCGCACGGTCGCGATCTCGCTCAACAAGATCGCCAACGATCTGCGCTGGATGGGCTCCGGTCCCCGGGCGGGACTGGGCGAGATCAACCTGCCCGACCTGCAGCCCGGGTCGTCGATCATGCCGGGCAAGGTCAACCCGGTCGTCCCCGAGGCGGTGACCATGGTCGCCGCCCAGGTCATCGGGAACGACGCGGCCATCGCCTTCGCCGGTGCCTCCGGCACGTTCGAGCTCAACGTGATGCTCCCGGTCATCGCGCGCAACATCCTGGAGTCCGTACGGCTGCTCGCCAACGCCTCCCGGCTGCTGGCCGACCGGTGCGTACACGACATCACCGCCAACGTCGACCGCATGCGCGAGTACGCGGAGTCGTCGCCGTCGATCGTCACGCCGCTCAACCCGTACGTCGGGTACGAGGAGGCCGCGAAGATAGCGAAGCAGGCCCTGGCCGAGCGCAAGACCATCCGTGAGGTCGTCATCGAGCGCGGCCACGTCGCCAACGGCACCCTCACCGAGGAACGGCTCGACGAGCTGCTCGACGTCCTGTCCATGACCCGGCCCCCCTCGTAGACCGCGCCCGGCCGCAGGTCACCGACCGCGCCCAGGCCCCCTCGCGGACCGGTGACCGGTCCGGCACGTGCACCGGCGGCCCCGACCGCCGACCGTGAACCGGCACGATCGTGAACCGGCTCCCCGGTCGGCGTCGTAGTCGGCTTCCTGGGAGACTCGGAAACATGACCCAAATCAAGTTCTACGGCCGCAGGGACGCCTGGTCCGGCCGGCGTCAGGAGATCTCCGACACTGTCCACGGCTGTCTGGTGGACGTCTGGAAGCTCCCTGAGGACAAGCGGTTCCATCGGTTCCTGCTGCTGGACGCCGAGGACATGATCTGCCCGCAGCGGAGCGAGCGGTATCTCATCGTGGAGATCGTCTGTTTCAGCGGCCGGACGGACGAGGCCAAACGCTCGCTGATCCGCGCCTTGTTCACCGGAGTCGGCGACGCCCTCGACCTTCCCGCCGAGGACCTGGAGATCGTGATCATGGAGTCCCCCAAGGTCAACTGGGGCATCCGCGGCCTCCCCGGCGACGAGCTCACGCTCACGTACCCGGTCACCGTCTGAGAGCCACGCGTCCCTCCACGAACCCGCACCGGGAAGCCATTCTCCCTAACCCGTGCGGCCAGGAGCGGCAAAGCGATCGAGACAACGAATCGTTGAACGTCCGCGTTCGTCTCACGCGACGGCTTCCGGGACGTTGACCCACTTCCCGCCCTCCGCCACCGAGGTGTCCCGAGCCGGGTGGCGGGACGGGACCAGGCAGGCGGATATCCGCCACATAAACGTACGGTGGAGTGTGGGGGTGGGCGACATGGGCCAGGATTCGGGTCATTGCCTAGATTCGGCAGCATGATTGACCTAGCGGGTCGGCGAGCCGTGGTGACCGGAGCGGGCAGCGGGATCGGGCGCGCCTGCGCGCACCGGCTGGCCGCGGCCGGAGCACACGTGCTGGTGGTCGACATCGACCCCGAGGCGGCGGCGAAGGTCGCCGCGGAGATCTCGGGCACACCCGTCGTCGCGGACCTGTCGGAACCGGATTTCGTACGGGCGATCCCGCCCGGTACGGACATCGTGGTGAACAACGCCGGGTTCCAGCACGTCGCCCCGATCGAGGAGTTCCCCCCCGAGGTGTTCTCCAAGATCCTCAAAGTGATGGTGGAGGCACCCTTCCTGCTGGTCAGGGAGGTCCTGCCGGGGATGTACGAACGCGGCTGGGGCCGGATCGTGAACATCTCCTCGGTCCACGGGCTCCGCGCCTCGCCCTACAAGGTGGCGTACGTCACCGCCAAGCACGCCCTCGAAGGGCTGTCCAAGACGATCGCCCTGGAGGGCGCCTCCCACGGCGTCACCTCCAACTGCGTGAACCCCGCCTACGTCCGCACCCCTCTGGTGGAGAACCAGATCGGCGCCCAGGCCGGAACCCACGGCATCGGCAGGGACGAGGTGATCGAGCAGATCATGCTCGCCCCCGCCGCCGTCAAACGGCTGATCGAACCCGAGGAGGTCGCCGAACTCGTCGCCTACCTCTGCGGCCCGAACGGCTCCTTCGTCACCGGCACCTCCCTCCCCATAGACGGCGGCTGGACCGCCCGCTGACACCTAACATCGCCATGAACCCGTGAAACCGCACCGGGGAAGAGGGAGGGAGCGGGACAAGAGCGGCCTCACCGCAACGCCCCAGCGTCCTCAACAGTGAGGACTACCCGTGAGGCCGCGCCGGGGACTGGACTGAGGAGAGGGAGGTCGTGAGGAACGAGCGACCTTCCTCGACGAGGGAAGGAGCCGGACAAGAGCGGCCTCACCGCGACGCGCCGGCGTCGCCAACAAAACAGCGGCCGAACCGCGACGCGCCGGCGTCGCCAACCAACAGGAGCGAAGCGGATGAGCGACGAGGGAAGGAGCCGGGTAAAAGCGGCCTCACCGCAATGCACCAGCGTCCCCAGTAGTGGGACTACCCGTGAGGCCGCGCCGGGGACTGGACTGAGGAGAGGGAGGTCGTGAGGAACGAGCGACCTTCCTCGACGAGGGAAGGAGCCGGACAAGAGCGGCCTCACCGCGACGCGTTAGCGTCGCCAACAACACAGGTCTTTCTCGAACTGCTGGCCAGGGAGGCTTCGGCCGTCGAGTTCGAGGGACCCGTTCTCGCGGCGAGGTCCGACGGGATCGACGCGGAGGCGCTGGCGGAGCTGGAGGAGGCCAAGCTCGCCGCGCTGAAGGTGCGGGCGCTGCTGAGGCGCAGGGCGAAGCGTGAGGCGGAGCTGTCGGCGCTGTTCGACACGGCGGGCGACCTCGCCGGGCTGCGGGACCTGGACGCCGTTCTGGAGGCCATCGTGCACCGGGCCAGGCAGTTGCTCGGCACCGACGCCGCCTACATGACGCTGCACGACCCCGAGCGGGGCGACACCTGGATGCGGGTGACCGACGGCTCGGTGTCGGCGAAGTTCCGGGCGCTGCGGCTCGCCATGGGCGCGGGGCTCGGCGGGCTGGTGGCCCAGACCGCCACCCCGTACTCGACCGCCGACTACTTCGCCGACGAGCGCTTCCGGCACAAGAGCGACATCGACGACGCGGTGCTTGAGGAGGGGCTGGTCGCCATCCTCGGCGTGCCGCTCAAGCTGGGCGCGCGGGTGATCGGGGTGCTGTTCGCGGCCAACCGGAGCGTACGGCCCTTCACCCAGGACGAGGTCGTGCTGCTGGGCTCGCTGGCCGCGCACGCGGCGGTGGCGATCGACAACGCCCGGCTGCTGCAGGAGACCAGGCACGCCCTGGAGGAGCTCAGCGAGGCCAACCGGCAGGTGAGCGCGCACAGCCAGGCCGTGGAGCGCGCTGCGCTCGCACACGACCGGATGACCGGCCTGGTGCTGCGCGGCGGCGGGGTCGAGGACGTGGCAGCGGTGGTGACGGAGGTGCTCGGCGGCTCGCTCGCGGTGCTCGACGACGCCGGGCGTCCGATCGCCGGGGACGCGCGCGTACTGGAGGACGGCGCGCTGGGCAAGGACGCGATCGCGGACGCCGCGCGCTCGTCGAGGGCGCTGGGGCGCGGCGTACGGCAGGGAGACCTGCTGGTCGCGTCGGTGGACGTGGGCGCGGAGCCGCTGTGCACGCTGGTGCTTCGCAACGGCGGCCAGGTGTCGGACGCCGACCAGCGCATCCTGGAGCGGGCCGCGCTGGTGACCGCGTTGCTGCTGTTGTTCAGGCGTACGGTGGCCGAGGCGGAGGGCCGGGTCAGGGGTGAGCTGCTCGACGACCTGATCTCGCGGCCCGCGCTCGACGGTCTGGCCGACCGCGCCCGGCGGGTCGGGGTGAATCTGGACCATGACCACGTGGTGGTCGTGGTGCGCCACGGCGGTGGGCGGGAGCGTGCCGCGTTCTGGGCGTCCTCCCAGGCGGCGATGCACCACGGTCTCGCCGCGCAGCGCGGCGACGAGGTGGTCCTGATGCTCCCGGGGGACCGGCCGGGGCCTCTGGCCAAACGGGTCGCGACCGAGCTGAGCGCCTCGCTGGGCCATCCGGCCACGGCGGGCGCCGGAGGGCCCGTACGCGGCACCGCCGAGGTGGCCGCGGCGCACCGGGAGGCGCAGCGCTGCGCCGACGCCCTGGTGGCCCTGGGGAGGGCCGGGGAGGGCGCCGGTGCGAGAGAGCTGGGTTTCGTCGGGCTGCTGGTCGGTGAGGGACGCGACATCGGGGCGTTCCTCGCCTCGGTGCTCGGCCCGGTGATCGACTACGACGCCCGCAGGGGCACCGCTCTGGTGCAGACGCTCACCGCGTACTTCGGCATGGGCGGCTCGCTGTCGCGGACGAGCGAGGCCCTGCACATCCACGTCAACACGGTCACCCAGCGCCTGGACCGGATCGGCCAGCTCCTCGGCGACGACTGGCAGAGCCCCGACAGGGCGCTGGAGGTTCAGCTCGCCCTGCGCCTGCACCGTCTCAGCGGCTGACCGGGCCGTGCCGGGCCCGGCTCGCGGGGCCGTCGCACACGTCCACATAGGGCACCTGTCGGCTATGGCGGTCGTACCCATAGGAGTGACGCCGGTCACTACGTACGGTAGCCGAAATCCCCCCAACAGCGACTTCCCCTGGTGAGTGAGATGGCAGAGAAAACCCGCACCCCCATCGGAAAGATCGTCGGTGCCAGTCTCGTCGGCACCACGATCGAGTGGTATGACTTCTTCCTGTACGGCTCCGCCGCCGCACTGGTGTTCCCGCAGTTGTTCTTCCCCGAGTCGGAGCCGCTGACGGGCACCCTGCTGGCGTTCCTGACCTACGCGGTGGGCTTCGTGGCCCGCCCGCTGGGTGCGCTGGTCTTCGGGCACTTCGGCGACCGGCTCGGCCGCAAGAAGCTACTGGTGGTCAGTCTGCTGCTGATGGGCGGGGCGACCTTCCTGATCGGCTGCCTGCCGACCCACGCGGCGATCGGCATGGCGGCACCACTGCTGCTGACCCTGCTCAGGCTCGTCCAGGGCTTCGCCCTCGGTGGCGAGTGGGGCGGTGCGGTGTTGATCGTCTCCGAGCACGGCGACGCCGCGCGCCGCGGCTTCTGGGCCTCCTGGCCGCAGGCCGGCGCCCCCGGCGGCAACCTGCTCGCCACCGCCGTGCTGGCGGTGCTGGCGGCGGTCCAGACGGACGAGGCGTTCGTGAGCTGGGGCTGGCGGATCCCGTTCCTGCTGTCCGGTGTCCTGGTGCTGGTCGGCATGTGGATCCGGCTCTCCATCAGCGAGTCGCCGGTCTTCCAGCAGGCGGTCGCCAACGCCGAGCCCGCGCCGTCCCTGCCGATCGTGGACGTCTTCAGGTATCACTGGCGGGACGTCCTCATCGCGATCGGCGCCCGCTTCGCGGAGAACGTCTCCTACTACGTCATCACCGCGTTCGTGCTGGTCTACGCGACGGCACAGGCGGGCCTGCCGAAGCCCCTCGTGCTCAACGCGGTACTGATCGGGTCGGCCATCCACTTCGTCTCGATCCCGATGTGGGGGGCGCTCTCCGACCGGCTCGGCCGCAGGCCCGTCTACCTGATCGGCGCCGCCGGGGTGGGGCTGTGGGCCTTCGCCTTCTTCCCGCTGATCGACACCAGGAGCTTCGCCGCCGTCACCCTGGCGGTGACCGTCGGACTGATCCTGCACGGCGCGATGTACGGCCCGCAGGCCGCGTTCTTCTCCGAACTGTTCGCGACGAGGATGCGCTACTCGGGCGTCTCGATCGGCTCGCAGCTCGCCTCGATCGTCGCGGGCGCCCTCGCCCCGCTGATCGCGGTCGCCCTGCTGGACACCTACAGGTCGGCGTTCCCGATCATGTTGTACGTGGCCGGAGCCGCCGTGCTCACCCTGATCACCGTGTATGTCTCGCGCGAGACCAGGGGACGCGACCTCGTCACCATCGGCACCCCCGACGAGGCCAAGACCACCACCCGCTGAACCGTACGGAGAGACGTCTGATGCACATCGAGAACCGGCCGGTGCCCACCGGCCGGATCACCCAGAATGTCCTGTCGGTCGTGGGGAGCGCCACGGAGAACGCCTCGGAGAGCGGCGAGACGGTGCTGTTCGTGCACGGGAACGTGTCGAGCGCCGCCTTCTGGCGGGCCACGCTGCTCGCCCTGGCCGAGGCGGGCCACCGACCGCTCGCCGTGGACCTGCGAGGCTTCGGCGACACCGAGCCCGCCCCTGTCGACGCCACCCGTGGCCTGCGGGACTACTCCGACGACGTGCTCGCCCTCCTCGACGCCCTCGGACTGGACCGCGTGCACCTGGTCGGCTGGAGCATGGGCGGCGGGGTCGTGCTGCAGGCGCTGCGCGACCGGCCGGCCGCCGTACGGAGCGCGACGCTCGTCAACCCGGTCTCCCCGTACGGCTTCGGCGGCACGCACGGCCCCGACGGCGTGCTGAACCACCCCGACGGCACGGGCTCCGGGGCGGGCGCGGCCAACCCCGACTTCGTGAAGCTGCTCGCGGCGGGGGACACCTCCGACGACTCCCCGGTCTCGCCGAGGAACGTGATGCGGACCATGTACGTGAAGCCAGGCACGGTGATCGAGGACGAGGACGCCCTGGTCGCGTCGTTGCTGTCCACGAGGGTCGGCGAGGACAACTACCCCGGCGACGCGGTGGCGTCGGAGGAGTGGCCGGGGGTCCGTCCCGGTACGCGGGGCGTGCTCAACTCGTTCGCCCCGACGCATTTCCGGCTCGACGACCTGCACACGATCGACCCGAAGCCGCCGATCCTGTGGGTGAGGGGCGAGGCAGACGTGATCATCTCCGACACCTCACTCTTCGACCTGGCCCACCTGGGCGCCCTGGGGGCCGTCCCCGGCTCGCCCGGCACCCCCGCGCAGCCGATGGTCACCCAGACCCGCGCCGTCCTGGAGCGGTACGGCCCGTACACCGAGGTCGTCCTGGACTGCGGCCACAGCCCGCACATCGAGCGGCCCGCCGAGTTCCGCGCCGCCCTCTCCGACCACCTGAAGCGGAGCCGACCATGAGTAGTGAGGAAAGCGGCGTTGAGAACGGCGCGGGACGCGGCGTCAGGGGGCGCGGCCGGGTCGCGGGGGCCGTCGCCGTCGGGCTCGCCGCGCTGGTGGCCCTCGCCGGGGCGCCCGCGGCGAGTGCGGGGACCGCGCCGGCGCACTGCGCCAAGCTGGACCGGGTGACGGTGCCGGGTGCCGAGCACCAGGTGAAGGCATGCCTGGACGACCTCACGACGGCGGGCACGACCGTCTCGGGGCACACCGACCCGGCCGACTGGGCGGGCCTGCACCCGGCGGGGGCGGTGAACCCGAAGGGCGTGCCCGGCATCCAGATCGACGGCTACTTTCCCGACACCTCGACCTTCAACACGACGCACGGGTGGAACCACGACTCGCAGTTCGTCCTGCGACTGCCGGACGACTGGAACGGCGGGCTGGTGGTCACCGGCACCCCGGGCAACCGGGAGCAGTACGCCAACGACTTCACCGTCTCCGACTGGGCGCTGGCCAAGGGGTACGCCTACGCGGTGACGGACAAGGGCAACGTCGGCGCCACCTTCTACAGGGACGGCCGCAAGTCCGGTGACGCGGTCGCCGAGTGGAACGACCGGGTCACGCAGATCGCGATCGCGGCCAAGGCCGTCGTCGCGCAGCGCTACGGCAGGCTTCCCGACCGGACCTACGCCGCGGGCATCTCCAACGGCGGATACCTGGTCCGCTGGCAGCTGGAGAACCGGTCCTGGCTCTACGACGGCGGGATCGACTGGGAGGGCACGCTCTGGCGGGTCAAGGGCGACAACCTGCTCAACTACCTGCCTCTGGCGCTGCGGGCCTATCCGGCGGGTGACACCCAGGCGATGTACGACGCGGGTTTCGCCCGTGGCTCGGAGTTCCTGTGGCCGTTCCACTACCAGTACTACTGGGACCTGACCCAGCGCGTCTACCGCGAGGAACTCGACCCCTCCTTCGACGGCGACACCGACGCGGGCACGCCCTTCTGCTCCTCGGGCACCCCGGCCTGCGACGCCGACTACGACTACGACGCGCGCAAGCCGTACGCGGCGGTGCGGAAGATCGGGCTCACCGGCCGGATCGGCAAGCCGCTGATCACGATCCACGGCACGCTGGACACGCTGCTGCCGATCTCCCGCTCCGGCGACGTCTACGCGGACATGGTCGGCGATCGCCGGCCGTTCCGCTACTACCGGATCACCGACGGCACCCACGTGGACAGCCTCTACGCCTCCTACCCCGACAGGCTCCGCCCGTTGCTGCCGTGCTTCCGCAGCGCCTTCGAGACTCTGGAGAGCTGGGTGGAGCGCGGGCAGAACCCGCCGCCGAGCGCGACGCTGCCGAGGCCCTCGACCGGCGACCTGCCCAACGAGTGCCGGCTGAGAGTGTGACCGGGCCCCCCTGACACCCCACCACCTCGACCGGCCGGTTCCGGAACCGTATGACACACACCGACCGGCCGTATGACGGCCCGGCGCCGCACAGCCCCAGCGGGCCGTGTGGCGCCGGGCCGGATCAGTTGAGCATGTAGCGCCGCTGGACGCTTTTGGTCACCCGGACCGCGTTCCTGACCAGCGGTATCCGCAGCGCGACCCGCTTCAGCAGCGGGTACCAGGGCTCGGAGGGCTTGGCGGCGGCGGATTTGTGGATCTCCACCCGGCCGCCGCGGTTCATCTCCACCTTGAAGCGGAGCCCGGTCTCCTCGCCGTCGACCCGCAGGAACGGTGCCCAGATCCCCGGCGCGAGGAACCCCTCCCGGTACGCGAGCCTGGTCGGGATCTTGGCGATCAGCCGCCCCGCCAGCTCCCCCGGGACACCGGGCTCGACCAGCGCGGGCGCGGTCACCTCGCGTTCCCTGCCCTCGGCCTGGCGGAACACCAGCTCCGCGGGCGGCCCCCCGCTCGGCGGTACGTAGGGTACGGGCACGACGACGAAGACGTGCTTGTGCTGCCTGATCACCGTCGTACCCGGTGAGACCAGGACGATCGACTCGGGGAACGAGCGCGGTTCCACGCAGATCCCCAGCTCCCCCCTGTCGGACCACCAGGGGACGACGAGCCGCCTGGAGCAGTCGGCGACCATTCCCGTGCAGTTCAGCGGCGACCCCGTCACCCGGGTGCTCGCCTGTTGCACCCCGCCGTACATGCGCACGTGTATCTCCCACAGTCCCGGCGGCAGCGGTCCGTCCATGGCCGCCGAGTCGATGTCCAGCCGGGCGGTGCCCGTGACCTGGAGCCTGACCCCGTTGCGGTGACGGCAGCGGGTCATCGAACAGTCCGAGGGCAGGAAGTGGATCGTCCCGGTGTCCTCGTGCCTGACGTAGACCTCGAACCGCGCCTTGGCCGCGGCCTGGCTGACGTCTGCCATCTCGGGCGGCAGGCGGAGCCCGTCGAGGGGAACGGGAGGCTCCCAGAGCAGGCCGCCCTCTCCGTAGGGGACGAAGCGCATCGGGGTGCCGTCGGCCTGTGTCATCTCCACGGTGAGCCGCAGGGTGAGCGCGCCGTCGTCCCAGGCGAGGTCGTCGAGGTCGGCCTGGAGGTGGACACCGCGCATGGCTCCGGCCAGCACGACGAGCTGGTCGAGCCTGCCGGCGCGGAGCAGTGCGGCGCGGACCCTCAGCGGTACGGGCAGCAGGAGGTCGAGGCGCGGAGGGAAGCGCTGGACGACCAGCTCGCGCAGGGTCGTGAAGGTGACCGCCCGATCCGCGGAGGAGGTGACGAATCTGCTTCCGCCGAGCCGTCGCAGCACCGCGCCGCGGAACCACTGGGCGTACATCCGGTCGCGCCGACGGCCTTCGGGGACCTCGTCGTCGATGACGTCGAGCAGTTCGCGCAGCTCCGCGGCCCAGACGTAGGGGTCCTGCGGCGGTTCCGGACGCTCGGTGACGTGGCAGCAGACCCCGTCGGCCATGACGACGATGTTCTCGGCCCGCAGGTAGGCGCGGAGCACGAAGGTCTGCTCGGCCAGGAGGCCGCCGGGGTCGGAGAAGTTCAGCGCCTCCGCGTCGAGGAAGGCCCTGCGGAAGAGCTTGTGCGGGGTGAGCAGCGTGAGCAGCCGGTCCTTCACGATGTCGGCGTTCTCGCGGTCGGCGTCGAAGACCGCGGAGGGTGGCCTCCGGTCGTTGACGAGCCGTCCGAGGAGGATGTCGGCCCCGGTCTCCACGGCCCGCGCGTACATCCGCTCCAGAGCGTCTCTCTCCAGGCGGTCGGCCTGGTCCAGCAGGTAGACGTACTCGCCCCTGGCGACCATGAGGGCAAGGTTGCGGCCGCGCATCGGCGAGCCGGTCCGCTCGATGTGGAGCACCCTGACGTTCGACCGCACCGCGGCCAGGGTGTCGAGGCGCTGCTGGATCCCGTCGTCGGAGCCGTCGTCGGCGAAGATGACCTCGTAGTCCTCGGAGGCCATCGACTGTTCCAGCACCGACCGGATACAGGCGTCGGCGCCATCACCGGGGTTGTGCACCGGCACCACCACGCTGACCTTCACGTCCATGCGGCCAAGGGTGCGGCGCGGGGCGCCGGGAGGCGATCAGACTTGCCGACTCCTGGTCTCTCAGTACCAGCCTTTGGCCTGGGAATGGGCCCAGGCGCCACAGGGCGAGCCGTAACGGCCCTTGATGTAGCCCAGCCCCCACTCGATCTGGGTGGCCGCGTTGGTCTGCCAGTCGCCTCCCGCGCTCGCCATCTTGTGGCCGGGGAGGGACTGGGGGATGCCGTACGCGCCGCTGGAGGTGTTCATGGCGCGCTCGTTCCAGCCGCTCTCCTTCATCCAGAGCTTCTCCAGGCAGCCCCACTCGCCGGACCAGCCCCTGGCGTCCAGCATCTGCTTGCCCAGTGCCCTGTTGCCGGTCGGGTTGGAGGTGCCCGGGGGGAGCTGCTGCGGGTTGAAGCCGCCACCGCCGGGCGCCTCGTCAACGATCTTGACCTGGTTGAGCGCCCTGCGGTTGTCGCGCTCGGCGGCGATCTTGTCGGCCTTGAGCGCCTGCGCGGCCTGGGCCTTCAGCATGTCGGACTCCAGGTCCGAGCCGAACGGGTCGGAGCCGAGCATCTGCGCCATCTCGTCCAGGGTGAGCGGCGTCGTCTTCGGTGCCGAGGCGTTCTGAACGGCGGTGTAGGCGGTGAAGGCGCCTCCACCCACCAGGACCACGAGCGCGGCGCCCAGGATGAGGGCGCGCTTGGAGGTCATGCCGCGCTTCGAACTGGGCGCGTCGGCCTTACCCGCGTCGGCCTTCCCTCTGCCGGCCCTGCGGCTCGCGCGGCGGGTACCGGGCGCCGAGCGCTCCTTAAGTTCCTGTGATCCTGGACTCACGACCTATGAGCTTGCCGTGGGGAGGGGGGTGGTCCGCAACCGGAACGGGAGAGTTGGTCGGCGCTCGCTCGTACCCGTAGGGGTTTCTCATGACATAACCGCCAGGCCACGGCTACTTTCCCGGCAATGAAAGCATGGGAGTGATTTTGCTCACATTTTGCCTTATGGGATCACTTCGACCATATCGATGATCATGAAAGTGCCCGAATCGTGGTCTGACCACCTAATTCAGGTACTGTTTGCGTTATGTCTGGGTTTTGTGACCCAGCGGAACCAACCAAGCCTTGGGAGAATGATTACCCGGTGGCAGGCATCCTTCTCGTCGAAGACGACCCCTCGGTCCGGATCGGGCTGGAGCTCGCGCTCACCCGGCAGGGACACTCCGTCACCGCGTACACCAGCGGTGAGGAGGCCCTTGAGCACATCAGAACGCGCCGACCCGAGATCGCCATCCTGGACGTCATGCTGCCCGGCATCGACGGCGTCGAGGTGTGCCGCCGTATCCGCAGGCTCGACCAGCTGCCGGTGATCCTCCTCACCGCCAGGGGCGACGACCTCGACGTCGTCGTGGGACTGGAGGCGGGGGCCGACGACTACGTGGTCAAGCCTGTCGAACCCCGCGTGCTGGACGCCCGCATCCGCGCCGTCCTGCGCCGGATGGAGTCGGTTGCCTCCGACCGCATCACCTTCGGCGACCTGGTCATCGACCGGGGGGCGCTCAAGGTGGCGCTGGGGGGCCGCGAGGTCCACCTCACCCCCACGGAACTGCGGCTCCTGCTCGAACTCGTCCGCCACCCCGGCCAGGTGCTCAACCGCAGATACCTGCTGCGGGCCGTCTGGGACCACACCCACGTCGCCGACTCCCGGCTCGTCGACGCCTGCGTCCAGCGGGTCCGCGCCAAGATCGAGGCGGTCCCCGCCGAGCCCGAGTTCATCCACACGGTACGGGGATTCGGCTACCGGTTCAGCCCGCCGTGAGACGGGCGCTCCCTCCCTCGCTCCGGTGGATGTACACCGGTCTGCGCGGGCGCCTGGTGATCACTTTTACCCTGATCGCCGTCACCGCCTCCGCGGTCGTCGCGGGAATCGGCTACGAGTTCGTCAAGAGCCGCATGATCGGACGTGCCGAGCATGTGGCCGTGAGCGACGTACGCGACACCCTGGAGGGCATCAGGGTGCCCGTCGGCGGACTCTGGCCGGGAGACGGCCCACCGACCGACGAGGAGATCAGCACGCTGCAGAGGAGCCTGCGTCCCCAGGGCGGCAGGGTGGTGGTCCGCTACGAGGAGTACGTCTACCCCGACGGCGACTTCGGCACCAAGGACGTCCCCGGTGACCTCTCCGCCAGGGCCACCCAGCGGATGGTCGCCAAGCGCATGACCATCCGCGGCGACATGTGGCTGCTCATCGGCACCCCCGTCTGGCGGATCGAACCCATACACACCGCGCAGCCCACCGGGATGATCGTCTACGTGTTCGCCCCTCTCATCGAGGAGGATCGGCTCCTGAGCGGCCTGCGGCAGCCGCTCGCCGTCGCCGGCGTCGCCATGCTGATCATCGCCCTCTCCCTGGGCCTGGTGTCGGCCAGGCAGCTCCTGCTGCCGGTGAGGCGGCTCGGCTCGGCGGCCCGAGCGCTCGGAGCGGGCCACCTGGACACCCGCCTGCCCGTACACGGCCAGGACGAGCTCGCCGAGCTCACCGCCACGTTCAACGACACCGCCGCCGCCCTGGAGCGGAGCGTCACCGAGCTGCGCTCGCTGGAGGCGATGTCCCGCCGTTTCGTCGCCGACGTCTCCCACGAGCTCAGGACCCCGCTCACCGCGATGACCGCGGTGACCGACATGCTCTCCGAGGAGGCGGAGCGCCTGCCACCCGAGCCCGCGACGGCCGTGCGGCTCGTGCTGCGCGAGATCGAGCGGCTGCGGACCCTGATCGAGCAGCTCATCGAGGCGAGCCGGTTCGACTCGGGCACGGCCACACTGAACGTGGACACCGTGAACATCGTGGATGTGGTCTGCGACTGCCTGGACATGCGCGGCTGGTCGGACCGGGTACGGGTGAACGTGCCGGAGGGACTCACTTTCTCCGTCGACCCCAGGCGTTTCGACGTCATCGTCGCCAACCTGGTGGGCAACGCCCTGCGCCACGGTGAGCCCCCGGTGATGGTGACCGCCCGCAGTACCCCGAACGGCCTGGAGGTGAAGGTGCGCGACCACGGCAAGGGCATCCCTGCGAAGGATCTGCCCTTCGTGTTCAACCGTTTCTACAAGGCCGGCGCCCGGGGTGACGGCAGCGGGCTCGGCCTGTCCATCGCGCGGGCCAACGCCCAGCTGCACGGCGGCACGATCTCGGTCCGCGCGCAGCGGCCGGGAACCCTCTTCACGGTCTGGCTTCCCCCGGCATGAGACGGCTCACCCGCCCGTACGCCCCGACGGCCCCGGACAGGAGGCGGCCGGCCCTCCCGACCGTCCCCCACGGGAGACGACGGCCCACCCTCCTGATCGCCCTCGGCGGAAGACGGCTCACCCCCATGACGTCCCTCGGCAGGAGGTGGCTCGCCCGGCCGGCCGTCCCCGGTGCGAGGTGGCTCGCCTGCCTGCTCTCCGCCTCCCTGCTGCTCGGCGGATGCGGCATCTCCCCCACCGAGGTCCAGGACTACGGCCGTCCGCCGGTGATCAGCTACAGCCCCACCTGGGTGACGGTCTATCTGCTCCGCGACGGCCGGCTGGAGCCCGTCAAGATCCCGGTGGTCTCCGACTCGGCCAAGAACATCATCGACACGCTCTTCCGGGCCGGCAAGCAGCCGCCGAAGGCGGGGCTGACCAGCGCGCTCAACGACTTCAGCCACTACGACACCAAGACGACCCGCTACTCCGACAACACCGACAACACCGATCAGCGCAACGAGCCGAACGACAACCTGGGTTACCGGCTGAACGTGATCATCACGGGCCAGGGCAAGGTCACCAAGGAGGCCCTCGCCCAGATCACCTGCACCATCCGGCAGAACAAGCAGGAGAGCATCTGGAGCGTCGAGGTCACCCGGCTCTTCCCCGGTACCCCGGAGACGATGGGCGACCGGGGCTGCTTCGAGTTCCGCAATCTCGCGGCCCCCGGCGTGCGGCTGCCGCCCTGACAGACCCCGTACCTCCACCCGGGCCAGGCGCGTACCGGGCACCGGAATCCCACGAACGCCAGGGGTACGGACACCGGAATCCGCGGGCGCCCCGACGCGCCGGCCGCCACCGGAGGCGCGGAGCCACAACGCGCGGAGCGCGGTCGCGGGCCCGTACGGCCCCGCGACCGCGCTCCGGCGGCGTCCGACGCCCCGTCACATCGTGATGTCCTCCAGCATCTCGGTGACCAGCGCCGCGATCGGCGAGCGCTCGGAGCGGGTCAGGGTGACGTGCGCGAACAGCGGGTGTCCCTTGAGCTTCTCCACCACCGCCACGACGCCGTCATGGCGCCCCACCCGCAGGTTGTCGCGCTGGGCGATGTCGTGGGTGAGGACGACCCGGGAGTTGGCGCCGATCCGGCTCAGCACGGTGAGCAGCACCCCGCGCTCCAGCGACTGCGCCTCGTCCACGATGACGAAGGCGTCGTGGAGCGACCGGCCACGGATGTGGGTGAGCGGAAGCACCTCCAGCATGCCCCGGTCCATGACCTCCTCGATCACCTCGGGCGTGGTGACCGCGCCCAGGGTGTCGTAGACCGCCTGCCCCCACGGGCCCATCTTCTCGTTCTCGGAACCGGGCAGGTAGCCCAGCTCCTGGCCGCCGACGGCGTACAGGGGGCGGAAGACGATGACCTTGCGGTGCTGACGGCGCTCCAGGACCGCCTCCAGGCCCGCGCAGAGGGCGAGCGCGGACTTGCCCGTACCCGCCCGGCCGCCCAGCGAGACGATGCCGACCTCGGGGTCCATGAGGAGGTCGAGCGCGATCCGCTGCTCGGCGGAGCGGCCGTGCAGGCCGAAGACCTCGCGGTCGCCGCGTACCAGCCGTACCGACTTGTCGGGCAGCACCCGGCCCAGCGCGGAACCCCTGCTGGACAGCAGGCGCAGGCCCGTGTGGGTGGGCAGGTCGCGGGCGTCGACCACGTCTGCCGTGCCGTGCTCGAAGAGGGTCTCGACGTCATCCTCGGTCACCTGGAGCTCGTCCATGCCGGTCCAGCCGGACTCCACCACGAGTTCGGCGCGGTATTCGTCCGCGGCGAGCCCGATGGAGGCGGCCTTCACCCGCATCGGCAGGTCCTTGGAGACCAGCACCACGTCGTTGCCCTCGGCGGCGAGGGTCTTCGCCACGGTCAGGATGCGGGTGTCGTTGTCGCCGAGCCGGAACCCGACGGGCAGGATGGACGGGTCACTGTGGTTGAGCTCCACCCGGATGGTGCCCTCGCCGATCGGCATGGGCTCGTCCAGACGTCCGTGTGTCACCCGGAGTTCGTCGAGGTATCTCAGCGCCTTGCGCGCGAAATATCCGAGCTCTGGATGATGGCGTTTGCCCTCCAACTCGGTGATGACGACGATCGGGAGGACGACCTCATGCTCGGCGAAACGGCTCATCGCCGTTGGATCCGCCAGGAGCACCGAGGTGTCCAGGACGTACGTGCGCCGCTGCACTGCCGGCGACGTGGGTGAGGACGAAGGGTTTGCCACGCGTTCTCCCCCGGGCACCATGCACGGCGCCCTGCCATGAGCTGGGATGCGGACCGGCCAGGGGCCCGCTCACGAGAACGTCGAGCAGGGACCGTTGACCGGCCCTCCTCAGCAGGTCGTGACGCAAAGGCGGGCCCTCTCCGGCGTAGGTGAGCTGTGCTCCCCTACTTCTTACGGTACGTCCTGAATGCCCGACTTCCAACTGCTTAAGACTGACCGAAAGGGGTCGTTCATGTGGAATTTCAGGAACCGTACCTGCGGTGTCGCGCGGCGTAGGAGCGGAGAGCCCGCAAGAAGTCGACCCTGCGGAAGTCAGGCCAGTAGGCCTCGCAGAAGTAGAATTCGGAGTGAGCGCTCTGCCAGAGCAGGAAGCCCGAGAGCCGCTGCTCCCCCGATGTCCGGATGACAAGATCCGGATCGGGCTGACCGCGCGTGTAGAGATGCTCCGCGATGTGCTCGACATCGAGGACCTCGACGAGGTCCTCGATACTTGCGCCCTTGCTCGCGTGCTCCTGGAGAAGGGAGCGCACCGCATCAGCGATCTCACGCCTTCCTCCATACCCAACAGCAACGTTCACAATCAAACCGGGACGATGTGATGTCGCTTCTTTTGCGTTTTTGAGCACCCGGGCCGTGTGATCAGGTAAAAGATCAAGCGCGCCCATGGGCTTGATGTGCCATCCGTCGGCCACGAGTTCCTGGACCACGTCCTCGATGATCTTCACCAGGAGGTCCAGCTCGTCCTTGGAGCGGTTGATGTTCTCGCTCGACAGCAGCCACACGGTGACGACCTCGACACCGGCCTCGCGGCACCAGCCGAGCAGCTCCGAGATCTTGTCCGCGCCCTTGCGATGCCCGCGGCTCACGTCGTCGATGCCCATCGAGCGCGCCCAGCGCCGGTTGCCGTCGACGATCACGCCGACGTGCCGGGGAACCATCTCCTTGTGACGGGACAGCTTCGACTCAAGCCGGCGTTCGTACAGCCGGTAGACGAGATCTCGCACGCCCATTGAAGCCCCTCCCTCAGCACTGCCACGAATGGGCACTGACAGGCAATTATCACCGCCCCGCGGACCTCTCGGCCCCCTCTACAGGGATCTGGCGGCCTTGCCCAGGTTGGGAGATCTCAGGCACTCCTCGGCCTCCGCGACGAGCGCCTCCACGAAAACGCCCAGTTCGGAGGAGGTCAGAACGGCGCGCATCCCCATCCCGTCGCTGCCCCACGCCTCCAGGAACGCCCTTCTGGTGACCCGCCACTCTCCACCGGGCCCCCGCCGCCCCGGCACCCAGATCGGGATGGTCCGCAGCTGGCAGCGGAGTTCGCCCCCGCCGACGACACCGTTCCTGGCCCGGTAACGAAAGGCGAACAGTTCCTCGTCGCCGGGAAAGCGGTCGTCGGGGTCGGGCCACCGGGCCTCGTGACCCGCACGCGCCTCGGCGACCCCTCGCGCCAGCCTGGTGAGGAACCAGCCGCACCGCTCGCCCACCGTGCCGTACAGCGCGCCGTCGCGGTGGAGCCGCAGGGTGATCTCGTACGGCGTACCGGCACTGTCACGGCACGCCACTGGCGTAACGGTCAGATAAGAACCATCAAGACAACGCAGTCCCCCCACCTCAGAGAGGGTATCCCGCCCCAGTCCGCCAAAACATGATCAACGCCATCCATGTCCCCGCCATCCGGGCGACGGCCCCGGCGCACATCCCCAAAACCGCGTCACCCGGGCGTCCCCACCCACGCACCTCCCCAAGACCACACCACCCCGGCGGCGCCGCCTCGCACACGTCCCCGAGGCGGCGTCACCCGGCCTGTCGGGGGTCCTCAGGAGCCGCCCCCGCCGCAACCTCCTCCGCCGCCGCAGCCGGAACCCGAACCGGAGTCGCCGTAGCCCCCGCCGCAGCCCCCGCCGCCACCGTCGTGGGAGGAACCCCCCGAGGCACCGGAGGCGTCGCCACGGCGGGAGGAGCCGCGCCGCGGCGCGCGAGGCGGCGGCGGGCCTTCCATGGACAGGATCCCCGCCAGCCGCCCGTCCTCCCACTGCTTCAGACCGTGCAGGGCGACGCCCAGGATGTTCAGCTCGTCATGGTCGACGTGGTCTCCGGCGCGGGGTGGCAGGGACCTGTCCTCGCGGTGGCGCAGGCGGTAGTGGGCCAGCGCGGTCTTCCCCGCACGGTTGGGGTGGGTGGGGTCGGCCCGTCCCGAACCGGGCGCGTCGATCAGCCCCAGGTCCCTCAGCCGCGCGACCAGCATGGTCACCGCGGCCCCCTGGGCGACCCCGTTCCTGATCGCCCAGACCGGCACGCCGCCCGCCTGCCCCCTGAGGTGGTCGAGGACCTCGGTCTGCACCGGCTGGGTGAGCACGCCGACCTGGCCTGACACCTGCGTCAGCCACCCGTCGCGCCGTACCCTCACCGCCCCTACGGCGGTCAGCGAGGCGAGCGCGGTGTCGGCCACCCTGGACCGGCCGCCCGCGAGCAGCGCCAGCTCGTACGGCGTCAGCTCGGGCCCCTCGTAGACGCGCGAGGGGCGCATGGCGAGGCGCAGCGCGATCAGCCCCGCCACTCCCAGAAGCGCGAGACCCACCACGACGACGATCTGTACGGTCTGCATGACGGCCTCCGGGATGGTCCCTGCCTGAGGTTCACTACCCGGTGGACGAACGGGGAGGACCAGAAGTTTCTGCCGCGCCCCGTCCGGCACGACCGATATCGGTCACCCGGCTCGGCACCTCCGGTTCGGCGACTCCCGGCTGAACACATCCGGCTCGAAGGCACCCGGTAAGGCGCCGTTAAGACACCCTGTTACGACAGGCGCCCGGCCCAGCGCAACCAGCTCGGCGCACCCGGCCCAACACACGCGGCCCGGCGCACCCGGCTCAGCGGCGTCCTCCGAAGAGCCACCATCGGCGGGGCGGGGGGCCGGGTTCCGGGGCCACGGGTTCCTCCGGCAGCCGCCCCGCCGCGCGGAGGTGGTCGGCGAAGTCACGGGCATCGGCGTGGGAACCGCCCTGCGGCTTGGGACGGCCCCTCGCGTAGGCGTCGAACTCGCCGGCGAGGCCGTCGCCGAGCAGCGCGGCCAGATCTGGCCGCAGTCTGGCCACGGTCCTGCGCCGCTTGGAGATCAGGCCGGCCTCCTGGATCCGCAGCCGCTCCCGGTCGAAACCCCGGGGCGCCTCCTCTCCGGCCACCAGGGCCGCCACCAGGGCCGCCTGCGCCTTGGCCAGCGCCTCCCTCGCCCCGTCCTCAGACACGGGCCATCGCGCCGCGGATCCGGTCGAGCTCCCCTGCCAGGGCGCCGTCGCTGGGATAGTCGTCGTCCCATTCGAGCAGCACACCGGGCGGCTCGACCCGCGCGCACAGCTCGGAGAGGATGTCCAGCACGTCCGCGGGGACGTGGGCGGTGTGGGTGTCGTGCCACAGCCCCCGGTGGGAGTGGCCCCCGGCGACGTGAACGTAGGCCAGCTCGGACAGCGGCAGGCCGTCCAGCGCGGCGACGGCCGACAGCCCCAGGTTGACCTGGTTCGTGTAGAGGTTCGCCACGTCGATCAGGAGCCCGACGCCCGTCATCTCCACCAGCTCGCCGAGGAAGGCGGCCTCGGTCATCTCGTCCTCCGGCCAGCCGAACAGGGCGGCGACGTTCTCCAGGGCCAGCGGCACGGGGAGGGCCTCCTGCGCCCGTCGCACGTTCTCGGCGACGACCGAGAGCGCGGCCCGGGTGCGCGGGACGGGAAGCAGGTGCCCGGCCTCCATCCCGCCCGCCCGTACGAAGGCGAGGTGTTCGCTGACCAGCGGCGCGTCCAGGGCTCGGGCGCAGTCCGCCAAATGCGCCAGCCGCCGCGGGTCGGGGGACTCGGCGCCACCGATGCCGAGCCCGACACCGTGCGGGATCACCGGTGTCCCGCGGGCACGCAGCACCCGCAGTGACTCGGGGAGCCGGGAGGGGTTCACGTTCTCCGCGATGACCTCGACGAAGTCGACACCGGGCAGCCGCTCCACGGTCAGGTCGATCTCCGGCCGCCAGCCGATGCCCACCCCCAGCGCCCGAGGCTCAGCCACCGCACCCGCCACCGCCGCACCCGCCACCACAACCGGAGCCGCCGCCGTCACTCGACCCGCCGCTGTCACCCGACCCACCGGAGTCGCCCCAGCCGCCGGAGCCGAAGTCGCCACCACCTCCGAAGGAGAAGCCGTCACCGGAGTTCGAGCCGCCGCCGCAGGCGCCCGTGGCGCAGCTGTTGGAGGCGCCCGCGGTCTGACGCTGCAGTTCCTCCTCCAGTCCGGGCTCGTTGAGTTCGCTCAGGCCGTACAGGGCGACGGGAATGCCGACGGCGAAGGCCAGATCGGGCACCAGCGGGCGGCTGCCTCGCGCGTGGGCTTTGCGGGCGGAGGCGAGCACCTGGTGGCCCGCGTTGCTCAGGGCGTCGCGCAGGGCCCGCTTCTGCCGCGAGTAGGCGGAGAAACCGCCGATCGCCGAGACCATGCCCACCAGGAGCGCGAAGGTGCCCAGTCCTCCGGTCGCCCCGGCGAGCAGGATGCCCGCCACGACGATCAGCTCGATGATCGAGGCGATCTGGAGCCGGCTGAGCAGCGCCTGCGCGTGGTCGAGCGCGCCCTCGGGCACGAGTAGGCCGAGCCCCAGCAACCGGTAGCGCAGACTCTCCACGCCTCGCCCCTCGGCCACCACGCGGCGGACCTCACTCACGGGGGCCGAGCCTCCGCGCAGGTGGAGCGCCTCCATGACGGCGTGCTCGACCGGGTCGGGAGAGGGTTTGGCGCCCGCGACCAGGCTGGTGTGTCCGCCTCGCGAGACCCGGATCACCCCGGCCCTGGCCAGCAGGCCGAGCGCGGTGTTGATCACGCGGCGCGGCCCTCCGGCGAGATAGGCGAGCTCGTACGGGTTCGGCGGTCCGCCGTAGTGGCCGACCATGGCCGAGCGAACCCGGCGGTGCTCGCGGCGCACCGTGAGGGCTGTGGAGAGGATGACCAGGCCGACGACACAGGCGATGACGAAGAGCGAGAACTCCATGTCCGCCTCCTCGGGGGGAAAGGTGGGCCACAGGAGCGGCGTCCCGTGCACTCAGATGGACGCGCACAGCCTGGCAGAAGTTTCGCCCGACTTCGACGGCGAGTCAGTGAGATGTCGGTCACCAGGCGAAATGCGGCCACCCGCCCCGAGTATGACGAAGACCGGAAGCCTCGGCTCCCGGTCTCCGTCACGCCCGGATGGCACGGCCCTTTCAGCCCAGGCGGGCGACGAGGGCCTCGTGCTCCTCCCAGAGCTCTCCCGGCAGGTGGTCGCCGAAGGTCTGGAAGAAGGCGGGCATGAGCGACGCCTCTTGCCTCCAGATCTCCTCGTCGACGCTCAGCAGCGTCCGCATGTCCTCGTCGGAGACGTCGAGGCCCTCGGTGTCGAGCCGGGCGGGGAGCAGGCCGATGGGGGTGCGTACCGCCTCCGCCTCGCCGTTGAGGCGGTCGACGATCCACTTGAGAACGCGGGTGTTCTCTCCGAAGCCGGGCCAGATGAACCTGCCCTCGTCGTTCTTGCGGAACCAGTTCACGTAGTAGACGCGCGGCAGCCGCGCGTTCTCACGTCGGCCGATCTTGAGCCAGTGGGCGAAGTAGTCGCCCATGTTGTAACCGCAGAAGGGCAGCATCGCGAACGGGTCGCGGCGCAACTCGCCGACCTTGCCCTCTGCGGCGGCGGTCTTCTCCGAGGCGATGTTCGCCCCCACGAAGACGCCGTGCCGCCAGCTGAAGGCCTCCGTCACCAGGGGGACCGCGCTGGCGCGGCGCCCGCCGAACAGGATCGCGGAGATCGGCACGCCCTCGGGGTCCTGCCACTCGGGGGCGATCGTCGGGCACTGCGCGGCCGGGACCGTGAAGCGGGCGTTGGGGTGCGCGGCGGGCTCGCCGGACTCCGGCGTCCAGTCGCGGCCCTTCCAGTCGGTCAGGTGCGCCGGGGGCTCGTCGGTGAGGCCCTCCCACCACACGTCGCCGTCGTCGGTGAGGGCGACGTTGGTGAAGATGCTGTTGCCCCACAGCGTCTTGACCGCGTTGGCGTTGGTGGACTCGCCGGTTCCGGGGGCGACGCCGAAGAATCCCGCCTCGGGATTGATCGCGCGCAGCTGCCCGTCGGCGCCGAAACGCATCCAGGCGATGTCGTCGCCGATCGTCTCGACCTTCCATCCGGGGAGGGTCGGCTGGAGCATGGCGAGGTTCGTCTTCCCGCAGGCGCTCGGGAAGGCCGCCGCGACGTAGCGCGTCTCTCCCGAGGGCGGGGTGATCTTGAGGATGAGCATGTGCTCGGCGAGCCAGCCCTCGTCGCGGGCCATCGTGCTGGCGATGCGCAGGGCGTAGCACTTCTTGCCGAGCAGGGCGTTGCCGCCGTACCCGGAACCGTAGGACCAGATCTCGCGGGTCTCGGGGAAGTGGCTGATGTACTTGGTGGGGTTGCACGGCCACGGCACGTCGTCCTGGCCGTGCTCCAGCGGGGCGCCGACCGAGTGGACGGCCTTGACGTAGCCGCCGCGCTCCTCGATGAGCCGCAGGGCGTCCTCGCCCATGCGGGTCATGACGCGCATGGACACGACCACGTACGGCGAGTCGGTGATCTCCACGCCGAGCTGGGAGATCTCACCGCCCAGAGGGCCCATGCAGAACGGCACCACGTACATCGTCCGGCCGCGCATGCTGCCCTTGAAGATCTCGCCGAAGGTACGGCGCATCTCGGCGGGAGCGATCCAGTTGTTGGTCGGCCCCGCGTCCTCCTCACGCTCGGAACAGATGTAGGTCCGGTCCTCGACCCTGGCGACGTCGCTGGGGTCGGAGGCGGCGTGGAAGCTGTTCTGCCGTTTGGAAAGGCGCGTGAGGGTGCCCTGCTCGACCAGCAGGTTCGTCAGGCGGGTCCATTCGGCCTCGGAGCCGTCGCACCATTCGATCCGGTCCGGCTGGGTCAGCTCGGCGATCTCCTTGACCCACCCCGCGAGTTCCTCGTGGCTGGTCGGGCTGACGGCGGTGGCATCTACGGTAACGGACACTACTTGGGCTCCTTTACACTTCCCGGGACCAAGGCATCATTGACGACCGGACCGCGTCCAATCCAATTGGCGTAGACCACTGAATTAACGCGATCATGCGTCGCGACACCCTAGACCCGACGCCCCTGTCGACGTATGCCCAGGCAGGAGACGCAGGGTTTTGAAACCCCTACCCAAAAGAAGTGACTCTAAAAAAGCCGTTCCGCCAGTGGTATAGGCCAATGAGAAAGGTCTAAACCAATCATCGGACAGGTTCAGACCAATTTTTTCGCCATTTTCCCCGCTGGGGTCAGGAATTCACGTCCGGTCCTGCGGCCCGTACACGGTCGACGTGTTGCAGCGCGTCCCGCAGATCCGCCAGCCAGGTGTCGGTGTGGTTGCCCACCAGACGCACGCACCAGGCGAGCGCGTCGCTGCGACTGCGGGCCACTCCGGCGGCGACGAGAGTGTCGAGCACCTGGCGCTCCGACTGCTTGAGCCGGGTCATGACGGGCACCGAGAGTGTGGTGAACATCACCGTCTCGTCACCGACCGCGACGCCCCAGGAGACCTTCCTGCGGAAACGATGCTCGGCCTCCAGCGCGATCTCGACGCGCCGCTCCCTCGTCTCCTCACGGAAACGCAGGATGCCGCCCTCCACCGCGGCGGAACGCTCCACCTCCGAGACGTCGTCACCGAGCTCGGGAGCCCGGAGCCTGCCGACCACCGCGATCTCCTCGCGGTCGAGCACGATCTCCACTCCACCCTCGAACCACTCCGCGGGCAGCCTCCCCAAGAACCAGCCGCGCAGCTTCTCCACTGCTTCATCATTTTCCATGTAATTTAGATTACATCGCTTCGTAGATCGAAGCCAGCATCGCGAGGGAAGACCGGAGAGGCGCCCGCAGGCGAGGAAACGGAGTGGGCCCAAGTCAGGCCCCCGGGTGAGCGAGGCGAGTGCCCTCGGGGGCGATCGAAGTCGCGCGCTCGGCACCGGGCCGGCGGCCCCGTCGGCACCACCGGGCTAGCGGACCCGGGCGGCGACCCCCGGGCTGATCCGGACGGCCCCGGCGAAGTTGCGGGTGGTGACGGGGACGAGCTTGACCACGTCGCCGGTCCTGGGGGCGTGCAGCATCTTGCCGTCTCCCCAGTAAATGGCCACGTGCGAGACGTAGCCGGGATTGGTGGGGTCGTGCCGCCAGAACAGCAGGTCACCGGGCTGCGCCTGGGCGAGCGGGATCTGGGGCCCGGAGACGAACTGCTGGTGCGTCACCCGGGGCACCTTGATCCCCGCCTGCGCGTACGCCCACTGGACCAGGCCCGAGCAGTCGAAGCTGTCGGGGCCCTCGGCCCCCCACACGTACGGGCGGCCGAGCTTGCCGATCGCGGCGGTGAGGGCGGTCGTGACCTGCGGGGCGGTCATGAAGGAGCTCGCGGACCAGGTCGTCGTGGTCTTGCTGGGAGCGGTGGTCCTGCCGGGAGCCCGCAGCACCGGGTTGATCACCGCGACCTGTGCCCCCTTGGGCAGGGCCCGCAGGAGGGTGAGGCGCAGCTTCGTGGAGTCGGCCTTCGGCGCGCTCACCACGAGCGCGTTGTTCTCCGGGATGCCCAGGGCGCGGGCGGTCGGCCGGGAGACCACGGCGTCGATGGCGCCCATGCCCATCGTGGCGTAGGCGCCGACGCGCAGCTCGCGCCCGGCGGTGGTGAAGGTCTTGCCCAGCGGCATGCCCCCGTCGTTGCCCAGGACGAAGGAGACGGCGACCTCCCCCGCCGAGACGTTCCGCCAGAGCCGGTCGGAGCGCGCGGTCGGTTTGGGGGTGTACGCGCGGAACGTCGAGGGGTTCACCCCGAGGGTCTGCACCCGCTTGCCGTCCAGGACCACCTCGGCGGCGTCGGCGCGCTCCACCGCCCGCACCCCGGAGACCTGGGCGACCTTGGCGACCACGGCCGCGCTGAGCGGCCTGTTCGCGACGACGAACAGGTGCGGCTGCCGCATCGAGGTGAGCGGCGCCACCGGTTCCGGTGAGCTACCGCCCTGCCCGCCCTGGACGGGTTTGGCCACCTGGGTCGGCAGGGTGGCGACGGACTTGCGCATCGTGATCGTCTCCGGCTTGGTCTCCGGCATCTGGGTGAAGACCATCAGACCGGTGGCCAGCAGGCCGACGAGCAGGACCGCCAGGATCGGAACGGCCCGCCTCATCAGGCGGGCGGTGCGGTGGCTGTAGCGGGGACGGGGGCTGTAGGCGAGGTCCTGCCGGGCTTCCCGGATCAGGTCGGAGACACGTGGTCGCCGCTTGAACACGACACATCCCCTTCCCCACGAACTCCAGCCCTACGAGCGTGCCGCAGGCGGTCCCACGATGCATGCAAACCTACTGAAAAGCACCCAATCTGCAATGCAGCCGCAAGTCTTGCGAAAGACTGTCAAATCTTCCGACACACGGCAATCCGCCGGGACGCCCGTCCCGGCGGATCAGCGAATCGATCAGGGTTCGCGGAGGTCAGTTGCCGATGTACGGCACGGCCTCAAGGATCTCGACCGTGTTGGAACGGCCGTTCGGCATCGTGTAGGTCGCCTTCTCGCCGATCTTCTTGCCGTTGATCGCCGAACCGAGCGGCGACTTGGGCGAGTAGACGTCGATCGGGGCGCCGCTCTCCTCGCGCGAGGCCAGCAGGAAGGCGACCTCCTCGTCGTCGCCCTCGAAGCGGACGGTGACCGTCATTCCAGGGCCGACCACGCCTTCGGTGCGGGGCGCCTCACCAACCTTGGCACTGTCCAGGATCTGGCGGAGATGGAAGATCCGGGCCTCCATCTTGCCCTGCTCGTCCTTGGCGGCGTGGTAGCCGCCGTTCTCCTTCAGGTCGCCCTCTTCGCGTGCCGCCTCGATCTTCTTGGCGATGTCAACGCGCCCGGGCCCCGAGAGGTGCTCAAACTCAGCCTTCAGGCGGTCGTACGCCTCCTGAGTGAGCCAGGTGACGCTCTCGTTGTGGGAGTCGGCCACGGGTTCTCCTTGCTTCCTCGGGGGCTTCGTGCTTGGTGCCTGGGGGTGCGGTCGGTCGAATCTCGAAAGGCTAACAAGTTAACCCTCCGATCGCCTCCCCAAATGTCTCACTATACGAGATAGCAGTACTGGACATGAACGGAAGTGGCCGGAGCACTGGTCTCTAGCCGTTCGGTAAGCCGAACATACCCCTCACCAGCCGGAATATTGACCTCCTTGCTGCCGACCTCGACGTGGCTGACATCGGTGGCCCGCAGGCGGCAGAGCGCCGCACGATCGGATGGTTTGACCGTTTCGAAGGTGATCTGCACAGAATCGCCGCGACTGGTGTCGAATGCGATGACCTGGTCGATCACCTCCGTGTCCCCCTTCGCCGCCCACATCACGTAGCCCCACCCTCCGGCGCACACGACGCAGAGGATCGCGATCACGGCGTGCACGACGAAACGCCCCCTGCGCTCCGGGCGGTCGGGAAAGTCGCCCGGGGTGCCGAGGACGGGACCGTCCCGACGGCCCTTCTCGGCTTCGCTGGTGGCCATGACGGAATCTCCCTGCACTACCTCGGTGTTATCCGAGACAATTGTCCCCTGCGAGGGCCTCGCCCTCGCGACCGCCCAAGAGAAACTAACCTCTCCCTAGAGTGACGTAAGCCGAGGGCGCGCGGGGGCACCACGTCGAGCGGAGCGGAAGACACGGCCAGGCGGGCCGTCCGCGAGGCGACCGGCGACGATCCGACGCGCGACCGACATAAGGAGACACCGAGCCCGTGAGTGCACCGCTCAGGCTGATGGCCGTTCACGCGCATCCCGACGACGAGTCGAGCAAAGGCGCCGCCACCATGGCACGCTACGTGGCGGAGGGCGTGGACGTGCTGGTCTGTACGCTCACCGGAGGCGAGCGCGGGTCGATCCTGAACCCGAAGATGGATCGCCCGGAGATTCTTGAGAACATCGGCGAGGTCCGGCGCCTGGAGATGGAGCGCGCCCGCGAGATCCTCGGCGTGCGGCAGCGCTTCATGGGTTTCATCGACTCCGGCCTGCCCGAGGACGAGAGCGAGCCGCTGCCCGAGGGCTGCTTCGCCCTGCAGCCGCTGGAGATCGCCTCGGCGCCGCTGGTGGCGGCCGTCCGCGAGTTCAGGCCGCACGTGATCCTGACCTACGACGACGACGGCGGCTACCCGCACCCCGACCACATCATGACCAACCGCGTCTCGGTCGAGGCGTTCGAGGCGGCCGGCGACCCCGACCGCTACCCGGGCACCGGCGAGCCCTGGCAGCCCATGAAGCTCTACTACCACATGGGCTTCACCAAGGACCGGTTCGAGGCGCTGCACGAGGCGATGAACGCCCGCGGCATCGGCTCCCCGTACGCCGACTGGATCTCCCGCTGGGAAGATCGCCCGCAGAAGTGGCCGGTGACCACCCGGATCCCCTGCGGCGACTACTTCGAGCTCCGCGACGAGGCGCTGCTCGCACACGCCACGCAGGTCGACCCGGACGGCTTCTGGTTCGTCTGCCCGCGCGACCTGCAGCGCGAGATCTGGCCGACCGAGGACTACCACCTGGCCCGATCGCTCGTGGACGTCGGGCTTCCCGAGGATGACCTGTTCACGGGCATCCACGCGGAGGTCCCCGCGGACACGGTCTCGCACGCCTGCCACTGACGCGACCGTGGGGTGGCGGTGGCAAACTTGACATGTGATTGCATTCGACATCGTCACCAAGGGTGACGTCAGTCCGGGCCTCCTGGGCTTCCTCGTCATCGCCGGTCTGGGGTTCGCCCTCTACATGCTGGTCAAGTCGATGAGGAAGCAGATCTCCAGGATCGAGGTCCCCTCCGAGGCCGAGCTGAGGGAGCAGAAGACCGACGTCACCACCACGACGCCGACCGCTCCCTAGCTCCGACGACCCCGCGCACCTCCGGCGTGCCCGGGGTGATCGCCCACGTCTCCGGCCCCACGGCCCCGACCGGCCACCGTGCGACACGCACGGCAGAGGGCCGAACCGAAACCCCCGAGAACGAGCGAGGACGAGCATGGCCGACGACATCGAGGTCTCCGACAACCCCGAGGCCCTCCGCTTCGAGATCCTGCTGAAGGGCGAGGTCGCCGGGTTCGCCGCGTACCGCCTGCGCGCCGGGAAGATCATTTTTACCCACACCGAGATCCTCCCCGAGCACGAGGGCAAGGGCCTGGGCAGCAGGCTCGCCTCCGCGGCCCTCGACGCGAGCCGCTCGTCGGGTCGGTCGGTCGTGCCGCTCTGCCCGTTCATCTCCCGCTACATCCGGCGCCACCCCGAATACAGGGATCTGGTGCCCGAGGGCTATCGCGACCTCCTCGACGAGGAGGCCTGACCTCGCGGTTCACCCCGGAACCCGAGGGCCGGGAATCGAGGGCGGAAAGTCACGCGAGGATCGCCGGTCATCGGACGGCGCCGCGGCCGGACCCCGGCGGGCTCACGAGGGTTTCCCTGAGCCGCACGGGAGCCGTGCGAGCACGTGTCGGAATCCTGAGGCTTCCCCCAGGTCGTACGGGGGTCGTACGCGAACGTCCCCGTCAGTCGCCGAGGGTGTCCGTCGAGGACCAGGCGCGCTCCAAGGCCTTGGGGAGCCCCCATCGGCCCAGCGAGGTGAGCACCTCGGTCCTGTCGACGATCCCGAGGCACGCCCAGAGCGGGGTGACCGAGCTGAAGAGCGTCTCGGCCGCCTCCAGGTCCTCCGGCTCGTCCAGATCGACGTCGATGTCCTCCGACTCGGCGATGAGCCTCGCGATCCGCTCAGGGGACGCCAGAACCCCGGGGCCACGCCTGGCCAGGGCGGCGACCACGGCCAGCCAGTCGGCGTGGTGGATCGCGCACAGGGCGGCCAGCACCGAGTCCTCGTGGCTGAGCTCCCCGTCCAGATCGGAGAAGATCTCCAGCCGGTCGCCCTCCTCCGACAGGTCGGAGATCGGCCCCGCGATGCCCGCCGTGACGGTCAGCCAGAGCTCCTCGTCATCGGCCGGCAGCGGCTCCCCCTCGTACCCGGCGCAGGCCCGCAGCACATTGCCCGGATAGCCGGGCCTGCCCAGCACCTCGCGCAGCCTGCTCGCCGCGGCCCGCAACTCCCTGACGGGCCGCTCAGGGGCGGGCAACTCGGCCAGGATGCGCCGCAACTCGCTCAGGGCGAACGCCTCCTCCTCGTCCCAGGCGGCGAACAGCTCCTCGTCCTGCTCGTCGGAGACCGCCGTCCCGGGGACCCGGCCGTCGGGCAGCGGGCTGGTGAGCCAGCGCTCCTGAAGGTCCGCGTAGGCCTCCCTCGCCCCCTCGTCGCCCCGGGCGAGCGCGTCCGGGTCGATCTCCCCCGCTGCGACCCGTTCCTCCAGGTGGGCGACGAGCCCGCGGAACATCTCCTCACCGACCGGCCCCCGCTCGTCCTCCTCGGGCCAGACGAAGAAGCTCGGAGTGAGCAGGAGCGGCTCGGTGCCCGTGGACTCCATCCAGCGCTGCACATCCCCCACGGTCGCGGCGCCGGACTCGATCGCGCCGAGCGTCGCCTTCGCGGAGTCCCAGAAGGGCACCGACAGCGGGTTTCCCGCCGCCAGCAGCGCCCGCCTCAGATCGGGCAGCGCCACCAGCGCCACCCCTGACGGCACGGCGAGCAGCGCGCGGGCAACATCACGCCGGGTCAGCTCGGAAGCCGCCCTTCCGGCGTGCACACAGACGAAGTCGAGATCCACGCCCAGTGAGCCTACGCCCGAAGCGCCGCGAACACACCTTCCCGCCCGGTGTCACCTCCCGTACCGGGACACCGCGTCTGTCCGGAAAGCCGCAGGGCCCGCTCCGGGGCCCGATCCGGGGCCCGCTCCGGGGCCGGAACGGGCGGCCGCCCGCGCGGGACGCCAGGTGCTCACCAGCGCGAACGCCAGCAGCAGTTCGGCGATGTCCCCGCCGTAGTACATGATCTCCGCGGCTCCGCGCAGCTGTTCGGCCGGCACCGGCACGTCGACGAGGAGCCCCGCGTACATCAGCTGCGACAACGCGGTGTGTACGGCGATCGCCACCCCCAGCACGACCAGCCGGAGGGGGACAGAAGGGCGCCGCGGCGCCGGATCGGGGCCGGCGATCACCCAGGCGAACAGGCAGCCGGACAGCAGGAAATGCAGGTGCGTCAGGTGGTGCGACAGCCCGCCGGTGGAGGTGATCCGATACAGCGGGGTGCAGTACAGCGCCACCATGGCTCCCACGCTGAGCAGCAGCGCGATCCACGGGTCGGTCAGCAGGTGCACCGCCCGGCAGCGCAGCACGGCGCCGACGCGCCGCCCGTGGACCGGCGGCAGCGAGCGCAGCAGCAACGTCACCGGGGCTGCGAGCACCAGGCCCAGCGGCGCGAGCATGCCGATCATCAGGTGCTGCAGCATGTGCCCGCGAAAGTCCGTCTCGGCGAACGCGGAGACGGGGCCGGTCACGGCGGCGGCGACCAGCGCGACGCCCGCGAGGAAACCCGCCGTCCGCCATCGGTTCCAGCCCTTGGGCTCACGGCCGCGCCGCACCGCCAGAAGCACGTATCCCACCGCCACCACGGCGAGGACCGTCGGCGGCAGTGCCGCCACCAGATCGCCGCCGCCGTGAACCCCGTGAACCCCGTGAGTCCCATGGGCCAGGGCGGTCACGACGTCGGCGCGGCGGGGGCCCGCCCGCCCTCCTCGCACAGCTCGACCGGGCCGCCGCCGCGTCGCAGCATCCACCCGCCGAGCACCAGCGCCACGCCCAGGAGCAGGAACCCCAGGTCCCACCAGGTCTGGTACGGCCCGGTCCGCACGTGGTGGATGCCCAGCAGATGGTGATTGACGACGCCCTCCACCAGGTTGAACACCCCCCATCCGACGAGGATCCAGCCCCACAGCTCCCGCGACCTCCACACCCGGCCACGGGAGTGCAGGACCCGCGAATACAGCAGGCCGAGACCGATCAGCACCGCCAGCCAGGTGAACGCGTGGAACAGCCCGTCCCACAGCGTGTTCATCCGCAGCCCTGGAACGGTGTCCACCGGGTAGTACCTCACCCCGATGTTGTCGGTGTTCGTGCTGGACAGCATGTGGTGCCACTGCAGGATCTGGTGCAGCAGGATGCCGTCGACGAACCCTCCCAGCCCGACGCCCAACACCGCGCCCGGCAGGGCGATCCGCCCGACACCGGCCTTGCCTTCCGACCTGTCCGGCCTGTTTGGCCTGTTTGGCCTGTTCGTCATCACGGCCCCCTCGTTCCCGGCTCGCCCCCGGTCAGTCCTG
This sequence comes from Streptosporangium sp. NPDC006930, assembly GCF_040635605.1. Taxonomy (NCBI): domain Bacteria; kingdom Bacillati; phylum Actinomycetota; class Actinomycetes; order Streptosporangiales; family Streptosporangiaceae; genus Streptosporangium; species Streptosporangium sp. NPDC006930. The sequence goes on along the minus strand of NZ_JBEYID010000008.1, from coordinate 91,949 downwards.
TCCGTCCCACGTACGGGTCAGGCGGTCCGTGATCACATCCCGCCCACCGGCCCGCCGACCTGCCGCTTCACCGAGAAGAGAAGAAGGGTCGCTCCACCCGTGGATGTGGCAGGGTTCCCCGGCAAACCTCACCAGAGCCACCGGCGTGCGTACGTGAGCGACGCACCCGGGTGCGTCGCTCACGGCCTAAAATTTCGACCACGGCCGCACGGAAATCGATCATGGCGATGGCGGCCGCGCGACGGGCGTCCCGCCCGTGCTCGCGGCGTCGTCCCCCTCCGGGGAAGGTGTGAGGGGGATCGTGCGGGAAGAACCACGACGCGCGACCTCCGCGCACCTCGCGAGAGGAATCACGCACCGCGCACGCGGGAAAGGGCTGCGACCGGCACTACCGACAGGAGGACCCACCGTTCACGCACCGCGCACGCGGGAAAGGGCTCCCTGACCTCCTCCCCTCCCTGAAGGGAGGGGAGTCCCCACGGTCGCCCGTGAGGGTTCCTGCTTCACCGCCAGTTGCCCGCCCGAGAGGACTCTCGTTGAGGTCTTACACCGGCTCCACAGGCGTTTCACCTCTCCGCCAGCCCGGCGGCGAGGATGTTCTTCGCGGCGTTGACGTCGCGGTCATGGACCGCGCCACAGGCGCAGGTCCATTCCCGCACATTCAGCGGCATGGATCGCTGGAGGACGCCGCAGGCCGAACACAGCTTGGACGAGGGAAAGAAGCGGTCCACGACCAGCAGCTGCCGCCCGTACCACTGCGCTTTGTACTCCAGCATGGTGCGCGTCTGACGCCAGGAGGCACCCGAGATCGCGCGGGCCAGGCTGTGGTTCTTCACCAGGTTGCGCACGGTGAGGTCTTCGATCACGACCGTTTGGTTCTCACGGACGAGACGCGTGGTGAGCTTGTGCAGGTGGTCGCGGCGCCGGTCGGCGATGCGGGCATACACCGCGGCGACCTTGAGTTTCGCCTTGGCCCGGTTGTTCGACCCCTTCTCCGTGCGGGCGAGGCCCCGCTGAGCCTTGGCGAGCCTGCGCCGGTCGGCCCGCTCGTGCTTCGGATTGGTGATCTTCTCTCCGGTGGAGAGAGTGACCAGGGCGGTGATCCCCGCGTCCACGCCGACCGCGTTCACGCTCGGAGCAAGCGGGGTGATTTTCTCCTCGACCAGCAGGGAGACGAACCAGCGGCCCGCCGCATCCTTGCTCACCGTCACCGTGGACGGCTGCGCCCCCCTGGGAAGGGGACGCGACCACACGATGTTCAACGGCGCGTCCATCTTCGCGAGCGTCAACTCCCCCTCGCGCCAGCGGAACGCGCTGCGGGTGTATTCGGCCGACGCCCACGACTTCTTGCGGGATTTGAACGTCGGGTACCTGGCGCGTTTGGCGAAGAAGTTGGTGAACGCCGCCTGAAGGTGGCGCAGCGCCTGTTGCAGGGGGACCAACAACACCTTGGACAGGAAATCGTAGGCACCGCTGCGTTTCCACTCGGTCAGCGCCGCCGACGACTCCACGTAGGAGACACGGCGCCCTTCGAGCCTGTAAGCGCGGCTACGCTCCTCCAAGGCCTTGTTGTAGACCAGGCGCACGCAGCCGAACGTCCGGGCGAGCTCTTCAGCCTGCTCGGGGGTCGGGTGGAAGCGGTACTTGTAGGCCCGCTTCACGATCTGCGCCACGGCTCAGATGTTAGCCACGACCAATTAGAGATCGTGCGCGTTCGGTACGACGATTCGCCTGACGACGAATCGCCTGTCCCTGCCCTGCTCCGCAGGGGTCCGATTCCTTCCTCGCCTCAAGGCGGGGATTTCCTTGGAGGTTTCTGATGAACCGTTTGAAGGACGCGACGAGCCCCTATCTGTTGCAGCACGCGGACAATCCCGTCGACTGGTTCGAATGGGGCGAGGAGGCGTTCGCCGAGGCCACCCGGCGGAACGTGCCGTTGCTGATCAGCGTCGGTTACTCGGCCTGCCACTGGTGTCACGTGATGGCCCACGAGTCCTTCGAGGACCGGGCCACGGCCGCTCTGATGAACGAGCTTTTCGTCAACGTGAAGGTCGACCGCGAGGAGCGGCCGGATGTCGACGCGGTGTACATGGCGGCCACCCAGGCCATGACCGGTCACGGTGGATGGCCGATGACGGTCTTCGCCACCCCCGGGGGCCACCCCTTCTACACCGGCACCTACTTTCCCAGGCAGCAGTTCCAGCGACTGCTGACCGGGGTGTCGAACGCCTGGACCGGCGAGCGGGAGGCCGTGCTGGAACAGGGCTCGAAGATCGTGGAGGCGTTGAACGAGCGGTCGGCGCTGCCGTCCGGGCCGCTTCCCACGCCGGACACGCTCACCCGGGCCGTGCACAACCTGGCCGAGTCCTTCGATCCGGTCCGCGCCGGTTTCGGTGGGGCACCCAAGTTCCCGCCGTCGATGGCGCTGGAGTTCCTGCTGCGGTACGGCGCGGCCACCGGGGGCGCGGCGGCCGGGGAAGCCGGAGGGCGGGCGACCGCCGACGCGGCGATTTCCATGGCCGGGCGGACGTTGGAGGCCATGGCGCGGGGCGGCATCTACGACCAGCTCGCCGGAGGCTTCGCCCGCTACAGCGTGGACGCCGACTGGGTGGTTCCTCACTTCGAGAAGATGCTCTACGACAACGCCCTGCTCCTGCGGGTCTACGCGCACTGGTGGCGTTCCACCGGCTCCGCTCTGGGCAGGCGGGTGGCGCTGGAGACGGCCGACTGGCTGCTGGCCGAGATGCGCACCCCCGAGGGGGGCTTCGCCTCCGCCCTGGACGCCGACAGCGAGGGCGTGGAGGGCAAGTTCTACGCCTGGACCCGCGAGGAGCTCCGTGAGGTCCTCGGCGAGGAGGACGGGCTCTGGGCGATCGAGCTGTTCGAGGTGACCGGGACCTTCGAGCACGGCACCTCGGTGCTACAACTCCTCGCCGACCCCGATCCCGGCGAGGAGGAGCGGTTCGCCCGGGTACGCTCCGCGCTGCTCGCCGCGAGGTCCCGCCGGGTGCGGCCGGGACGGGACGACAAGGTGGTGGCCGCCTGGAACGGTCTGGCCGTCGCCGCCCTCGCGGAGACCGGCGCCCTGTTCGAGCGGCCGGACCTCGTCGAGGCGGCGCGCGAGGCGGCCGTGCTGGTCGACGAGCTTCACATGGACGGCGACCGGCTGCTGCGCACCTCCCGCGACGGCAGGGCCGGCACCAACGCGGGAGTCCTGGAAGACTACGGCGACCTCGCGGAGGGCCTGCTCACCCTGTACGGGGTGACCGGCGAGGTCCGCTGGTTCCGGCGGGCCGAGGTGCTGCTCGATACCGTCCTGGAGCGGTTCTCCGACGGCTCCGGAGGGTTCTACGACACCGCCGACGACGCCGAGCCGCTCTTCCAGCGCCCACGGGACGCGACCGACAACGCCACGCCGTCCGGCCAGTTCGCCACCGCGGGCGCGCTGCTCTCGTACGCCGCGCTGACCGGCTCGGCCAGGCACCGCGAGGCTGCCGAGGCGGCCCTGGGCACGGTCACCGTGCTGGCCGACAAACACGCGAGGTTCGCCGGGTGGGGGCTGGCCGCGGCCCAGGCCGCGGTGTCCGGTCCGATCGAGGTCGCGATCGTGGGCCCGGCGGGCGATCCGGCGACGGCCGCCCTGCACAGGACCGCCCTGCTGTCTCCCCTGCCGGGTCTGGTGCTGGCGCTCGGCGAACCGGGTCCCGCCACCGGCTCCGATACCGCTGTCAATGCCGCCTCCGCTCCCGATGCCGGCTTCGGCTCAGGTCCCGATACCGATAGCGGTACCGCCGCCGGCTCCGGGGAGGTGCCGCTGCTGGCCGGACGGGGCCTGGTGGGCGGCGAGCCCGCGGCGTACGTGTGCCGCGGCTTCACCTGCAGAATGCCCGTCACCACCCCCGAGGCCCTTCGAGCCGAGCTGGTGGGTGAGGCGTAGCCGGGGTTCGGTCGTCCAGACCGGGTGCGGTCGCCCTGGCCGTTTCACCTGCTCTGGCCGAGTCCAGGGCGCCCAAGCCATGACCAGGCGCCCTGGCCCGGATTCAGCCGCCCCGGCCTGGCCGGTTCAGTTGTCCAGGCCGGGGTCGCCGAGCCTGCGGCCCAGGTCGTCGACACCGAAGTCACCGCCCCTGTCTCCTCGGTCTCCCCTGCCGCCTCCGCCGCCATCGCCGCCGAGGTCCTCACCCCTGCCTGGCCCGGGACCGTCCGTTCCTCCGCCGGTGTCCTCGGGGGCCGAGGTCTGGCCGGGCCCCGGGGTCTCCTGTTCAGGGGTGGCGCTCTGGTCGGGGCCGGGGGTGGCCGCCTCGTCGGGGCCGGGCGTGGTCGTGTCCTGGCCGCCGGTCTGGTCGTCGCCGTGCTGGTCGCCCGAGCTGTAGTCGTACGGGGCGTAGCCGTAGTTGGACGGCTCCTTGAACTCCTTGACCGGCTTGCCCTCCATCGCCTCGGTCATGAAGGCCCGCCAGATCTGCGCGGGGTAGGAACCGCCGTACAGGGCGCTGCCGTTCACCGTCACCGGCTTGTTGTCGTCACGGAACATGTCGACCGCTACGGCCAGTTGCGGGGTGAACCCGGCGAACCACACGGCCGCCGATTCGTCGGTGGTGCCCGTCTTGCCCGCCACGGGACGGTCGTAGAGGCGGGCGGCGGAGCCGGTGCCCCCCTCCACGACCTGGGTGAGCGCGTAGGTGGCGTCGATGGCGGCCTGCTCGCCGAAGGCGCGCTTGCCCTTGGTCGAGCTCTTGACGACGTTGCCCTCGGCGTCGGTGACCGAACGGATCACGTGAGCTTCGCGGTGGACGCCCTCGGCGGCGAAGGAGGCGAAACCCGAGGCGTTCTGGACTGCGCTCACCGAGGCCACGCCGAGCGGGAGCGTGGCGGCGCCCCGGTGCGGGTCGAGCTGTTTGCGGGGGATTCCGACGCTCTCCGCGACCTTGATGACCTTGCTCAGGCCGACCTTCTGGCCGAGGTCGACGAACGCGGTGTTCACCGAGCTCTGGGTCGCCTTGACGAGGTTGACCTCGCCGTAGGAGTAGCCGCCCGAGTTGGGGATGTCGGCGGAGGCGATCCTGAGCGGGGAGTTGCCGTCGACCCTGGTGTCGAGGCCGAAGCCGTTGTCCAGGGCCGCGGCCAGCGTGTACGCCTTGAACGTCGATCCGGCCTGCACCTTGGCCGAGAAGGAGTTGTCGAACTTGTTGGCGGCGTAACTGCGTCCGCCGTAGAAGGCCACGACCTCACCGGTGGCGGGGTCGACGGCGGCGAGCCCGGTGCGGACCTTCTTGGGGGTGTCGTCCGGCAGGACCGAGGTGACGGCACGCTCGGCGGCGGCCATCAGGTTCTTGTCGAAGGTCGATACGATCTTCAGCCCACCCTGGTTGATGACCTCGTCGGTGTAGCCCCTGCTTTTCAGCTCGGCCGTCACCTGGTCGAGCATGTAGCCCTCCTGCCCCTTGGGCGCGAAGATCGCCTTGGGCTTGCGGAGGGTGGGGAAGGTCAGCGCGGCGGCCTCCTCCGAGGTGACGGCCCCGGTGGCCACCATCCCGTCGACCACCGACCTCCAGCGGTCCCTCGCCGCGTGCAGGTCGGGGCCCTGCGGGTCGGCGAACCTGGAGGGCTGCTGGATCACCGCGGCGAGGTAGGCGCTCTCGGCGACGCTCAGCCTGCTCACGTCCTTGCCGAAGTAGGCTCCGGCCGCCGCCTGGACCCCGTCGGCGCCCCGGCCGAAGTAGATCGTGTTGAGATACTGCTCCAGCACCCAGTCCTTCGACTTCGACTGGTCCACCTTCAAGGAGATCATGACCTCCTTGAGTTTCCTGATTATGGAACGTTCCTGACTGAGACCGCTGTAGTAGTTGCGGACCATCTGCTGGGTGATCGTGGAGCCGCCCTGGAGCTGCCGGCCGCTGATCGTGGACCACATGGCGCGGAAGGTGCCGGAGAGGGAGACGCCCTGGTCTTCGTAGAAGGAGCGGTTCTCCGCGGCGATGACCGCGTTCCGCAGGCTCTGCGGCACCTTGTCGAGGGTCACGCTCTTGCGGTTGACACCCTGTCTGGCCAGCACGGTCTTGCCGTCGCGGTAGTAGATCACCGACCCCTGCGCGGTGGCCCTTGGCTGCGTGCTGTCGGGGATGGGAGTGATCGCCCACACCACCCCGAGCAGGCCGATCGCCGAGATGATCCCGACGCCGAAGACGATGAGTGTGATTCTCAGGAGTTTCCTCCTGGGACTGCTCGTCCCGCCCTTTGACACGCGTGACCCCCCGATAGGACCCGCCGCTGACCCCCGACGGTTGCGGACCGTTAAGGGTAAACGATGGATAACGGTGTCTGGCCCCTGCTTGGCATGGTACGGCTAGCCCTTCCCCTTGCGCGGGACATCGGCCACCAAAGGCAGAACACGGTATGGCACAGGGGTGTCCAAGGCGATCACCGACGAGGTTCTGACCACGCCCCGGACATCAACGATCAGGTCAATTACCCGCTGCAGATCGGCATTGCTGCGTGCCACCACCCGGCAGTGCATGTCGTCACCGCCGGTGATCGTGTGCACCTCCAGCACCTCGGGAATGGCGGCGAGCTGATCGGCGACCGGATCGTACCCGCTGACCTGGCGGATCTGCAGGGTCACGAACGCCATCACGTCGTAGCCGAGCGCGGCGGGGTCGACGTCGGGGCCGAACCCGGTGACCACCCCCCGGGAGGCGAGCCGGTCGAGGCGTGCCTGCACGGTCCCCCTCGCCACACCGAGCCGCCGTGAGCACTCCAGCACCCCCAGCCGGGGCTCCGCCGCCAGCAGGGCGATGAGCCGGGCGTCGAGCTGGTCGATCGTCATGATGTACAGATGCTCCGCGATGGACGGCGAGTAGGTGTGCATATTGTCTGGTCTTCGAAGACAGTGTTGCACAAACAGCTCAACAAAACAGACAGTATTCGCATGAGCGACAACTTTCCTGTGAACGGTATGGACTGCGTGGTCTTCGCGGTAGGCAACGCCAAGCAGGCCGCCCACTACTACTCCACCGCGTTCGGCATGCGGCTCGTGGCCTACCGCGGCCCGGAGAACGGCAGCCGCGACGAGGTGGCGTACGTTCTCACCTCGGGCTCCGCCAGGTTCGAGTTCCGGGGGGCGGTGCGGCCCGGCACCGGGGTCGCCCGCCACGTCGCCGAGCACGGCGACGGCGTGATCGACCTCGCCATCGAGGTCCCCGACGTGGAGGCCGCCTATGCTCACGCCCTCGCCCAGGGCGCGCGAGGGCTCGCGGAGCCGCACGTCATGGAGGACGACCAGGGCAAGGTGGTGACGGCCGCGATCGCGACGTACGGCGAGACCCGGCACACCCTGGTCGACAGGTCCAACTACAGCGGCCCGTACCTGCCCGGCTACGTCGCGGCGAAGCCCCTGGTGGCGGCCCCCGACGTGCGCAACGGCCGCCTGTTCCAGGCCGTCGACCACTGCGTCGGCAACGTGGAACTCGGCAAGATGGACGAGTGGGTGGAGTTCTACCGGCGGGTCATGGGCTTCACCAACATGGCGGAGTTCATCGGCGACGACATCGCCACCGAGTACTCGGCGCTGATGTCCAAGGTGGTCGCGGACGGCACCCGCAAGGTGAAGTTCCCGCTCAACGAGCCGGCGATCTCCAGGAAGAAGTCACAGATCGACGAGTACCTGGAGTTCTACGGCGGCCCCGGCGTGCAGCACATCGCGCTCGCCACCAACGACATCCTGAGCACGGTCGACCACATGCGCGAGGCCGGCGTGAGCTTCCTGGACACCCCCGCCTCCTACTACGACGACCCGGAGCTGCGGAAGCGCATCGGTGAGGTCCGCGCGCCGATCGAGGAGTTGAAGAAGCGCGGCATCCTGGTCGACAGGGACGAGGACGGCTACCTGCTGCAGATCTTCACCAAGCCGGTGCAGGACCGCCCGACGGTGTTCTTCGAGCTGATCGAGCGGCACGGCTCGCTCGGCTTCGGCAAGGGCAACTTCAAGGCGCTCTTCGAGGCGATCGAGCGCGAGCAGGACCTGCGGGGCAACCTGTAACCGTCCTTGGCTTTGCGATGGCGACCTTGAGGTGATCATCTTTGGATGGGATCAGTACCGCCACCGCCGGATGACCGGGGATCGGACCCGTGGTCCGATCCCGAGCCGCTCAGGCCGGGCCACGAGGGCTCGAACCCCGCTCCGGGCCGCGACCCCGCCCATGGCACTTCTCCGGGCCCCGGTCACGATCCCCACCCAGGCCAGGGGCCCGGCTTCGGCTCCGACCTAGGTCCCGGCCATGAGCGGGGTCCCGGCCATGGCCGGGAACACGGACGGGAGCATGCACGGGGGTTCGATCCCGTCTTCGGCTACACGTCCGCGGGGGATCCGCCCGGCGATTTTTCCCCGCCGGGCACCATGAGGCTGGGAGGGCGTTGGCGCCGCCTCTTCGCGGGAATCCTCGACCTTCTCATCGTCGGGCTCATCTCCTCGCCCTTCACCTACCGGACCGTCAACACCGTCACGGGCGCCGCGAGCGGGCTGTCGGTGCAGGTACCCTACGCGGAGACCTTCCTGGTCACGGTGATCGGCTTCCTGTACTACTGGCTGCTGACCGCCTACTGGAACGGGCAGACGCTCGGCAAGAAGATCTTTCGGCTGCGCGTGACGGACACCGACGGGCGGAGGGCCGGTGTCGGACAGGTCGCGCTGCGCGAACTGGTCTCCTGGCTGATGTACTCCACCTGCTGCCTGGGCTGGATAGATGTGGCTTTCATCCTTTTCCACCCACGCAAGCAGGCCGTGCACGACCTCGCCGCCAGGACGCTTGTCATAGACGCCTGATCGACGCAGGTCAGTCGCGTAGTGTGCCATTCCACGGGGCTCGGCCGTCCGGCCGGGAAAGGGGCTTTAACGAATGGCGTCCAAACGGCTGGCCGCGGCGACCGCCGCTCTTCTCAGCACGCTCGGGACCGTTGGCACGGTCGCCTGCTCGGCGTCGAACGGGGAGAGCGTCCTCCCGACGGGTTCCGTGAAGCCGGTCGCCTCCGACGTCGTCGCCGGTGGCGGCGGTGGCGGCGGTGGCGGTGAGGCCGCGCCCGGCGCCTCGGGGATCGGCGACCCCGACTTCCCCACCGACGGCAACGGCGGCTACGACGTCGGCCACTACGGGCTCAAGCTGAGCTACGACCCACCCTCCAAGCACCTGTCGGGAGTGACCAGGATCGAGGCGCGGGCAACCCAGAACCTGGCGAGCTTCAACCTCGACCTCTCCGGCTTCACCGTGAGCCGGGTCACCGTGGACGGCAAGCCCGCGAGTTTCGACAGGGCGGGGACCGAGCTCAGCGTCACCCCGGCCGCGTTCATCCCGAACGCCGCCGCGTTCACCGTCGAGGTCGCGTACGCCGGTGAGCCCAAACCGGTCAGGGGTTCCTCCAACCTGGGCACGTACGGCTTCATCCCGACCAAGGACGGCGCGTTCGTCACCTGCCAGCCCAACGGCGCCAAGACCTGGTTCCCCGGCAACGACCACCCCGTGGACAAGGCGAGCTACGACTTCGAGATCACCGTTCCCGCCGGGCTGACCGCGCTGGCCAACGGCGAGCTCGTCGGCACGCCGAAGAGCGCCGGGGGCAAGACGACCTTCCAGTGGCGGGAGAGCCACCCGATGGCGAGCTACCTCGCCACCGTGACGCTGGGCAGGTTCGAGATGCTCCAGGGCACGACCCCCGGAGGTGTGAAGAACCTGGCGGCCGTCGACCCGAGGTTCCGCGGTTCGCTGAAGAAGCTGTACGACGTGTCGGGAAGGGTCACCGACTACTGGAGCACGGTCTTCGGCCCCTACCCCTTCTCCTCCACCGGAGGCGTGGTCGACGACTTCCCCGCCGGCTACGCGCTGGAGAACCAGACCAAGCCCATGTACGGCGGGTTCGACCCCGACGCCGCCATCATCGCCCACGAGCTCGCCCACCAGTGGTTCGGCGACAGCCTCAGCATCACGCGCTGGAAGGACCTGTGGCTCAACGAGGGCTTCGCGACCTACGCCGAGTGGCTCTGGTCGGAGCACGAGGGCGAGGCCACCGCCGAGCAGCTCTTCCGCAGGCACTACGGCGCCGGGGCCGACGCCGCCATCTGGAGCTACACCCCGGGCCAGGCCAAGCCTGACGACCTGTTCAACGACTCCGTCTACACCCGGGGCGGCATGACGCTCCACGCTCTCAGGCAGCGGATCGGCGACTCGGCGTTCTTCAGGCTTCTCAAGGAGTGGAACGCCACCCACAGGTACGGGAACGTCACGACCCCGGAGTTCGTCGCGATGGCCGAGAAGATCTCCGGCAAGAAGCTCGATGCTCTCTTCGACGCCTGGCTGTTCACCGCGAAAAAGCCCACCACCTGGTAGGAGGACCGTCCTGGCCAGGGCGGTCGTCCTGGCCAGGAAGATCGTCCGTCCACCGCCGCGACCGGCCCACTCTCCCCCGCCCTCACGTGACGATGACCTTGTATCCCTCGACGCGCAGGGAGCCCAGCACCTCCTCGGAGTGCACCGGCCCCTTGGTCTCCATCTGGAGCTGAACCTCGACCTCCCCCAGGTGCATGCCGAGCCGCCCGTGCACGATGTCGAGCACGTTCGCGCCGAGTTCCGCCAGCCGCGACAGCAGCGCCGCCAGCGCGCCCGGCCGGTCGGAGAGCCGGACACGCAGGGTGAGATAGCGCCCGGCGGCGGCCAGGCCGTGCCTGAGGACCTTCGCCATCAGCAGCGGGTCGATGTTGCCCCCGGAGAGCACGGCCACCACCGGCGGCTCGAAGACGTGCGGGTGGGCCAGGATCGCGGCCACCCCGGCCACGCCCGCGGGCTCGACGACCTGCTTGGCGCGTTCGAGGCAGAGCACCAGCGCCTGGGAGATCTGGCTCTCGGTGACGGTGACGACACTGTCGACCAGATAGTGGATCAGTTCGAAGGGCAGCTCGCCCGGACGGCCCACCGCGATGCCGTCGGCCATCGTCGAGGCGGGCCTGACCTCCACCGGATGCCCGGCGGCCAGCGACGCCGGGTAGGCGGCGGCCCTCTCCGCCTGGACCCCGACGATCCGCACCCCCGGCCGCAGCGACTTGACCGCGAGCGCCACCCCGGCCGCCAGCCCGCCCCCGCCCAGCGACATCACGATCGTGCCGACCTCGGGCAGCTGCTCCACGATCTCCAGCCCGATCGTGCCCTGCCCGGCGACCACGTCGGGATGGTCGAACGGGTGGATGAACACGGCCCCGGTCCGTGTCGCGTGCTCCCGCGCCCGTTCCAGCGCGACGTCCACGGTCTCGCCCGCGAAGAGCACCTCGGCGCCGTACGACCGGGTCGCGGCCACCTTGGGCAGCGGCGCCCCCAGGGGCATGTAGACCGTTGCCCCGGCGCCGACCAGCCCCGCCCCGAGTGCGACCCCCTGCGCGTGGTTGCCCGCGCTGGCCGCGACCACCCCCCGACGCCGCTCCTCCTCGGTCAGCCCGGCGATCCTGACGTACGCCCCCCGGATCTTGAACGACCCGGAGCGCTGCAGGTGCTCGCACTTGAGGTGGACGGGCCCGCCGATGATCTCGGAGAGCACGTGCGAGTGGAGCAGGGGGGTACGCAGAGCGACGTCGGCCAGCAGCTCACGCGCGGCGACCACGTCGTCGTAGGTCACCTGGGTGCCTGACATGCGGATCATCGTACGACGAGCGCACCCGCAGCCCGGACGGCGCGGTCCGGCTCACGTCACGAACCGCCGGCCGGTTGGTGGGAGGAGAAGACCAGGACCGAGGCGGTGAAGCCGTGGACGTGGTTGTGGCCACCCACCGGGCCCACCTCCCCCGCGGCGAAGAACCCGGCCACCCCGATGGGACCCAGGGTGTCGCGGACGGCGACGGCGTCGTGGTCGGCGCTGCCGAACATGGCCGAGCCCCGGCCGTTGCAGGAGAACAGCAGTGCGCCGTCCACCCGGCCGAACTCCGTGCGGTGCGCGTCCAGCAGCTCGTACAGGTCCTCGTCGGCGGTGGCGGCGTCGCGGACCTGGAAGCGGACGGTACGGCCGATCTCGACGACGTCGCCGATCGCCACGGCCTCCCGCTCGGGGTCGATGCCGAGCACGCCCCGGATCAGGAAGTCGCCGCGCTCGTGCTTCTCGGCGTACTCGTCCATCGCGATGCCGATCTGCAGGCCCGAGGCGACCAGGTCGCGGTCGTCCTCGTCCAGGGCACTGACGATCTCCTCCAGCCGCGCCAGGGCGGGCTGCCCTGCGAGTTCGAGCAGGAGGTTGTCCTCGACGGAGGTGACCGTCATCGTCGGGCCGATCGGGCGGCAGCCCTGGCTGACCACGGTGCTGACGTTGAGGGCACCGCTGAGCAGCACCCCGACGGCTCCCTCGGTGTGGATCTCCCCGTTGGCGAACAGCCGGACCGCGCCGCGGCCCTGGATCGCGTTGGCCAGGCCGCCGATCAGGGGAAGATTTCCCATGACCTCCTCGGAGCGCTCGACGAAGCCGTCGGTGGGGAAGCTGTAGGGATCTGCGAGCAGGATGGCCGCGTGATCGTCGGGGGCGCGGTCGGGCAGACCCACCACCACGAAGCGGTCGTCGGCCCTCAACGTGTCGAGCGCGAAGGTCGTCAGCCGGGCCCCGCCCAGGGAGGCGGCCCAGGCGCTCACCGCGGGGGTGACCTCGACCCCCTGCCCGTCGCCGATGACCCCGGTGGCGCTGCATCCGAGGACGGCGGCGCCGGGGGCCATGCTCATCGCGCGCAGTCCCGCGCGGGAGACGTCGTCGGGATCGTCGCCGCAGATGAAGAAACAGAGCAGATCGGCCGGTCCGGACAAGCCGGACAGGGCTTGGCGTACCGCCGCCTCGGCCGCGGAGACCAGATCGGCCCCCACCGCGAGGCCGTCGGCGAAGCGGCTCGTCATCAACGCCACTTGTCTCGCCTCTCCCTCTTGTCCCTCGTCGTGTGGCTCGCCGGAGAGCGTCGGATCTCATCCGAAGCCCGCCCTGAAGCCCTGAAGCCTGCCATGAACCGTTGTGAACCGACGTTAGCCGAGAGCGTGAGGCCCGTCAGTGCCGTGCGACCGCGAATGCCGAAGATCCCACGTGGCGGCCCCTTCCGGGGGTGCCCCGGCTCCCGGGCGGGGGAACCGGCCGATACCTTGTCTTGGAGCGATTCTCCCCACTGGGGAGACAAGCACTCACGTTGTCCCTCACGCAATACTCAAGATCCGAAAGAGGGATGAGAGTGCCGGATCGGGCGTTGTGGACGTAGGCTCGATCCCGTGCCTCAAATCCCAGAGCCACGTACTCTGCGCGAGCTGCGCGCGAGCGGCCATATTCACCGTACGGTAAAGGCCGAGATCCGTGAGAATCTCCTGACCCGCCTGCGGGCAGGAGAGCCGCGGTTCCCCGGCATCGTGGGCTTCGACGACACCGTCCTGCCATACCTGGAGCGAGCGCTGCTCGCCGGACACGACCTGGTCCTGCTCGGTGAGCGGGGTCAGGGCAAGACCCGGCTGATCCGCACCGTGACCGGGCTCCTCGACGAATGGACCCCCGCCGTCGAGGGCTGCGAGATCAACGACCATCCCTACGAACCCTCGTGCGTCCGTTGCCGCCGCCTGGCCGACGAGATGGGCGAGGAGCTGCCGATCTCCTGGAAGCACCGGGACGAGCGGTACGGCGAGAAGCTCGCCACCCCCGACACCTCCGTCGGCGACCTGATCGGCGACATCGACCCGATCAAGATCGCCGAAGGGCGTACGCTCGGCGACCCGGAGACCGTCCACTACGGCCTGGTCCCCAGGAGCAACCGCGGGGTGTTCTCCGTCAACGAGCTGCCCGACCTGGCGGAGCGCATCCAGGTCTCGCTGCTCAACGTGCTGGAGGAGCGCGACATCCAGGTGAGGGGCTACAACCTGCGCCTGCCCCTGGACATCCTGCTGATCGCGAGTGCCAACCCCGAGGACTACACCAACCGCGGCCGGATCATCACCCCGCTGAAGGACCGCTTCGGTGCCGAGATCCGCACCCACTACCCGCTGTCGATCGAGACCGAGCTGGTCCTGATCCGCCAGGAGGCCGCGCTCGACCAGGTGGGCGCCGATCTGCCCGACCACCTGATCGAGGTGATCGCCCGCTTCACCCGGCTGGTCCGCGAGTCCACCGCGGTGGACGCCCGTTCGGGGGTCTCGGCCCGCTTCTCCATCGCCGCCGCCGAGACCGCGGCCGCCTCCGCCGTACGGCGTGCGGCGCTGACCGGTGAGGATCACGCGGTGGCGAGGGTCGCCGACCTGCCGGGGATCGTGCACACGCTGCGCGGCAAGGTGGAGTTCGAGGTCAGCGAGGAGGGCCGGGAGACCGAGGTGCTCGCGCACCTGCTGCGCAGGGCGGTGGCCGAGACGTTCCGCGGCACGCTCGGCGGCAGCGACCTGAACCCGCTGCTGGAGAAGTTCTCCGAGGGCGTCCAGGTCGAGTCGGGCGTGGCGATCCCCGCAGGGGAGCTGCTGCGCAGGATCGGCCCCGTTCCGGGCCTGGCAAAGATCATGTCCCAGCTCGGTATCGGCGACGAGTCCCCCGGGCACGCCGCCGCCGCGCTGGAATTCGCCATGGAGGGCCTCTACCTCCTGCGTCGGCTGTCCAAGGACGAGGTGGACGGCACGACGGTTTACCGCACCTGAGGTGTCCGCATGAGCTATCGCTATGGCGAATACCGGGACGGGCCCGACCCGCTCGCCCCGCCGTACGACGTCCGTTCCGCGCTGGACCGGATGGGTGACGCGATCCTGTCCGGCTCCAACCCCGCCCACGCCCTGCGCGACCTGCTCAAGGAGGGCCTGCCGGGCGCGCAGGATCGTCGTGGCCTTGAGGAGCTTCTCCGCGAGGTGCGGAGACGGCGCCGTGAGCTGCGCGAGCGCGGCCGTATCGACGGCACGCTGGAGCGGGCCAGGGCGCTGCTGGACAAGGCGATCGGCCAGGAGCGGGCCGAGCTGTTCCCCGACCCTTCCGACGAGGCCCGGCTGCGCGAGGCGGAGCTGGCCGCTCTTCCCGACGACACGGCGAGCGCGATCCGGGAGCTGGGCGCCTACCGGTGGCGCTCGGCCGCCGCCAGGCAGACCTTCGAGGAGCTGCGCGACCTGCTGCGCAGGGAGGTGCTCGACAGCCAGTTCCGCGGCATGCGGCAGTCTCTGGCCAACCCCGACCCGGCCGCGATGGAGCGGGTCAGGGAGATGATGTCCGATCTGAACGACATGCTCGACCGGGATGCCCGGGGTGAGCACACCCAGGCCGACTTCGAGCAATTCATGTCGAAATACGGGGACATGTTCCCGGAGTCGCCACGGAACCTGGAGGAGTTGGTCGACACCCTGGCCCGGCGGGCGGCGGCCACCCAGCGCCTGCTCGCCTCCCTCACCCCGGCCCAGCGCGAGGAGCTCGACCACCTGATCGAGCAGACCCTCCAGCAGGCCGGGCTGGACGAGCAGATGCGCCGCCTGGGCGAGTCCCTCTACGCCCGCCGCCCCGACCTGGCCTGGAACACCCCGGAGCGGCTGGGCGGCGACGAGCCGATGGGGATGTCCGACGCCGTGAGCGCGCTGGACGAGCTCGCCGACCTGACCCAGCTGGAGGCCGCACTCCGCCAGGACTACCCCGGCGCCCGCCTGGACGACATCGACGAGGCGGCGATCCGGCGCGCCCTGGGCCGCTCCGCCGTCGACGACCTGGAGGCGCTCAGGCAGGTCGAGCGCGAGCTGGAGCAGCAGGGCTACCTCCTGCGCCGGCGCGGCAAGCTGGAGCTCACCCCCAAGGCCGTACGGCGCCTGGGAGAGACCGCGCTGCGCCGCGTCTTCTCCTCCCTGGAGAGCGGGCGCCGCGGCGACCACGACCAGGTGGACGCGGGCTCGGCCGGTGAGCTCACCGGGTCCTCACGGCCCTGGCGGTTCGGCGACGAGCAGCCGATCGACGTGGTCCGTACCGTGATCAACGGGGTCCGGCGCGGCGGGGGCGGCGCGGTGACCCTGTCGGTCGACGACTTCGAGGTCGCCGAGACCGAGCGGCGCACGGCGGCCGCGGTGTGCCTGCTGGTCGACCTGTCCTACTCGATGGCGCTGCGCGGCACCTGGGCCGCCGCCAAGCAGACGGCGATGGCGCTGCAGGCGCTGGTGGCCTCGAAGTTCCCCCAGGACTCGGTGCAGATCATCGGCTTCTCCAACTACGCCAGGGTGCTGCAGCCCGACGAGCTGGCGGGGCTGGAGTGGGACATGGTCCAGGGAACGAACCTGCACCACGCCCTGCTGATCGCCGGACGCCACCTGGACCGCCACCCCGACTTCGAGCCGGTCGTGCTCGTGGTCACCGACGGCGAACCCACCGCCCACCTGCGGCGCAACGGCTCGGCGGCCTTCGAGTGGCCACCGACCCAGGAGACGCTGGAGCTGACCCTCGCGGAGGTCGACAAGATGACCCGGCGCAGGGCGACGCTCAACGTCTTCATGCTCGCCGACGACGAGCGGCTGAAGGAGTTCGTGAACGAGGTCGGACGGCGCAACGGCGGCCGGGTCTTCTCCCCCGGCGCCGACCGCCTGGGCGAGTACGTCGTCAGCGACTTCCTGCGGGCCCGCCGCACCCGCTGAGGCGCCCGGGGTGATGTTGGACTCACGCCCGAGGCGGGCTTGCCGTATTCCTGCGGGCCCGCCGCACCCGCCGAGGCGGACCCGGGGTGACGTGGGCTCACAGCCCGAGGCGGGCTCAGGCGTTGGCGTAGGCGGCGTATCCGTCGAGCGCCAGATCGAGGCCGTCGCGATAGTGGCGGTAGGAGCGGTAGCAGGGCCGCCATGCCGTGCTGTTTCCGACGCCCGCGCGGGCGTCGGCGATCGCGGAGGGGACCCGCTCAGGGGAGAGCAGGAGACCTCCGCCGAGATAGCGGTCGTCGGTGAGGACCGTGGGGGTGGCGGGGTCGCCGCTCGCGTAGCGGCCACGGCGCCAGCCGCTCTCCTCGTCCCAGACCAGCGCGTCGCCGCCGGTCAGGCGGATGGTGACGGTGCGCGGGTCGCAGGGACCCTGCCACCAGCTCTCGACCGCCTCGCCCAGCGCCTCGACGACGAGGCCGGCGTAGCGGGACGGCTGGTCGCGCCACTCCTCGGTATACGGCTCAACATGTTTGACACCCACGGCGGGCACTCCCTTGTGCCGTCTTGCTCTGTCTGGTTGAACGCCCGCCCGGCACGACCACGGTTTCACCACCGCCGGTCTCATCACACGGTAACGAGCTCGCCCACGATCCTACTAACGCCGCGGACGTGCTCCGCGCGGAACGCGGAGATCGACAATCGCGTACCACCGATTCCACCCCCCACCCCAAGCGTGACCTTTTCGTGACAACCGCATCGATGTCTGCGCTGTCTACCCGGTAAAGGAAGAACACGGTTGTGGAGGAGGAAGAAGTGAGCCCGATGCTCGCGGGAATTCTCGTGGTGCTGATGCTCATCGTCTGCGTCTGTTTCGAGGTGTGCATGGTGCCACACGCGCGTGAGGAGAACGCGATCTCGGATCGCGGCGCCCCGGACCATGAGCGCGACGACGGCCGTCCGGGCAGGTACGACACCGTCGAAGGTGAATCGTCCCTGTCGTGAACGGTGGCGACATCTCGACCACGGGGCCCGCGAAAAAGCGAAGGATGAGGAGCACGTCCGCCCGCCCTGCGGGAAAACCCTTCAAACGATCATTAAGGAAGACCAACGCCGTCGGGTGACACCGTGCGAGCCGTACCCAGACGAGATCACCGGATACTAATGTCTGGCGCATGACAGACCACCTGCTGCTCTGGTTGCACATCGGTTTCGCGATCTTCGCCCTGGGGCCGATCACCGCCGCCACGATGTCCACTCCCAGATTCATCCGCACCAAGAACGTCGATGTCCTGCGTTATCTCCACAAGACCACGCGCATCTACGGTTTCGCGTCCATCGGTGTTTTCCTGTTCGGGGCACTGCTGGGCCGCGAATTCCTTGGAAGGCCGTATCTGTCGGTATCCATGACGCTTTTCATCGTCGCCGCTCTACTGCTGATCATGGTGGAGCGGGACCAGCGCACCGCCATCCGGGTCCTCACCAATGAGAGCCCGGACGACGACGCCAAGGTGCAGGTCGGCCGGATCGCCGCCCTCTCCGGCGTGATCGTGCTGATCTGGGTGGTCATCCTGGTGCTGATGGTCTGGGGAAGCCCGGCCTGAGCCCGCGTTTTCCGGCCGCGCCCCTTTCTGAGCCGCAGCCGCAGCCGTTTCCGAGCCACGGCCGCTTCCCGGCCGCGCCCGTTTCCGCCCCGGGGGCCGCCGCCTGCCCGGCACCGGTTCCCGGCCGGGCGCCCGTACCCGTTCCAGCACCCGATCCCGGCCGGGCGCCCGTTCCCGGGCCAGGATCCGGCTCCTGGAACGGCGCCTGCTCCTAGCCCAGCGCCTGGCTGAGGTCGGCCAGCAGGTCGTCGATCGACTCGATGCCGACCGACAGGCGCACCAGGTCGCCGGGCACCTCCAGCGGCGAGCCCGCCACCGAGGCGTGGGTCATCAGGCCGGGGTGCTCGATCAGTGACTCCACGCCGCCGAGCGACTCGCCCAGGGTGAACAGCTTGGTCCTGTTGCACAGCTCGACGGCCTCGGCCTCGCCTCCGGCCATCCGGAAGGAGACCATGCCGCCGAAACGCCTCATCTGCTTGGCCGCCACCTCGTGCCCCGGGTGGTCGGCCAGGCCCGGGTAGAGCACCGAGGTCACCCGAGGATGGGCGAGCAGCAGGTCCACCACCCGTTCGGCGTTCTCGCAGTGGCGGTCCATCCTCACCCCGAGCGTCTTGAGACCGCGCAGCGTCAGCCAGGCGTCGAACGGCCCGGCCACCGCGCCCATCGCGTTCTGGTGGTAGGCGAGTTCCTCGCCCACTCCGGCGTCCCGCGCGACGAGCGCGCCGCCGACCACGTCGGAGTGGCCGCCCACGTACTTGGTGGTGGAGTGCACGACGATGTCCGCGCCCAGTGCGATCGGCTGCTGCAGGTACGGGGAGGCGAAGGTGTTGTCCACCACCAGCAGCGCGCCGCACTCGGTCGCGAGCTGGGCGAGTGCCGCGATGTCGGCGATGCCGAGCAGCGGGTTGGTGGGCGTCTCCACCCAAATAATCTTGGTCTTCTGGGTCACGGCGGCCGCCACCGCCGTCAGGTCACCCAGCGGCGCCGGGTCGTAGTGCAGCCCCCAGCGCTCGTGGACCTTCGCGAACAGACGGTAGGTGCCGCCGTAGGCGTCGTTCGGGATGATCACGTGGTCACCCGGCCTGCAGATCGCCCGAAGCACCGCGTCCTCGGCGGCCAGGCCCGAGGCGAAGGCCAGACCACGGCTGCCGCCCTCGACGGCGGCCATGGCCTCCTCCAGCGCGGTCCTGGTCGGGTTGGCGGACCGGCTGTACTCATATCCGGCGCGCAACCCGCCCACGCCGTCCTGCTTATAGGTGGACACCGCGTAGATCGGCGGTACCACGGCCCCGGTGTGGGGGTCGGGTTCCTGACCTGCGTGGATGGCCAGCGTCTCGAATCCTTGGTTCATGAGGTCAACGTTACTCGCGGCGGCGGGTGCCCCAGGGCAGCGGAAACCGCCGCCCAAGGACTCCTGGCCGCCTACTCCGCGCGCTCCCCGCCGATCCGCGAGAGCAGGACCGGGTCGGCGAGCGTCAAGGCCGCACCGACCGCGAGCCCGGCGAGCAGGAGCACTATCCCGATGATGGTCATCTCTTTCCCCCTTCGACCTCTCAAGCATCGGCGAGGGGCTCCCCGCGCCGCTTCCGCTGAAGGACCGGTTCCCCGGGGAACGATTCGGCCGAACGGCCGATATGACCACTCCTCCGCGAGGCTTAGGCTCGGGGACCGTGGGAGAGACGAACCGGCTGATCTACTGGGTCAAAAGACTCAGCGAGATCGCTTTGATCGGCTGGCTCGTCCTGCTCCTGCTGATCGACGTGATGGTGGTCTCGGCCATCATGTCATCGAGGGGCGGCCTCAACCCGGCGATGCTGCTGAGCCCCGTGTGCGGCCTGGTGGGCGTCGTGGCGGTGGCGCGACGCCGCCGCTGGCGGGTCGGCGGACTCGTCACCCTGCTGACGGTGTCGTTCCTGTCGTCCCTGATCATCGGGATCACCAACGGCGACGGCAGTCCCGGCGTGGCCGAGATCGGGTCGCTGCTGGTCCTCACCGTCGGCGGGCTGCGCGCGATCGAGCCGGTGCGGCGGGCCGCACTGTTCTCCCTGGCGACGATGATCGTGCTCGAAACCTCCTCCGTCCGCCTGAACTTCATGAGCGAGGAACCGGCGACGGCCTCGGGCTTCCTGCTCTTCGTCTGCTGGTCCTTCGCCGCCGGTATCGGCGCCTACCTCCGCTTCCAGCTGGAGCGCCGCAGGGAGGCCGTCGACACGGTACGGCGGTCCGAACGCCTGGAGTTGGCCAGGGAGCTGCACGACCTGGTCGCCCACCACATCACCGGGATCGTGGTGCAGGCCCAGGCCGCCAAGGTCGTCGCCGAGCAGAAACCCGAGGCGGTGGTCCCCTCCCTGGAGGCGATCGCGAACGCGGGGGCCGACGCGCTGACCTCGATGCGCCGCCTGGTCAGCGTGCTGCGCGCGGAGGACGGGGCCGCCCGCTCACCGGGCAGCACCCTCATGGACATGCGCACGATGGTCGAGCGTTTCTCCGCCGCGGGCCCCCAGGTCACCTTCGACATCGGCCAGGGCATCGCCGAGGGCACCGTCGCCCCGGAGGTGATGACCACCCTCCACCGGGTCCTTCAGGAGTCGTTGACCAACGTCCGCAGGCACGCCCCGGGCACCGACTGGGTCGAGGCGGACCTGAAGCTCACCGACGGCTCCGACCTGCGTGCCTGGGCCGAGAGCGTACGCGTGAATACGGGGAACGACCAGGATCCGCGGGCCCGGCGCACCACCTCCGCCCCAACGGGCGCCCCGCCTCGTGAAGGTACCTCGCCCATCGGGGGCGCCGTGCGGCTGCGGGTGCGCAACTACGGCTCGATGGCCGACGTCAGGGTCGCCCGTCTCGGCGGCGGGTTCGGGCTGGTGGGCATGGCCGAGCGCGTCGAGGCTCTCGGCGGACGCCTCCTGGCCGGCCCCACCCCCTCCGGGGCCTGGGAGGTGGCGGCGGAGTTTCCCCTCTGACCCCGCCCCCTCCTGAAGAACGGGCTAGTGGCTGGCGAGGAAGGCGAGCAGGTCCTGACGGGTGATCAGGCCGACGGGCTTGCCGTCGTCGAGGACGACCGCGGCGTCGGCCTTCTCCAGTGCCTCGACGGCGATGGAGACCGGCTCCCCCGCGCCGATCGTCGGCAGCGGCTGCGACATGTGGGCGGCCAGCGGGTCGGTCGGCCGCACCCGCCCCCGGTACAGGGCGTCGAGCAGATCGCGCTCCAGGATCGAGCCGACCACTTCGGCGGCCATGACCGGCGGCTCCTCCTTCATCACCGGAAGCTGCGACACCCCGTACTCGCGCATGATCGAGATGGCCGTGTCGACCGACTCGTGCGGGTGGGTGTGCACGAACTCCGGCATGCCGGAGCTCTTCTGGGTCAGCACGTCCTTGACCAGGCCCTCCTCGCTGGAGGTGGTGAGGAAGCCGTAGTCTGCCATCCACTCGTCGTTGAAGATCTTCGACAGGTAACCACGGCCGCCGTCGGGCAGCAGCACCACGATCACGTCGTCCGGCCCGGCCCGCTCGGCCACGCGCAGCGCCGCGACCGTCGCCATGCCGCAGGAGCCGCCCACCAGCAGCGCCTCCTCACGGGCCAGGCGGCGGGTCATGTTGAAGGAGTCCTTGTCGGAGATCGCGATGACCTCGTCGCAGATCGTGGTGTCGTAGTTGGCCGGCCAGATGTCCTCGCCGACGCCCTCCACCAGGTACGGCCGCCCGGTGCCGCCGGAGTAGACGGAACCCTCGGGGTCGGCCCCGATGATCTTGACCCGGCCGCCGGAGACCTCCTTGAGGTAGCGGCCGGTGCCGCTGATCGTGCCTCCGGTGCCGACGCCCGCCACGAAGTGGGTGATCCTGCCCTCCGTCTGGTCCCAGATCTCCGGGCCGGTGGAGTGGTAGTGACTTTCGGTGTTGCGCGGGTTGGAGTACTGGTCGGGCTTCCAGGCGTTCGGCGTCTCCCTGGCCAGCCGGTCGGAGACCGAGTAGTAGGAGTCGGGGTGGTCGGGGGAGACCGCCGTCGGGCAGACCACGACCTCGGCACCGTAGGCGCGCAGAACGGAGATCTTGTCCTGGGCCACCTTGTCGGGCACCACGAACAGGCAGCGATATCCCCGCTGCTGGGCCACGATGGCGAGGCCGATCCCGGTGTTACCCGAGGTGGGCTCCACGATCGTGCCCCCGGGCCGCAACTCTCCCGACTGCTCGGCGGCGTCGATCATCCGGACCGCGATGCGGTCCTTCACCGACCCTCCAGGGTTGAAATACTCCACCTTTGCCAGCACTTGAGCGGAAATGCCCTCTGTCACCTTGTTCAGTCGGACGAGAGGGGTGTTGCCCATCAGTTCGACAAGCGAGTCATGTACGCGCACCGGGATATCACCTCGAAATACCAAAGCTCGGTCGGCTTGTTGTCGTAATCGCCGCGATCCCCGTAGGGGTGGCAGGGACTCGGCTGTGTCACCAAAGGCAACGCTACCGCCCCGTACGGAGGGAGCAACGCCACGTGAGCTGGACACCGGGTACGGCGCGAGTCGCCCGCCGCGTCGCCGCGGCGGCCGCTCTGGGTGGAGGGGGCCTCACCGCGCTCGGCGTGGCGACCTACGGCCTGCTGCTGGCCGAGGCACTGGTGGCCCGCCGCACCGTCGGCCGCCCGCACGGCATGGAGGGACCGCCGTCGGACGGGGTGTACGGGGCCTTCCACGGCGAGCCCGTCAGGATGGTCATGCTCGGCGACTCCACCTCCGTCGGGCTGGGCACCTCCGAACCCGCGGAGACACCCGCCGTGCTGATCGCGAACGGGCTGGCCGTGATCGCCGAGCGGCCGGTGCGGCTCACCGTGACGGGCAGGTCGGGAGCGACCTCCGCGGAGCTGGGCGAGCAGGTGGACAAGGCGTTGAAGGCCAGGCCCGAGATCGCGGTGATCTTCATCGGGGCGAACGACGTCACCTCGCAGAGCAGGCCCGCCCAGGCCGTACGGCACCTGCGCAAGGCGGTCGAACGGCTGCGGGAGGCGGGGGCGGAGGTGGTCGTGGGCACCTGCCCCGACCTGGGCACGGTCCGGCCGATCGCGCAGCCTCTGCGCTGGGTGACGCGGCGATGGAGCCGCCAGCTCGCCGCCGCGCAGACCGTCGCCGTGGTCGAGGCGGGCGGGCGGACGGTGGCCTTCGCCGACCTGCTGGGGCCGGAGTTCGACACGAACCCCACGGAGATGTTCGGCCTTGATCGTTTTCACCCATCTACCCAAGGCTATCTCCAGATCGCCTACGCGGTGCTACCTTCCGTATGCAGTGCGTTGGAACTCTGGCCCGAGCCCCGGGTCCGGCGCACTGAGTCGATCTACCTCGCGGCGGCCAAGGCCGCGGAGGAGCCCGGCGCCGAGGTCTCCGCGACCCGTGTCGCCGGGCGAGCGACCGGACCTCACGGACGGTGGGTGACCATACTCGGCCGAAGGCCGTGGATGCGGCCCAACGACGCCTGAACACGGTCACCCTCCGCTGCGAAGCCGTAACGCCTCGCCCGCATTGGAGTGGAATACCCGTGATCCGGCCCCTCGCGAAACCGGCCCTGGTGCTCGCCGGAGCTTTGACCCTGGGCGGCTGCTCCGGCACTGAAGCGGCCACCCCCGACCATCCCACCTGGCACAACACCGAGGTGAACGCGGTCAGCCGCACCACCGCCGCCGGCGGCGTCGCCACGACGACCTCGATGAAGCCCGACGGCACGCTGGAGACGGTCGCCCTCGACCTCGCCACGGGCAGGAAGCTGTGGGCCCACCCCTCGACCATGGCGGGCCGCCTGCCGGGCATGGGGGTGCCCGCCCCCGCGATCGTCGAGACCTCCACCGGACAGACCGTCGCGGTGACCATCGACCCCGCCAGACGGGGCCGGTGGAAGGCCACGCTCGTCGGCCTGGACGCCAGGACCGGGGCCCGCAGGTGGCGTCGCCCGGTGCACTCCACCTTCGGCCCGCAGCGGTGCGGGGCGTTCGTGTGCGTGTCCGAGAACACCGCGCTCGCGAGCGCCCGCGTCGTCGTCCTCGATCCGGCCACCGGCAAGGCCATATGGAAGATCCCCGGCATCGCCGAGGCCGAGTGGTCCGACGCCTCGCGCGTGGTGTTCCTCCGCCTCGCCCGCCACCCCGTGCTGGAGTCGCACGACCTCAAGAGCGGCAAGGTCATCTGGCGACTCCCCGTCGAGCAGCCCCTCGGCGCCGGAGTCGACCTGTCGGGGGGGTGGTCCTTCGGCGCGACGGCGGGAAACCTCGTCGGATACGTCGCCCCCTACACCAATCCGAAGACGAGCAAGGTCTCCGCCTTCGGCCTGTTCTCCGTCAAGCTCTCCGACGGCACGGTCAACTGGATGCGCCCGTCGGTGGTCCGCGTCTATCCCAGCGGCAGTCCCGGCTTCGCCCCGGTGGTCCGCCCGGTCGACCAGGAGGGCCGGTACGGCGGTTTCGCCAGACTGGAGGCCGAGAGCGGCCGGGTGCTCGGCCAGATCTCCGCCGAGCAGGTGCCCGAGGCGGGCTGGTGGCTCGCCTTCCCGCCTCGCATGGAGAAGGTCGGCTTCCTGCGGCACGGCAAGCCGGGTAACGCCTTCGACCTTCCCACCGCCCGCGCCGCCGACGTCAAGGACGAGCGCGCCTGGTCCTTCTGCGTGACCGATCCCAAGCCGCTCGCGATCAAGGGCCAGAACCCCGGCTTCTACTCGGTGGCCTCGCTGTGCGAGTACAGGCTGGCCGACGGCAAGCGGGTGTCCGGCTCGGGTGCCCCGCCCCTCTGGTTCACCGGCAGTCAGAACGGCTGGCGGATGTGGCGTGACGAGAAGGGCGGTCTCCACGGGATCAGGGACGGCGACGGCACCTCCCCCGGCATGTACGGCTGACATCCCCGGCCACCTTCCGGCGTCTTCGGCGGTATCGCGGTCACCCGTCACCGACGGGGCGGCCGGTTCCCGACCGGGCCCCTTCCCGCCTCCGGATGGGAAGGGGCCTCGCGCATCCCGTACAAAGTTCTGTTTCAACGCCCCTGGGCGCGGTTTTGGACATACCGCGCGGTACGCTCCGCAGGAGGAGCAGACACCAACCCAGGAGAGCCACATGCCCGAGGCAGTCATCGTCGCGACCGCGCGCTCGCCCATCGGACGCGCCTTCAAGGGGTCCCTCAAGGACATCCGCCCCGACGACCTGACCGTACAGATCATCCAGGCCGCGCTCGCCAAGGTCCCCCAGCTCGACCCGACCACGATCGACGACCTCATGCTGGGCTGCGGCCTGCCGGGCGGCGAGCAGGGCTTCAACATGGGTCGCGTGGTCGCCACCCTGCTCGGCCTGGACGGCGTGCCGGGCACCACCGTGACCCGCTACTGCTCGTCCTCGCTGCAGACCACCCGGATGGCCCTGCACGCGATCAGGGCGGGCGAGGGGGACGTGTTCGTCTCCGCGGGCGTGGAGTGCGTCTCCCGCTTCGCCAAGGGCAGCTCGGACTCGCTGCCCGACACGACGAACCCGCTCTTCGTCGACGCCCAGGCCCGCTCGGCGAGTGCCGCCGAGGGTGGCAAGGGAGTCTGGCACGACCCGCGCGAGGACGGCCGGATGCCCGACGTCTACGTGGCGATGGGCCAGACGGCGGAGAACCTCGCCGGGCTGAAGGGCGTCTCCCGGCAGGAGCAGGACGAGTTCGGTGTCCGCTCCCAGAACCTGGCGGAGAAGGCCATCGCCAACGGCTTCTGGGAGAAGGACATCACCCCGGTCACCCTGCCCGACGGGACCGTGGCGAGCAAGGACGACGGCCCTCGGGCGGGGACCACCTACGAGGCGGTCTCCCAGCTCAAGCCGGTCTTCCGGCCCGACGGCACGGTCACCGCGGGTAACTGCTGCCCGCTGAACGACGGCGCCGCCGCCGTGATCGTGATGAGCGACACCCGGGCCGCCGAACTCGGCATCACCCCGCTCGCCCGGATCGTCTCCACCGGGGTGACCGGTCTGTCCCCCGAGATCATGGGCCTGGGCCCGGTCGAGGCCTCGAAGCAGGCCCTGGCCAGGGCGGGCATGGCCATCGGCGACGTGGACCTCGTCGAGATCAACGAGGCGTTCGCCGCCCAGGTCATCCCGTCCTACCAGGACCTCGGGATCGACATCGACCGGCTCAACGTCAACGGCGGCGCCATCGCGATCGGGCACCCCTTCGGGATGACCGGCGCCCGCATCACCTCCACTCTGATCAACAGCCTCGCCTTCCACGACAGGTCGATCGGCCTGGAGACCATGTGCGTCGGCGGCGGCCAGGGCATGGCGATGGTCCTGGAACGCCTCAGCTGAACCCTGCCGTACGCGGTGTCGTCGGACACCGCGTACCGGGGGATCTCCCGACGCGGACCACGTCGGCGAGGCGAGCGTGCGACCGAGGTGTGTCCCGGGACGCGGTCAGCCGTGCACGTCGGGGCCGGCTCGGGTGATCGCGATCCTCAGGATCACCCGCCGTTCCCGCTCCATCGCGGCCCGGTAGTCGTCCCAGTCTGGGTGCTCGCCGGAGATGTCACGGTAATAGCTGACAAGGAGATCCATCGCCTCGGGTAGGGAGACGATCTCCGCGACGCCGTCGATCTGGATCCACTCACCAAAGAAGGCGTCGGTCGTCACGCAGAGCGAGACCTGCGGGTTCCTGCGGAGGTTGCGTACCTTCGCCGCCGTCTCCCTGGTGCTGACGATCGCGTTCCCCTGCGCGTCGAGCCCCACGGTGACCGGGGAGAGTTGCGGACGGCCGTCGGCGTGCGAGGTCAGCATGACCGCTCGGTGGTTGGCGCGGATGAACCCGCGCGCCTTGTCATGATCCATGACTCCATCATGACCCACGCCGAAGCCCGCACCACCGAGGTGGCACGGGCTTCACGGAGATAGACGGCTTACAGGTGGCGGGTACGGCGGTGCCGCTCGTGCTCGTGCACGATGGCCGCGGCGTAGCCGTGGGTCAGCCCGTGCTCGTTGGCGAGCCAGGTGGCCCGCTCGTCACAGCGAAGGAACGACGGGCCGTTGTCGATGGCTTGAAACCACTCTGGGAGTGCACGTCCGGTGATGTCCGGAACCCTGGCGATCAGCTTGCTCTGCGTCTCCATCGAGTGGTTCAACGACATGGGCACCTCCACGGATAGGCTCCTTTGCTCGACAGTGCATCACGAAAGCCCAGATAGCAAGCCCCGAGATGCTCTCTTCCTTCGTGGTTCGCCCATCCCCCTTTGCCTTCCGTTCACTCATCCGTCGCAGGAAAAAGCGAGAGGGCCCCGCCGGAACACGTCCGGCGGGGCCCTCTCGGCGCTGTCGTCAGTCGCTACTTGAGAAGTAGCTCAGCAGGCGCAGGATCTCCAGGTAGATCCAGACCAGGGTGACGGTGAGGCCGAAGGCCATCAGCCACGAGTACTTCTCCGGAGCCCCGTTCCTCACGCCCTGCTCGACCTGGTCGAAGTCGAGGAGGAGGAAGAAGCAGCCGATGAGGATCGCGGCGATGCTGAACACGTAGGCCAGCGGGCCGCCCGCGCGGATGCCGATGCCGTCCTCGATGAAGAACCCGGCGACCAGGTTGATGAGCATGAGGCCCATCAGGCCCAGCCCAGCGGCCACGACGAACTTGGTGAACTTCGGCGTCACGCGGATGATGCGCAGCGAGTAAACGGTCAGCATGGCGGCGAAGGCCAGAGCCGTACCGACCACCGCCTGGAAGACGATGCCGCTGTACAGATCGTTGTAGACGTGGCTGATCACACCGACGGCGACGCCGTAGGCGACCGAGTAGCCGAGGATCAGAACGGGGTTGGTGCTGGACTTGAACGAGATGACCAGAGCGAGGATCAGGCCGACGATGACACCGGCGATCGCCGCAACCATGCCGAGGTTGAGCACCCAGGCGACCGCCGCCGAGACGACAAGCGTGCCAAGCGTGATGAAACCACGCACGACCACGTCGTCAATCGTCATCGTCCGCTGGGCAGGCGGCGCGTATGACGGCGTGTTGTACATGCCCTGAAGCTGGTCAGGGGTGGGGGTCGGCATGCCCCAGCCTTGCTGCTGGCCCTTGGCCTGCCGACTGAATACGGGGTTCTTGCTCTCCATCGCTGCCTCCACGCTGCGACCTACGCGATCAGCGTATTAGATCGGTTGTCACACGGCCGTATCGTGCTGATGTCCATGTTGTCCAGGCGACCGTACGGCTACCGCCGATGGTGCCAACGAACAGGTGGCGCCTTCGGTTCCCGGGCCTCACATCTGTCTCGCCGCTCGCTCGTCGAAGAGCCGCTGCGACGCCTCGACCTCTTCGAGATTGCGGCGCGCCCACTCGCAGATGCCGGTCACGGCCACCGACAGGTCGCGCCCCATCCTGGTGAGCACGTACTCCACCGTGGGCGGCGAGGTCGGGTAGACGTTGCGCTCGACAATGCCGTCACGCTCCAGGGCCCGTAGCGTCCGGGTCAGCATGCGCTGGTTGATCCCCTCGATCCGCGCCTTGAGCCGGGAGAAGCGCTGGGCCTCGTGCCCCAGCGCCGCGATCACCAGCAGGGACCACTTGTCCCCTATATGACCGATCAACTGCCGGGCGACCCCGTTCGCCCCCAGTACGGACTCCAGGTTCGCCTCGCTACTCATGGTTACTATTTTATACCAGGGATCTATCGAATCCCGACCCTCTCCACTCGACCGAGAATGATCACAGTTATGTAACTCCAAAAGTTTTGCGAGCACATTTGGGAGAGGCCCTCCCGACCGTTCGGCACGGGCCACGCGGAGCCGGATAACACGAAAAGACCCGCGACCACGTTTTCACTGGTCGCGGGCCTTGTTCCGCAGATCACCATGAGTGCCCCCGGAGGGACTCGAACCCTCACTCGAACCCTTTTAAGGGGTTTGCCTCTGCCATTGGGCTACGGGGGCGCCGTAATCATACGTAACGGACCACTCATGCGTAACTGCTCAAGGCAACCGTCGCATCACTTCCGCCGAGAATCTGTGGATCGTCCCGCCTTCGGGGGACCCGGTCAAGGAATAGCACATCGCCGGGAACGGCGAACCCGGAGGTGGGCCTCGTCGGCCACCTCCGGGTTCGGGAGTTCGGTTCACCACGAAGTCCGGGGAGTCTGTTCGCCCTTCGGACGTTCAGTTGCTCGCCGCGGCGCGGAACTCCGTGCGCGGTTCCTCGATCTCTCCGAGAGAAACGGTCTCCCGCTTGAAGAAGAGCGCCAGGGTCCAGTCGGCCGTCACCCGGACCTTGCGGTTGAAGGTGGGAACCCGCGACAGGTGGTAGGTGCGGTGCATGAACCACGCGGCGAGCCCGCGCAGCTTGATCCCGTAGACGTTGGCGACCCCCTTGTGAAGGCCGAGCCCGGCGACGGAGCCGACGTACCTGTGCCGGTAGTCGACCAGCTCCTGCCCGTGCAGGCTCCGGGTGATGTTGTCCGCGAGGACCTTGGCCTGTCGTACGGCGTGCTGCGCGTTGGGCGCGCAGTACTGGCCGGGGTTGGTCAGGTCGGGCACCCCGGCCACGTCTCCCGCCGAGTAGGCGTCCTCGACGCCGACCACGGTGAGACGGGCGGTCGTCTTGATCCTGCCTCGCTCGTCGAGGGGCAGGTCTCCGGCGTTGACGACCGGACTCGGCTTCACGCCGGCGGTCCACACGATGGTGGCCGACTCGAACTCGTCGCCGTCGGAGAGCTTGACCAGGCCGCCCTCGCAGGAATCGAGGCGGGTGTTCATCTTGACCTCGATGCCGCGCTCGCGCAGCTGCTCGGCGGTCCACGCGCCCATCTCGGGGCCCACCTCGGGAAGGATGCGATCGGTGGCCTCGACGAGGATCCAGCGCATGTCCTCGCGGGAGATGTTGCGGTAGTAGCGGGTGGCGTCGACCGCCATGTCCTCCAGTTCGGCGAGCGCCTCGACGCCGGCGAAGCCCCCGCCGACCACGACGAACGTCAGGGCGCGCCTGCGCAGGGCCTCATCGTCGTCGCTCTCGGCCCGGTCGAGGAGTTCGAGCACCCGGTTGCGCAGCGCGATCGCCTCGCCGACCGTCTTGAAACCGATCGCGGCGTCGGCCAGGCCGGGGATGGGGAGCGTACGGGAGATCGATCCGGCGGCCATCACCACGATGTCGTAGTCGATCTCGTGCGGGGTGCCGACGTTGGGGGCGAAGGTGATGGTCTTGGCCGCGTGGTTGACCTTGGAGACCTTGCCGTTGAGGATCGTCGCCTTCGAGAGCACGCGGCGGAGCGGGACGACCACGTGCCGGGGCGAGAGGTTTCCCGCGGCGGCCTCGGGGAGGAAGGGCTGGTAGGTCATGTGGGATTCGGGGGTCAGGACGGTGATGCGCACGCTTCCATCGCGGAGTTCCCTGCGGAGGGTGTGCTGCAGGCGCAGCACGGTGTAGAGGCCGACATAGCCTCCACCCACGACCACGATGTGCTTGGAGTTGCGGTTCACTTCGACACTGTCCTTAGCTTCGAGGCTTGTGAAACCTTTCACAAGGATACGCTCACGCTTCCCATCGCACCAGCCGCCTACCTGGCAAGCTGGTGGTAATTTCCGTCATCAGCTAAAAACATCACTCTTCTCAGGAGAATTCCGATCAATCTTCTCTTTGTGATCGACTTCACAAGCCCCGAAGCACGTTCGCCCTGCTGAAGAGATCGTCGAGCATCTGTGCGGTCACCCGGCCGGTGAAGGTGTTCTGCTGGCTGGGGTGATAGCAGCCGAGAAGGCGCGCGGGATTTCCCTGTGGAGAGGTGATCTCCACCTCGGCACCGTGCCCGAAGGGCGGTCTCGGCCGCGGCAGGGCGTACCCGGCGTCCCTCAGCGCGGGCCAGATCGCCTGCCAGGCGAAACCTCCCAGCGCGACGACCACCCGTACCTCCGCCGAGACCAGGTCGACCTCGCGGGAGAGCCAGGGGAGGCAGGCTGCGCGCTCAGCGGGCTCGGGCTTGTTGGCGGGCGGTGCGCACCGGACCGCGGCCACCATCCGCGCACCGATGAGCCGTTGGCCGTCGTCCGCGCGAAGGCTCGTCTCCTGTACGGCCAGACCCGTCCGGTACAGCGAGGCGAACAGCCAGTCGCCGCTGCGGTCTCCGGTGAAGATCCTCCCGGTCCTGTTGCCGCCGTGCGCCGCCGGGGCGAGCCCGACGATGAGGACCTCGGGCCTCTCGTCGCCCCACCCCGCGATGGGCCGGCCCCAGTAGGTCTCCTCCGCGAACGCCCGCCTTCTCACCGTCGCCACCTCCTCGCGCCACTCCACCAGGCGCGGGCAGGCCCGGCAGACCGACTGCGCGGCCGTGAGCTCCGCGAGGGTACGGCTCTCCCCCGCGAGTTTTCGCACCTCGGCGGGGTCGTGGGCGACGGGGGTGCCGGGCTGGGCGGGGTCACCGGGCCAGCCGGATCCAGGAGGAACGTAGCTCATGTCCTCGATGGTGCCCGACACGGGAGAGCGCCGGGTCCACGCTCGCGATGCCCGGCACGCGAGAGCACCCGGTTCACGCCCTCACGACGTCCGGCACGGGAGCACTCGATTCACGCCCTCGTGTGCCCCGCTCGAGAGCGCCCGGCCCACCTCCAGCCTCAGGGAAGCCCGGAAGGTCGCGTGGGAAAACGAGAAGCGGCGCCCGCTGGGTGCGGGCGCCGCCTGTTTCACTCGGGACGCGACCCGGCGTCAGCCGCCGGGCGCGCTACCTCGACCTACCGTGTCCTCAGGAAGAGGTCTCGGTGACGGCCGGAGTGGGGGTGGGGGTGACGCTGGGGGTGGGGGTCGGCGTCGGGGTCGGCTTCGGGGGGTGCTTGCAGAAGACCTTGCCGACCGCGGTGCCGGTGGTCGGGCCACCGGAGATCTCGATCGCGCGCTTGGACTCGCCGGAGGCAGAGGCGCTCCAGCTGTCGGACACGCTCTGGCTCTGCGAGCCGTAGCCACTGAAGTGGGCGTACTTCCAGTCGCCCGCCACACCGTCGCTGATCCAGCGGTACCTCACGGTGGTGCGGCCGCTCGCGCCGATCGTGCCGGTGAAGGTGCGGGTCGTCGGGCAGGTGCCCGCGTAGAAGGACGGACCGTCCACGGACGCCCAGACCTTCGGCGACGTGTCCTTGCACCAGATCTTGAAGTGGACGCGGTTGGAGGACGCCTTCACCGGGCCGACGACCTGCAGCACGGCCCAGCCCCTGAAGTCCTCACCGGGCTTGATCACGTGGACGACCTTGCGCGAGCCGTTGACGCGGACGGCGTCACGCTCGACGACCTCGCCGTTGACGACCCAGCGGTAGTGCACCCAGCGGGTACCGGTGGCGGTGATGCGACCGATCAGGGCAGCCTGGCAGTTGCCCTCGTCGACCCACGCGTCGGCGTCGACGCGGCGGGGAACGACGACCTCTTCCTTGTCGCCGTTGGAGCCACAGGTGACCGAGAAGTGGCCCTTCGAGGAGGTGGCGCCACGCGGGGACAGGACCTGGATGGCCTGCCAGCCCTTGACGTTGCCCTTGAAGGTGGACTTCTCCTTGACCGTGAAGCTCTTGACGCCCTTGCCGCGGAAGGTGAAGGACTTCACCTTGCTCTTCGAGCCGTCACCGTGCAGCCACCGGTAGGCGACCGTGGTCTTGCTCTTGACGGCCTTCACCTTGATCTTCGAGGAGAAGGTCACGCCGACGGGGCACTCACCCTTGTACTTCGAGGGCGATGCCTTGGGGGTTCCGACAGAGACGGCCGGCTTCGGCTTGCCGGCGGCCGAGGCCACCGTACCCGCCTGGCTCGAACCACTGGCCGCCGCTGCGGGCGTGGCCAGCATGCCTACTGCCATCGTCGCCAGCATGGCCGCGCTGGCTCCTGCTGCGGCTAGCTTGGTGGCTAGTCCGGACTTCATGAGGGGATGCTCCGTTCGTTGGGAAGCAAGATTGCTCGGGAGACGGTTGCCGCCCCGACAACAGCTGTGCCGGGCCCTACGGCAAAGCCTCACTAAAGCTTCTTTACCTAACCATAAACGGGAAGCTTTCCTCAATACTCCCTAAACGGGTTAATTGTCTAGATCTCGCTACGAGTCAGCAATCGACCACGCGATGCCATCGAGGATGTCGTGCTCGCTGGCGACCACATCTCCGAAGCCGTAGCGGGTCACTATTCGGTCCAGGATGAGCGCCCCCGCCCCGATCACGTCGACCCTTCCCGGGTGCATGAGGGGAATCGCAGCCCGCCGTTCAACGGTCATTCCAAGCAAGCGCTTGGCGACGTCATGCACCTGACCTGCAGAAATTCGCGAGTGGTGAATTTTCTTCGGATCGTATTCCGGCAGCTCAAGCGCTATTCCGGCAACGGTGGTCACGGATCCCGCGAGCCCGACCATCGTCAGCGCCCGCTCCACGGGCACCTCGGCCGCGACCCGGTCGAGCGCGTCGTCGATGTCGGCGGTCATCGCCTCGACCGCCTCCGCCGACGGAGGGTCGCCCGCGTCGCGCAGGTGGCGCTCGGTCAGCCGGACGCACCCGATATCGACCGAGAGCGCGGCCTCCACGTGCGTCGAGCCGAGCACGAACTCGGTCGAGCCGCCACCGATGTCGACCACGAGGTACGGAGGGCGGGTGCCCTCGGGGGCGGGCAGGCCCGTCTCCTCGGAGAAGCGCACCAGATCGCGGGTGGCCCCGACGAACGACAGCTCCGCCTCCTCCGCACCGGTGATCACCTCGGGCTCCACGCCGAAGATGTCGCGTACGCCGTCCACGAAGTCCTGCCGGTTGGCGGCGTCTCTCGTCGCGCTGGTGGCGACCACGCGGACCGAGGAGGCTCCGAGCCCGCCGATGAGGCCCGCGTAGCCGCGCATGGCGGCGAACGTACGCTCCAGGGCCTCCGACGCCAGCCTGCCGGTCCTGTCGACCCCCTGGCCCAACCGGACGATCTCCATCCGGCGCTCCAGGTCGATCAGCCTGTCCCTGCCGACGTCGGCGACGAGCAGGCGGACGGAGTTGGTGCCACAGTCGATCGCGGCGACGCGGATCACTCTGTCTCCTTCGAGGTCGGTGCCGCGGCCTCGGCACACGGGGCTACGGGTGGGTCGACGCACGGCCCGGCGGACCACCAGTCGCCGAGCGCGTCGAGGGCCTCGCGGCCGAAGGGGTTGCCGCCCGGCACCGCGAGCTCGTGCCCGACCAGGGCGTGCAGGCACTTAACTCGGGTAGGCATGCCCCCGGTGCTCTGCATGTCACGGGGCAGCGGCTCCAGGCCATCCTCGGCGGCCGCCCTGTCGCGACGCGCCACATAGTCGTCGTGTGCCGCCCGGTACGCCTCGGCCAGCTCCGGATCCTCGGCGAGCCTGGCCTGCATGTCCCGCATCATCCCCGAGGTCTCCAGCCTGCCGATGGCCGAGGCGGCCCTGGGGCAGGTGAGGTAGAACAGGGTCGGGAAGGGCGATCCGTCGGGCAGCCTCGGGGCGGTCTCGACGACGTCGGGAAGCCCGCACGGGCAGCGGTGCGCCACCCTCCGCAGTCCTCGCGGCGTCCGGCCGAGCTGTCGCTCCACCGCCGCCACGTCGCGGTCGTCAACCATTCGTGGACACCCCCCTGAAAGACGACAACCAGGGTATCGGCGTCACCCGGCGGACTTGGCCGCCTTCTGCCCCCCGCCGCTGTCGGCGGCCTTGACCGAGTCCCACAGCGTCTCGTACCACGGCGGCCTGGCCACGGCCTTGCGCTCACCCGTCGTGCCCTTACCCGGCGAGGGTGAGCCCCCCATGACGACGTAGCACTTCTGCCCTGGATCGCAGTAGAAAAGACGCTCCCTGCCCTGCCGCTTGATGAAGCCGGGGTCGAGGAGCTGCTTGGAGCGGTCGTCAAGGGCCTTGATCGCGGCGATCTCCCTCGCCTTCTCCTGCTCCAGCTGGGCGATCTGGCGGCGCTGGGCGACGTACTCCCTGATGGGGTAGGCGAGGCTCATCGCGATCGCGCACACCACGATCGCGAGCACCGCGGCCCGTCCCGTCAACTGTGGTCGTGCCGCCATGCGTCCTCCTCCGTCTCCACGCTCCGTACCGACGCTCGTCCGCGGTGTGGCTCGCGCCCGGATCCGGGCGCGAGCCGCCAGAAGAAACTACCGCCGGAAGCGCGGGAACGCGGCGCGACCCGCGTAACGGGCCGCGTCGTCCAGAAGCTCCTCGATGCGGAGCAACTGGTTGTACTTGGCCACCCGGTCGGAGCGGGCCGGGGCGCCGGTCTTGATCTGGCCGCAGTTGGTGGCCACGGCGAGGTCGGCGATCGTGGTGTCCTCGGTCTCGCCCGAGCGGTGGCTCATCATGCAGCGGTAACCGCTGCGGTGGGCCAGGTCCACGGCGTCGAGGGTCTCGGTCAGGGTGCCGATCTGGTTCACCTTGACCAGCAGCGCGTTCGCGGTGCCCTCGGCGATGCCGCGGCCCAGACGCTCGGGGTTCGTCACGAACAGGTCGTCACCGACCAGCTGGACCTTGTCCCCCAGCGCGCGGGTGATGGCGTTCCAGCCCTCCCAGTCGCTCTCGTCCAGCGGGTCCTCGATGGAGACCAGCGGGTAGTTGGCGACCAGGTCCTCGTAGAAGGCGATCAGCTCGGTCGCCGACAGGCCCTTGCCGTCGATGGTGTAGACGCCGTCCGAGTGGAACTCGGAGGCGGCCACGTCCAGGGCGAGCCCGATGTCCTCGCCCGCGACGTATCCGGCCTTCTCGATGGCGACCAGGATCAGGTCGAGCGCGTCACGGTTGGAGGGCAGGCTCGGCGCGAAGCCGCCCTCGTCGCCGAGGCCGGTGGCGTACCCCTTCTCCTTGAGGACGGACTTGAGGGCGTGGTAGACCTCGGTGCCCATCCGCACGGCCTCGCGGAACGTCTCCGCCCCGATCGGGGCGATCATGAACTCCTGGATGTCGACGTTGCTGTCGGCGTGCGCGCCGCCGTTCAGGATGTTCATCATCGGCACCGGCAACACGTGCGCGTTCGGACCGCCGAGGTAGCGGAAGAGCGGCAGCTCGGCGCTCTCCGCGGCGGCCTTGGCCGCGGCGAGCGAGACACCCAGGATCGCGTTGGCGCCCAGACGGGCCTTGTTGGGCGTGCCGTCGAGGTCGATCATCACCTGGTCGATGCTGCGCTGCTCGGCGGCGTCGAACCCGAGGATCTCGTCGGCGATCTCGTCGGTCACACCGAGAACGGCCTTCTCGACACCCTTGCCGCCGTAGCGCTCGTCGCCGTCACGCAGCTCGACGGCCTCGAACTGGCCGGTGGACGCGCCGCTGGGAACCGCGGCACGCCCCTGGCTGCCGTCGTCCAGGAGGATGTCGACCTCAACCGTCGGGTTGCCCCGGGAGTCAAGGATCTCTCGGGCGGTAACGCCCTCGATGGAAGCCACGAAGCGCTCCTAAAGTCGCAGGACAGTTTGCCTCGGAAGCCTATCGAGATCCCCATACCGACACGGCGACCGGGCCACCGCCGAACAATGTTCGCGCAATTTCCATACAAACCTCCCACCATGCCCCACCGCCACCATGCCCCACCCCCATCAAGAACCGCCCCAAGAACATGCCTGCCTCAACCGGGGTAACCGCCACCAAATGGCTCACCGCCGCATCCCAACAAGCCCCGGGAACACCCCCCAAGGACCCCTGAGGACACGCCCAACCCGCCTTTCCTCGCGGGACTACCCCGTGAGGCCGCGCCGGCGACTGGACTGAGGAGAGGGAGGTCGTGAGGAACGAGCGACCTTCCTCGACGAGGGAAGGAGCCGGACAAGAGCGGCCTCACCGCGACGCGAAGCGTCGCTTATAGGCACGCGCGACGGCCCGCAGTTCGGCCTCCGGGTCGAGTCCCGCCGCCTGAGCCTGCCGTACGAGCTCGAAGAGCCTCGCGCCCACACCGTCGGCGGGGACCCCCTCGGGAAGGGCCACCGAGGCTCCGACGCCCTCGGTGCGGCGCAGGAGCTGCGCGACGAGGGAGAGCGCCGGCTGACCCATCGGGACGCCGTCGACGACCGAACCGGGGTCGCCACCGTTCTTGGCCGCGCGCTCGGCGGCCTTGATGGTCTCCCAGTTGGCGCTGACCTCCCCCGCGCCCTCGACCCGGGTGTCGGCGAAGACGTGCGGGTGGCGGCGGACGAGTTTGGCGACGATGCCCTCGGCCACGTCGTCGATGTCGAACCCTTCCGGCCCCTCCGCGGCGACCCGCGCGTGGAAGGCGACCTGCAGGAGCAGGTCGCCCAGCTCCTCGCGCAGCGCCGCGCGGTCGCCCTCCTCGATCGTCTCCAGGACCTCGTAGGCCTCCTCGATGAGGTACGGGGCGAGGGACTCGTGGGTCTGGCGGGCGTCCCACGGGCATTCGACCCGGAGCCGGTCCATCACCGAGACCAGGTCGAGCAGTCGCGCGCCCGGCAGGTCGTACGAGCCCGGCACGACCTCGATCACCGGCGGGTCGTCGAGCGCCACCGCGGCGTAGCCGATGGAGCGCATCAGCGCCTCGTCGGCCTCCAGCCACACGACGGTCCCCGAAACGGCCTCGCGGACCAGCGCGGCCGGGTCGCAGGCGACCACCTCGACCTCGACCCCCGCCTCCGCCAGGTACGGCAGGTGCGGGTGGTCGGCGGACCCGGTGCGCACCGGGCCCTCCTCAAGGACCTGCCACGCGCGGCGGCTGAGCAGTCCGGGAGCGACCCGGGGCGAGGTGGTGACGACGATCAGCGACATGCCGGAGGCTACTGCTGCGGCGGCGCGAGCGGCGCGTCGGCGGGGCCGGGAGCGCCGACGGTGCCGAAACGGCCGGCGTCGGCGAAGACGCCCGGCTGCTGCTCGCTCCGCTCCTCGTTCAGCTTGCCGTACCTGGGGTTCCAGGTGATCGGCGTCGCCTGGAGGTCCTTGATCGCCTGCTGCTGGCCTCGCTGGATGGCGGCCTCGTCCGTACCGCCGCCGTACTTGGCGACGAGCTTGCTGACCATCACCTGCGACTTCAGGAACTCACGTGCCTGCGAGGGCGCCACGGCCTGCTGGAGCATCTGCTGCTCGAACTTCTCCTGACCGCCCTGGCCCGCGATCACCTGGTCGACCTCGCCCTCGGTGACCGTGATGCCCTTGCTCGTCGCGACCTGCGCGTACTGCTTGGCGTTGGCCAGCTGGAAGAGCACGAGCTGCGGGACGCTGTCCTGGAACTGCAGCTGCGAGGAGGAGAGGCCGGCCTTGGCCAGCGCCGCCTCGTACTCCCGCACGTTCCTGTCCAGCTCGCCCGAGCTGATGCGTTCCCCGCCCACGATGGCCGCGGCACCGGCCTGGTTCGGAGAGCAGGCGGTCAGCGCGACACCGACGGCGGCGACCGCAAGGATGACGCGGATTCGAGTCGACTTCACATGCTTTCCTTTCACAACAAACGCCGCTTACTCTACCCGCACGGTTTCGAGGAACATCGCCTCGACAAGATCACCGCACCACTTGAGCAGATCCAGGTCGCGCAGCGGCTGGCCGCCGAGGGGCCTGGTCTTGGGCACCGGCACCAGCAACGTACCGGCCGCCTGCTTCAGCAGCGCCTTCGGGTAGAGCCTTTGCAGCCTGACCTGCTGGGAGTCCTTCAGGTCCACCGGCGCGAACCTGATGTTCTGCCCCTGCAGGGTGACGTCGGTGAGCCCGGCGCGGCGGGCACGGACGCGGAAGCGGGCGACCTCCAGCAGGTTCTCCACCTGCTGGGGCGGCCGTCCGTACCGGTCGACGAGCTCGTCGCGCACCGCGCCGATGTCGGAGTCCGAGCCGATCGCGGCGATCCGCTTGTACGCCTCCAGCCGCAGCCGCTCCGAGGTGACGTAGTCGTGCGGGATGTGGGCGTTGATCGGCAGCTCGACCTTGACGTCGGGCCGCTCCTCCTCCTGGTAGGTGCCCGCCAGCTTCGCCTTCTGCTCCTGCACCGCCTCGGCCATCATGCGCACGTACAGGTCGAAGCCGACGCCCGCGATGAAGCCCGACTGTTCGGCGCCCAGGATGTTGCCCGCGCCACGGATCTCCAGGTCCTTCATCGCCACGTACATGCCCGCGCCCATCTCGGTGTGCTGGGAGATCGTGGCGAGGCGTTCGTGGGCGGTCTCGGTGAGCGGCTTCTCCGGCGGGTAGAGGAAGTAGGCGTAGCCGCGCTCGCGGCCCCGGCCGACCCGGCCGCGCAGCTGGTGGAGCTGGGACAGGCCGTAGTTGTCGGCCCGGTCGACGATGAGGGTGTTGGCGTTGGGCACGTCCAGGCCCGACTCGACGATCGTGGTGCAGACGAGCACGTCGAAGTCACGCTCCCAGAAGCCCACCATGATCTTCTCCAGCTGGTGCTCCTGCATCTGGCCGTGCGCGACGGCGACCCTCGCCTCGGGTACGAGTTCGCGCAGCATGGCCGCGACCTTGTTGATGCTGGCCACGCGGTTGTGGACGAAGAAGACCTGGCCGTCGCGCATCAGCTCGCGCCGGATCGCGGCGCCGATCTGCTTCTCGTCGTACGGGCCGACGAAGGTGAGGATCGGGTGCCGTTCCTCGGGCGGGGTGAGGATCGTGGACATCTCCCTGATGCCGGTGAGGCCCATCTCCAGCGTGCGGGGGATCGGGGTGGCCGACATGGCCAGCACGTCGACCTGGGTGCGCAGGTGCTTCATCGCCTCCTTGTGCTCGACGCCGAACCGCTGCTCCTCGTCGATGATGATCAGGCCGAGCTGCTTGAACCTGACCTCGGGCGAGAACAACCGATGCGTGCCGATCACGACGTCGACCGAGCCCTCCCGCAGCCCCTCCATGGTCACGGAGACCTCGCCGTCGCTCTGGAACCGCGACAGCGGCCTGACGTTCAGCGGGAACCCGGAGAACCGCTCGGCGAAGGTCGACATGTGCTGCTGCACCAGCAGCGTGGTCGGCACCAGGACCGCCACCTGCTTGCCGTCCTGCACGGCCTTGAACGCCGCCCGCACCGCGATCTCCGTCTTGCCGTAGCCGACGTCGCCGCAGATCAGCCGGTCCATCGGGATCGGGCGCTCCATGTCGCGCTTGACCTCGTCGATCGCCTCCAGCTGGTCGCCCGTCTCGGCGTAGGGGAAGGCGTCCTCCATCTCCCGCTGCCAGGGGCTGTCGGGCGCGAAGGCGTGTCCCGGCGAGGCCATCCGGGCGGAGTACAGGCGGATCAGCTCTCCGGCGATCTCCTTGACCGCCTTCTTCGCCTTGGTCTTCGCCTTGGCCCAGTCGGCGCCGCCCATCCGGTTGAGCGTGGGCGACTCGCCGCCGACGTAGCGGGTGACCTCGTCGAGCTGGTCGGTCGGCACGTAGAGCCGGTCACCCTTGGCGTACTCGATCACCAGGTATTCGCGGGTGGCGCCCTGCACGGTCCGCTGCACCATCTCGATGTAGCGCCCCACGCCGTGCTGCTCGTGCACGACGTGGTCGCCGACCTTGAGCTGGAGCGGGTCGACCATGTTGCGGCGCCGGGAGGGCAGCCGCCGCATGTCCTTGGTCGACGCCTTCTGGCCCACCAGGTCCAGGTGGGTCAGCACAGCGAGCGTCGGGGTCACAAACCCGTGCTCGACCAGGCCCGTGGTGACGTGGACCACCTTCCTGTCCGGCACGGCGTCGAGGCCCGGCTCCAGGCGCGCGGGCAGGTCGACACCCTTGAGCAGCTCGACCATGCGCTCGGCGGGGCCGTGGCCCTCGCTCAGCAGGACGACGACCCGGTCGGAGTCGAGCCAGCCCTTGATGTCGGACAGCGCCCGCTGAGTGTCGCCACGGTAGGACTCGACCTCGTTCGCCCGCAGCGCCGTACCCCCGCCGGGTCCCTCGGCGGCGTCACCGTCGGCGTCGGCGCCGAACGGCGCGAGCGACCACCAGGGCCGGCCGAGCCGCCGCGCGTGGTCGCGGACCTCCTCCAGGTCGCGAAAGGCCGCCGCGCCCAGGTCGATCGGCGCCTCGCCGCCGGAGGCAGCGTTGATCCAGGACGCCTCCAGGAACTCCTGACTCGTCCGCACCAGCTCGTCGGCGCGCCCCCGGATCCGCTCCGGGTCGCACACGAAGATCGCCGACTGGCTCGGCAGGTGGTCGACGAGCAGGTCCATCTCCCCGGCGAGCACGGGCGCGAACGCCTCCATGCCCTCCACCGGCACACCCTCGGCCAGCTGCTCCAGGGTCTCCACCAGCGAGGGATGCGCCTCGGCGAGCTCCCTCGCCCTCTCCCTGACGTCGTCGGTCAGCAGCAACTCGCGGCAGGGGGCGGCGAACAGCCCGTCCTCGGCCACCTCCAGCGAGCGCTGGTCGGCGACCTTGAACCAGCGGATCTCCTCGACGGTGTCGCCCCAGAACTCCAGCCGGAGCGGGTGCTCCTCCGTGGGCGGGAAGACGTCGAGCAGGCCACCCCTCACCGCGACCTCGCCGCGCTTCTCCACCATGTCGACCCGGTGGTAGCCGTTCTCCACGAGACTGTGGACGACGCTGTCGAGGTCGGCGTCGTCCCCTGCGCGCAGCCGTACCGGCCGCAGGTCGCCCAGCCCTCGGACGATCGGCTGGAGCAGCGCCCTGATCGGCGCGACGACCACGTGCAGCGGCCCCGCCGAGTGGTCGCCCTCGACCGGATGGGCGAGCCTGCGCAGCACCGCCAGGCGCTGCCCCACGGTGTCGCTGCGCGGCGACAGGCGCTCGTGCGGAAGCGTCTCCCAGGCGGGGAAGACCGCGACGGTGCTCTCGTCCAGGAGGCTGGTGAGGGCCGAGGCGAGATCCTCGGCCTCGCGCCCGGTGGCGGTCACCGCCAGGACGGTCCTCGCCTCCCCCTTGGCGCCCTCCCTGGCCAGCGCCGCCACCGCGAAGGGGCGCAACGCCGGCGGCGCGACCAGCGATACGTCGGACGAGTCGCCCCCGCGCACGTCCTGAAGAAGGGAAGCCAGCTCAGGCTCCCCGGCGACAAGGTCCAGAAGTCCGGAAAGACTCATCAGATTCGCCCACAGCCCCACGACGGCAACACGACAACCCCGGGCCGAGAGAACACGGGGGGTACCCGCCCAAGGGTACCGAATCGTGGACCGGTGCTCCGGCCTTCGGATACGCGGGCCCGCCCACAGCCCCGGCGACCGGCCTGAGGAGCGACCTCACCTCGACGCGCCAACGTCTTCAACGTTAGGGACCACCCGTGAGGCCGCGCCGGCGACTGGACCGAGGAGCGACCTCACCTCGACGCGCCAACGTCTTCAACGTTAGGGACTACCCGTGAGGCCGCGCCGGCGACTGGACCGAGGAGAGGGAGGTCGCGAGGAACGAGCGATCTTCCTCGACGAGGGAAGGAGCCGGGTAAGAGCGGCCTCACCGCGACGCGTTAGCGTCGCCATGTAACAGCCGAACCGCGACGCGCAGCGTCGCCG
This sequence comes from Streptosporangium sp. NPDC006930, assembly GCF_040635605.1. NCBI lineage: Bacteria > Bacillati > Actinomycetota > Actinomycetes > Streptosporangiales > Streptosporangiaceae > Streptosporangium > Streptosporangium sp. NPDC006930. Next base: position 49,397 of record NZ_JBEYID010000008.1, on the reverse strand, counting down.
TGTAGCCCAATCGTGCTGACTTGACTACTCTCGGTTACATGGCAGAGGTGAGGTCGGTCGTCGATCAGGACGACCTGTTGAGTCAGCGGGTCAGGGAGCAGTGGAGCAGCCAGCTGGGCCGGCGGCTCGACATCCTGATCGCCGGGTGCGGATGGCCTGAGCCGCTCGATCTCGCGCAGACGGAGTCCAGGGTCATCGGAATCGACGAGGACCTGCCCGTGTTGCGCACGAGCACGTCCGCGCGCAAGGACCTGGACTCCTGGGCGCTGGGCGACCTGCGCTCCGTGCCGGTGCCCCCGCGGGCGTTCGACGTCGTCTACGTACCGTTCCTGTTGGAGCGGATCGAGCACGCCGAGCTGGTGCTCGACCGGCTGCTCACCGGGTTGCGGCCCGGGGGGCTGCTGCTGGTGAGGATGCGCGACCGGGCTTCGGCGTACGGGGCGTGCGACCGGCTCACGCCGGCGGGACTGCGGCGCTGGCTGTGGCGCAGGTTCGTCCCCGCCGGGACCGTGGGCCCGCTGCCCGCCGTCTACGAGCAGATCGCCTCGCGCGAGGGGATGCACTCCTTCTGTCTCGTGCGTGGGCTGATGGTGACCGAGGACATCTCCACCGCCAGTGGTCCCGCGCTCCGCGGACCTCTCGGTAAGCTTGCCCGCGCCACCTGCTCGGTGGTGGAGGCCCTCTCCAGGGGGAGCCGGCCCGCGTCTCACGACGAGATAACTTTGGTGATCCGCAAGCCCCAGAGTCACTTCGCCCGGTTGATCTGAGATCCACCGGACCGAGGCACCTGGGATTCACCGGGCGGCCGGCTCCTGGATTCGCCGGACGGGGCCGTCCATCATGAGCGGGCGGAGCAGGAAAGTTCCGACGACCGCGATGGTGGAGCAGATGACGGCGCCTTTCGAGTGGACCCCAGACGCCCGTGAGCTGGCCGACCTTGAGCTGCTGCTCTCCGGCGCCTTCAGGCCGCTGGAGGGCTTCCTGAGCTCGGCCGACGCGCACGCCGTGGACGAGCACGGCACGCTCGCCGACGGCACCCGGTGGCCCGCGCCGGTCACCCTCACCCTTCCCGACGACCACCCGGCCGCCCCCGGCGACCGGATCACCCTGCGCGACCCCGAGGGCGCGGCGCTCGCCGTGCTCACCGTCACCGAGCGTGAGGACGGCTTCGTCGCCGGGCCTGTCGAGGCGCTGGACGCCCCCGAGCACGGGCCGTTCGCCCGGCTCCGCCTCACCCCGGCGCGGGTGCGCGAGCAGCTGAACGGGCAGGAGTCGGTCCTCGCCGTCACCATGCGCGGGCCGCTCGGCGACCTCGGCGAGATCACGGCGACCGCGCGGGAGCTGGAGGCGTCGATCCTGCTGCTCCCGCTCGCGTACGGCGAGGGCGGGCCGGCGGTGGTCCGCGCCGCGCTCAAGGCCCGCGATGGGCTGCCCGAGGGCACGCTCGTCGCGGTGGTCCCGCTCGCGCCCAGGGAGCCCGCCATCGACCTGGAGCTGCGCGAACGCGTGGCCGAGGCCTACGGCGCGACCGAGCACCTGGCGGGTCCCGAGCCTGTGACGCTTCCCGGCCCCCCGCATCGCCGGGGGCTGGTGGTCTTCTTCACCGGCCTGTCCGGTTCCGGCAAGTCGACCGTCGCCCGAGGGCTGCGTGACGCGCTGCTGGAGCGCGGCAGCCGCACGGTGACCTACCTCGACGGCGATGTGGTCCGTCACCTGCTCTCCGCGGGGCTCACCTTCTCCAAGGAGGATCGCGACCTCAACATCCGCCGCATCGGTTTCGTCGCCGCCGAGGCCGCCAGGCACGGCGGTCTGGCGATCTGCGCGCCCATCGCGCCGTATGCCGCCACCCGCGAGGAGGTACGGGAGATGGTCGAGGCCGTCGGCGCCGACTTCCTGCTCGTCCACGTCTCCACCCCCCTGGAGGAGTGCGAGCGCCGCGACCGCAAGGGCCTTTACGCCAAGGCCCGCGCGGGGATCATCCCCGAGTTCACCGGCGTCTCCGACCCGTACGAGGAGCCGGACGACGCCGACCTGGAGATCGACACCACCGGTATCAGCGTGGACCGGGCGGTGCACCAGGTGCTCGACCCGTTGATCCAGGGCGGCTGGATCCGCTGATCCCGACCTGGCTCCCAGGTCATCAGCGGGCGGGGACGACGGCGTCGAGGCGCGGGTCGCGGGCGAGCTCGCCGAAGGCCCTCCGGCCGCCGGGCGTGGTGTCGAAGCGGGTGTCGCCCCGGGGGGCGCGCGGCGAGTCGAAGTAGATCAGAGCCTTGATCCGCGGGTATTCGCCGATCTCCCCGCGTACCGAGTCGAAGAACGACTCCTTGAACCCCGGCCGGTCATGACGCTCGAAGACGCCCCACTCGGCGAGCATGACGGGCTTGTCGGGGAAGCGTTCCCCCATCCAGCGGTAGAACCCGGACCACCGGGGGAACTCGGGGCGGGTCTTGTTCACCAGCCCGTCGAAACTGTGGACCCTGTGGTCGACGTAGGGATCCATCGCCACCCAGTCGACCACGTCGTCACCGGGATAGAGCTTCTCGAACCAGGGTTTCGACGCCCAGTTGGGTGCTCCCATGTAGGTCATCACCGTGACCGCGTTGGTCACGCCCCCCTGCCGCAGGCGCTTCACCACGTGGCGGAACATCGCGGCGTAGTCGGCCGCCGTCATTCCTCTGCCGTGGGCCTCCCGCACGTCGTTCTCCGGCTCGTGGTGGACGGTGAGGAAGAACCGCTCGGGGAAGGTCCTCACGATGTGGGCGGCCAGCCGGTCGATCCGCTCGTCCAGCGCCCCACGGGCGATCTGCCCCCAGGTGTGGTCGAGGGACGGCTTCCAGTTGATCAGCAGGAGCCTGCGGCCGGCCGGGTCGCGGGCGATGGCGCGTTCCGCGGGGGTCGGGAAGAGCTCGTCGCCCCGGTGGTAGGCGTGCATGATGTCGGCCGGCCGGCCCATGCGCCTCTCGGCCCTCTCCATGGCCCGCTTCTGCGGCCGTCCCGTGAAGATCTCGGGTGCGATCCCCCACCAGGCGCCGCAGGAGGGCACGAGCTTGGCGCTGACCTCGCAGGCGGCCCGGGAGCCCCGGGAGCGCTGCCCCGCACGGGCTCCCGGGCCGCCGACGGCGCCCGCCGCGTCACGGGCCTCCCCCGTGTCGGCGGTACCCGGGGCGTCCGCGGCGTTCGAGGTCCTGCCGCCTCCGCTCAGCCCGGCGATTCCCAGTGCGAGGGTGCCCAGCCCCAGCGCCAGCACGAGGCCGGAACCGGCGATTCTTACCACTCGCGGAATTACGTCTATAGGAGCATTTGTCTGATGCACCGTTTCCTCACAGCCGTCGCGCGTACGCATTCGTGGGCCGTCCTCGACCGTCACGGGGGAACACCTTCCCATCGCCCGGACGTGCCTCGTCCCTGACTTTGCCGGTCCGTGCCACAGCTCCCTCGCGGACAATAGGAAATATCGGATAAACCGCTGTTATCTCCCTGTGATTGGCGCGGCCAACGCAAAGAAAATCTTGCGTATCGGTTCGGGGAAACGGAAAGCCGACCTATAGTTCCAAGGGTTCCCAGCGTCTGTTCGCCGGAGAGGCACCAGCGACACATGAGCCCGTCACCGGACGCCCCCGTCCGCCGCGGAGGCGAGGATCTGGCGGACTACGCGTCGCTTCTCCGCCGCCGGTGGCTGATCGTTCTCTCCCTGTTCCTCACCGGAGCCGGTGGCGGCATCGCCCTGATGTGGCTCACCCCGCCCTCCTACACCGCCTCCGGGCAGGTCCTGGTGACCGCGACCGGAGCGCAGGAACAGACCAACCAGGTCACCAGCCGCCAGCGCGAACCGCTCAACCTCGACACCGAGGCCCAGGTGGCCAGGTCCGCGGTGGTCGAGGCGAAGGCGAGGCGGCTGTTCGACGGCCTCTCCTGCCCCGCCGAGGTCTCGGTGCCGCCCAACACCTCGGTCCTGGAGATCTCCTGCAGCGCCGCCGACCCGGCGACCGCGGCCTCGGGAGCGAGCGCCTACGCCCTCGCCTACCTCGCCCAGCGCCGCGAGTCCTCCGCTCAGACGCTCGCGGCCCAGACCAAGGCCGTGCTGGTCAAGCTGAGGCAGACCAACGCGGGTCTCACCAGGGTCGCCACCGAGCTTCCCGGCCTCGGCAGGGGAACCACCGAGCGGACCCTCGCCCTCCAGCGGCAGAACGTCCTCGCCCGGCAGGTTCACAGCCTCACCTCCAAATACGACGCGCTCAAGACCGTCGCCGTCACCCCCGGTTCCGTGATCAGCCAGGCGACGGCACCGGCCGAACCCACCACCCCCCGCCCTCCCCTCTACCTGGGCAGCGGCCTCATGGCGGGGCTGATCTGCGGGGTCGGGGCCGCCTGGCTCCGCGACCGCCTCGACACCGCCCGGCGGACCCCCGCCGACGTCGGCCGCCTCACCGGTCTCGACACCCTCGACGGCGTCCAGGCGCACGGTCCGGCGGGCGCGGTGCTCGTGGTCGCGACATCCGGCACCTCCTCACGCGAGGTCAAGCACGCCGTACGGGCGCTGAACGATCGCGGGATCCCCGTGGTCGGCACGTTCGTCATCGGCGACGATCTCCCCTCGCTCCCCGCCGGGCGGGGCTCTCACGCGGCGCGCGATCCACAGGGGCCCTACGTGTCGCAGGGACCGACATCGCAGAGGGCGTACGTCCCGCAGGTCGCGTCCACACCGCGGGCCGGAGGAAAGCGGAGCCGCGAGGGCGCCCAGAGAAGAGCCGACCGGCCTCTGGCCGGCCTGGCGGGAGGTCCCGCGATCCCCGAACCGATCGGTGAGAGCCCGAAGGCACCCGCCGGGCAGGGAGCGTACGGAGGATCACCCCGCGTGCCGGAGGCACCGCTCGTCCCCTGGGCGAACGGAGACAGAGCACGCGCGGCGAACGCGGGAGCGGAGACACCGCCCAGAACGTACGGCGGGGCGGTCGGAAGACCTGAGGCGGTGCTCGCTCCCGAGGCCGACGGGAACGTTCCAAACGCCGGGCAGGCGGCCGGCGGCCGGAGGGGGCGCAGGCTGTGAGGGGTCCGCGTCCGGCCGTCTGGCCGATCGCCTCCCTTTTGGTGGGATATCCCATCTGGTGGGCGCTCGGTTTCGGAGGCCTGTCGGTGATCGTGGTGGCCCCGGCGATGGCGCTGATCCTGTGGCGGAGACGGCCGATCAGGGCGCCGCGCGGTTTCGGGCTCTGGCTGCTGCTCCTCGCGGGTTACCTGATCAGCGCGCTCATGCTCGCCGAGATGCCTCCGGGCACCTACGGCGAGTTCGGCGCCGGGCGGCTCATCGGCTATCTGATGCGCCTGTTCCTGTACGTCTCGCTGCTGGTCATGGTGCTCTATCTGGGCAACCTGACGGAGGAGGAGCTGCCGCAGCTCACCCTCGTGCGGATGCTCGGCGCGTTGTTCCTCACGACCGTCGCGGGCGGCCTGCTGGGCGTGTTCGCCCCGCGCGTGGAGTTCACCTCACCGGTCGAGATGGTCCTCCCCGACTGGATCAGCGGCAACCCCTTCGTCCACAACCTGATCCACCCCACCGCCGCCCAGATGCAGAGGGTCCTCGGCCACGCCTCGCCGCGCCCCGAGGCGCCGTTCGAGTGGGCCAACGCCTGGGGGGGCAACCTCTCGGTGCTGCTCGTCTGGTTCGTGGTCGGCTGGTGGGTGTACGGCGGGCCGCGCAGGCGCCTCGCCGTCGTCCCTCTCGTCGCGCTCGCCGCGATCCCCGTCGTCTACTCGCTCAACCGGGGGCTGTGGATCGGGCTCGGCGTCGCCGCCGCGTACGTCCTGCTGCGGCTGGGTACGCGGGCCCGCATCGCGACCTGCACGGCCCTGACCGCGGGGGCCCTGGTGTTCGCCCTCAGCCCCCTGCACGCGATGGTGGCTCAGCGGCTCGACAACCCGCACAGCAACGGCATCCGCGCCTTCACCGTCTCGGCGACCCTCGCCGCCGCGAGCACCGCGCCGCTCATCGGGTACGGCAACACCCGCAACGCCACGGGCAACCACCGGACGATCACCACCGGCAAGAGCGGCTGGTGCCCCACCTGCGGCCATCCGCCCCTGGGCGGGGACGGCCAGCTCTGGCACCTGATGATCACGCAGGGTTTCACCGGGGCCGCGCTCTACGTGGCGTTCTTCGCCGGGGCCGTCCGCCGCCACTGGCGTGACCGGAGCCCGATCGGCATGGCGGGGGTCCTCGTGATGATCCTCACCCTCCTCTACATGTTCGTCTACGACGGGCTGGTCACACCGCTCAGCCTGTACCTCGTCTCGTTCGCACTGCTCTGGAGAAACTCGATGGCGAGCACGGCCTCATGAACGACGCCCGCGCCCGTCTGCGCTACCTGGACCAGACCCTCGACCTGCTGTTCCCCGGCCCCGGCGACCCGAGCCCCTACACCCTGCTCCCCCACCGGCTGCTCCCCCGCAGGTTGGTCCCCCGCGCCTGGTGGCACCCCGGCGGGAGGGTCACGGTGGCCTCGGGCCGGGACGGCATCGAGAGCCACCTGAGCGAGGTGTTCGGCACCGCCGTCCGTGTCACGCTGCGGGTGCGCCCGGCCCGCCGGGCCAACCGCAAGCCGATCCTGGAGGCGCGCGCCGCCGACGGGCCGATCGCCTTCGTGAAGATCGGCGACACCGACCTGACCCGGGAGCTCGTCTCCCACGAGGCGCGGACTCTCGGCCTGCTCGCCGGCGTGCCGCTCAAGACCGTCGTCCCGCCCGCCGTGCTGCACCACGGATCCTGGCGCGGCCTGTCCGTGCTGGCGCTCACCCCGCTTCCCGTACGACGAGGGCGGATACCGGGTGACATCCTCATCGACGCGATCGACGAGATCGCCCGCATCCCCGGGGGCGACGTCCCAGATCGCGCCCCCGCCGCTTCAGGCCCGGCTTCGGGAGGTCCGCTTCCCGGGAAAACCGCCGGCGCGGCCCGGCCCTCCCTCGGCAACCCCGTCGCAGGAGCCCCGGCTTCGGGAGGCCCGCTTCCCGGAAAACCCGCCCGTGCCGGCCAAGCCCTCCTCGGCGCCCCTGCCGGAGGAAACCCGGCTCCTGAAAGCGGAGGGCTCGAAGAGCGGCCGTTCTGCTGGCACGGTGACCTGACGCCGTGGAACATCTCGCGCGGCCCCGACGGACGGTTGCTGGTCTGGGACTGGGAACGGTTCGGCACCGGGGTCCCGCTGGGCTTCGACGCCGTCCACCACTTCTTCCAGCGGGCCCTGCGCCGCGCCGATCCGGCCACCGCGGCGAGGGCCTGCGTGGCTCGGTCCCTGCGAATCCTGGCCCCGTTCGGGCTCTCGGCCGCCGAGTCCCGGCTCACCGCGCTCCGCTACCTGATCGCCCTCGCCGACCGCCACGCCGCCGACGGCCACGCGCCCCTCGGACCACCGGAGCTCTGGCTCACCCCCCTCGCCGACTCCCAGGAGACCCTGCTGTGAAGGCTGTAAAGGTTGTGAGACCCGCGCTGAAGCGTTCGGTCCACACGGCCTCGTGGGCGATAGGGCGCCTCACCTCCCGCAGCCGGATGCTGCCCTCCTTCCTCATCGTCGGGGCACAGCGCTGCGGCACCACCTCGCTATACCGCGTCCTGTCCCAGCACCCGCTCATCCTGAAGCCCGTCCTGCGCAAGGGCGTTCACTACTTCGACATGGCCTACGACCGGGACCTGTCCTGGTATCGGGCGCACTTCCCGCTGCGGGTGTCGGCCTCCCGGCCGGCCCGCAGGTACGGCTTCCCCGCCCAGGCCTTCGAGTCGTCGCCCTACTACCTGTTCCACCCGCTGGCCGGTCCCAGGATCGCCCGCGACCTGCCGGGTGCCAAGCTGATCGTGCTGGTCCGCGACCCCGTCGAGCGGGCCTTCTCCGCGCACGCCCACGAGCTGGCGAGGGGCTTCGAGACGGAGCGCTCCTTCGCCAGGGCCGTGAGGCTGGAGGAGGAGCGGCTCGCCGGGGCGGAGGAGCGGCTGCGCGCCTCGCCGTACTCGACGAACCTCGCCCACCGTCACCACGCCTATCTCGCGAGGGGCCGATACGCCGAGCAACTCGCCCGGCTGGAGCCACTGGTCGGCCGCGACCGGCTGCTCGTCATCGACAGCGGCCGGTTCTTCGCCGAACCCGATCTCGCCTACGACCGCGTGCTGGCGTTCCTCGGGCTGCCGCACCTCGGTGACCCGGTGTTCGAACGGCACAACGGCCGGGCCAGGCCAGGTCCCATGCCCCGCAAGCTCCGTCGCGAATTGAGGGCCCACTTCGAGGAGCAGGACACCCTGCTGACCTCGTGGCTGGGCGCGGAGCCCTCGTGGCGCCGCTGATCCCCACCCGCCTGGCGGGCCTGACCGGGGCCGCGCGGGGCGGGGTGGCGGGGCTCGCGGGAGCGGGGGCGGGGGCCGTCGCGCAGTTCCTCACGGTCGTGCTGGTCACCAGGGGGGTGGAGCAGGAGGCGGCCGGTCTCTTCTTCTCGGCGACCGCCCTGTGCCTCACGGTCGCCACGGTCCTGCGGCTGGACGCGGGGAACGGGCTGGTCTACTTCATCGCCAGGTCCCGGTCCTTCGACCACCGCCACACCTCCGGCTACGTCCGCGCGGCACTCGTCCCGGTCGCGGCGCTCTCGCTGGCGACCGGCGCGGCGGTCGTCCTCACCGTCTCCGACCCGGCGCTGCGGGTGCTCGCGGTCGCCCTGCCCGCGGTGACGTGCTCGGGCGTCGTGGTGAGCGCGACCCGCGGGTTCGGCTCGATGCGGCCGACCGTGCTGCTGGACGGGGTGCTGCAGCCGGTGTCCCAGTCGCTCCTGGTCGGGGCGGTGGTGCTCGCGGGCCACGACTCCGTGCCCTTGCTCGCCGCGGCCTGGGCGCTGCCGTACCTGCCGGTCCTGCTGCTCGCCTCGATCTGGCTGCGGCGGCGGCTGCCCGGGACGCCCCGGCTGCCGGGTGCCGCGCACGACCTGTGGCGTCACACCTGGCCACGGTCGCTGGCTGCCGGGATCCAGGCGGTGTTCCAGCGGCTGGACGTCGTGATCGTGGCGCTGCTCGCCGGGCCGTCCGAGGCCGCCGTCTACACCGCCGCCACCCGTTTCAGGATCGTGGGTCAGCTGGCCGGTCAGGGGCTCGCGCAGGCCACGCAGCCGAGGCTGGTTCGGGCCCTCGCCGAGGGCGACCTTCCGCGCGCCAGGGAGCTGTACCAGTCGGCCACCCTCTGGCTGGTCCTGCTCACCTGGCCGGTCTGGCTGGGGTACGCCGCGCTCGCGCCGTGGCTGCTCGGCGCCGTCTTCGGTGACGGCTACACCGGCGGCGCGCCGGTGGCGTTCGTGCTGGCCGCGACGATGATGCTCGCCACGGCGTGCGGTATGGCCGACGTGGTGCTGACCTCCGCCGGGCACACCGGCTCCAGCCTGGCCGACCTGGTCGCCGCCGTCGCGACGGTGGTGGCGCTGGACCTGTTGCTCATCCCGTCGCTGGGCTCGCTCGGTGCCGCCCTCGGCTGGGCGGGGGGCACGGTGGTCAAGAACCTGCTGCCGCTCTGGCACATCCACCGCCTGTACGGCCTGCGGCCCTTCGGTACCCACAGCCTGGCCGCCCTGACCACCCGGCGGACGGCATGACCCCCCTTCCTTCCCCGCCTCCCCCCACGGCCCCGAACGCGGGATGGACACCGTGACACCCGTGCTGGTCACCGGGCTGCCCAGGACCGGGACGAGCTGGACCGGCAGGATGCTCGCGGCGAGCGGGAAGCTGGTCTACGTCAACGAGCCGCTCAACCCCGAGCACCCGCCGGGCCACTCCCCCGGTGTCCTCGACGCCGTGGTCGGCCACCGCTTCCAGTACATCTGCCCGGACAACGAGCGGGCCTGGCTGCCCGCCTTCACCCGTACGGTCGCGCTGCGCTACGGGTTCCTCGCCGAACTGCGCCGCAACCGGTCACCGTACGACCTGGCGAGGATGGTCCGGTACGGCACCGCGTTCACGCTGGGGCGGCTGGGCGGGCGCCGGGCGCTGCTGGACGACCCGTTCGCGCTGTTCTCCGCCGGGTGGTTCGCCGAGCGGCTCGACTGCCGGGTGATCATTCTGCTGCGCGATCCGGTGGCGTTCGTCGGTAGCTGGCAGCGGCTCGGCTGGACGGTCTACTTTCACGAGTTGCTCGAACAGCCGCTGCTGATGCGCGACCAGCCCCACCTGGAGGCGTTGCGCCCGCTGGTCGGCTCCCAGGACCGTCTCGCCAAGGCCGTGGCCCTGTGGCGGGCGGCCGGGATCACCGCCGCCGACCTGGCAGAACGACACCCGGGGATCATGCTCGCCCGCTACGAGGACCTGGCCCGCGAGCCCCTGGCGGGCTTTCGCCGCCTGTACGAGTGGGCAGGTCTGACCTGGACGGCCCGCGCCGACGCCCGTGTCCGCCGCGCGTGCACGGGCGCGGCGGACACGGGCGTCGGTGGCTTCGCCTGGAGCGGCCTGTCCCGCACGGCCTACCGGCCGATGGACTCGCGCCGCGCACTCGCCGAGGCCGACGCCCGGCTGAGCCCGAAGGAGGCCCTCCGGGTCAGGAGACTGGTCTCGGCGGAACACTGAGGTCCGCGCGGGAAACACCGCGGCCCCACGGCTTCGAGGGAAGACGGCTTCAGGAGAAGAGGCCGCGTACGAGGGAGACCGTGAGAAGCCGAAGCGCGTACGGCAGGTCGTCGACCAGATAGCGGCGGGCGAGCCTGCCCGGCTCCCGCGTCAGCCGGAAGACCCACTCCAGGCCGACGCGGCGCATCCACGCCGGTGCCCGCCGCACGGTGCCCGCGGTGAAGGCGATCGCCGAGCCGCAGCCGACGAACCAGGTGCCCGGCAGGTCACGGCGGAGCGAGGCGATGAGGCGCTCCTGTCGGGGGAAGCCGAGCCCGACGAAGACCAGCCGGGGTGCGGCGGCGATCACGTCGTCGCGCACCCGGGCGTAGCTCTCCGGATCGTCCTCGAACCCGTAGGGCGGGGCGCCGACCCCGGCTATCACCAGCTCCGGATGGCGGCCCACCAGCTCGCGGGCCGCCTGCGCGGCCGTGCCCCGGGGACCGCCCAGGAGATACACGGGGTGGCGGTAGAAGGCGGCGGCCTCCGACAGGGACCAGATCAGGTCGGCGCCGGTGACCCGCCCGGGAAGAGGAGTGCCGAGCAGTCTCGCCGCCCACACCAGCGGCATGCCGTCCGCCACCGCGAGATCGGCGCGCTCGACGAGTCGGCGGGCCCGGGGATCACGGGCGACGGTCCGGCTGATGTCGACGTTCGGGGTGACGAGGTGGCCGCCCTCTCCGCGTTTCAGAGCCGCGATCACGTGCTCGACCACCTCGCCCTCGGTCATCGGGTCGATCGCGACCCCCGCCACGCGCACGCGCCTGCGCAGACGCCTGCGGGTGGCCTTGTCCGGTCGGGGCCTCCGGCGGGAGACGGCCGGGGAAGCCTCCCGCCCGGTGACCGGCGTCCCGGCCTGCCCTGCGACGGCGGGCAGGCCGGGCGCCGAGTCGTGACCGGTGGTCGCGGACCGGTGGTCGGTGCGGAGCGGGGAGGGAGACACCGTCGGGCGCTCGACGGTCTTCACCGTCAGGAACGGGGCGAACGGTGAGTCGCGGCGCTCGGCGGCCTGGCTCGTCGCGGGTGGAACGATCAGGGCTCCGTGGCGGAGGGCGACCCGCGGATGCCGGGTGATGGGCGCCATCAGATGCCGTGTCCCCGGTGGTGCAGGACGCTGAGCAGGGTCCGCGCGGGGATCAGGCCCGTCGCCACCGCGAGCGCGATGGGCGCCCGGGGCTCGCCGTGGCGGGCGGTGAAGGCCCGCCAGGCCCAGCGGCCCGCCTCCCTGCGCTGGCCGAGGGCCGCGTGGTGGAAGGCGAGCTGACCGTAGACCCGCGCCGCGCCGCGCGGATCCACGGCCAGATCAGGGTGCCGGGCGAGCATCCACTGCAGCCCGGCGATCCGGTCGGCCCAGCGGGCCACGTACGAGGAACCACCCCAGCGCACCCGGACCAGGGGCCGGTCGACGTGCACGATGGGGTGCTGGGCCGCGGCGCGCAGCGCCAGGTCCCAGTCCTCGTTCTGTCCCCTGGGGGCGCTCTCGTCCGCCCAGAGGCCGCCGCGCCGGAACAGGAATGTCGAGGAGTGCACCATCACCATCCGCGAGCGCACCAGGTGGCGGTAGGTGACGCGACTGGTCCCGGCCAGCCGGGCGATGCGGCGCGATCCGTACTCGACCTCGATGGCACAGCTGGAGAAACGCGCCTTCGGCTCCGCCTCCAGCGCGGCGACCTGGGCCTCGATCTTTCCGGGCAGCCACTGGTCGTCGTCGTCGCAGAAGGCGACCAGGTCGGTGCCGAGCGCCGCGATGCCGGTGTTGCGGGCGCCGGGCAGGCCGGGGGTGAGCCGGTTGGCCATCACCCGCACGCCGCGCGAGGACGGCCCGTGCCGGCCGGGTGTCACCGCCCGGCTGGCGAGGAGGTCGGCCACCTGGTCGGCGACCCAGGCGGGATCGCCACCGTCCACGACGACGACGACCTCGACGGGGCCGGGATGGTCCTGGCCGAGCACGGCGAGCGTGGCCGCGCGCAGCTGGTCGGGCCGGTGTCCCCGGGTGGGGATGACGACACCCACCGATGCGTTCACGCGATTCTCCCGTAATAGCCATATTTGATCATGAGGGGCCAGGTCAGCGCGGTGACCAGGCGCGACTGCCGGGACGACGCGACGTCACGCCAGCCGTCGTCCCTGGTCAGCTCCGTGCGGCCGACCGCGAAGCGCACCGGGTTGCCCGAGGCCGTGTGCGCCGTCGAGAGCTCCGCCCACCTGCCCGAGAGGAAGTCGAGACGGCAGGGGAGCCCGATCCTGGCGACCACCCGCCTGAGCGTGTCGGCGGGGGTGTCGAGCAGGTCCTCGTAGCGGACCCGGGTGACCGGGACGCCCCTGCGGGCGAGGAGTTCGAGGCCGAGGTTCTCGCTCAGCCAGTGCAGCGAGGTGCGGGAGGGCGACCAGTGGGTCATCGGGCGCCCGTCCTCCGGACGGGCGACCCTCCTTCGCCAGGAGTGGGCGACCGCTCGGGGGTCGCGGACCATGTGGACGACCTGGACGTCGACACCGGCCGCCGCGAGGCAGAAGGCGAGCGAGGCGTGCTTGCTGGAGTCGATCACGACCGGGCAGTCGGCGACCTCGCCCGCCGCGTCGTACAGGTCACGGTGGATCGCGACGTACTCGTCCAGCTCCGCGGTGCCGGGCGTCGGCCATCGGCCGGTGCCCGTCTGCTCCTCGGCGAGGAGCCTCGCCAGCGTGGGGATGCGCCGGGTGCGGTCGACGCGGGACCTGAGCGCGATCATCCGGTGGGCGAGGCCCTCTGACCAGCCGCCGAACGCGCGCTCGCCGACCTTCTCCCAGAAGGGGCACGATCCGAAGGGCTCGCCGCACCCGCAGGCCTCGTCCGCGAGCGCGCTCCTCGCCCAGAGGTGGACGACCTCGCCGAGCGGGACGATGCCGGGGATCTCCCCCAGCAGGCGCTCCAGCAGTGTGGTCCCGCTACGGCCGAGGCCGCCCAGGAATACCACCCGAGCAGGTGACGGACTATCAGACACAGGCACGAATCCTTACCCGACGGATACGGAACGTGTCGAGGCTAGCGCGGAGCGTAACAGAGGGGTCGGAGAACGGACAAAGGATCTACCCAACGGGTGTGACGCCGCCCGTCCCCTGAATCTCCTCCACCGAACGGGGAGTGGCCACGACGTCGCGACCGGACAGGGAGATCGAACAGGGAAGGGGTCGCGACCTCGCGATCCGACGCCGGGCGGATCCACGACCGGCCCCTGGAACGGCGAACCGCCCGCGGCCCCGCGCCACGGCCCCTCCCTTCACGTGCGGGAGGGGTCCACGGGGCGGGCCGCGGGCGGCGGGGTGTCCTACTTGGCGTCGACGATCATCCCGGCGCCGACGGTGTTGTTGGTGGACTCGTCCACGAGGATGAAACCGCCGGTGAGGCGGTTGCGGGCGTAGTCGTCCACGAACAGCGGCCGGGTGACGCGGAGCGAGACCCGGCCGATCTCGTTGAGGCCGAGCGACTGGGCCGTCTCGTCCCGGTGCAGGGTGTTGACGTCCAGCCGGTAGTGCAGGTCCTTGACCAGGGCACGGGCCGTGCGGGTGGTGTGCTTGATGGTCAGCTTGGCGCGCGGTGCCAGCTTGGCCGTGTCGGCCATCCAGCAGATCATCGCCTCCAGCTCCTGGGAGACGTGCGGCTGGTTGTTCGGACGGCAGATCATGTCACCGCGCGAGATGTCGATGTCGTCCTCCAGCCGCAGGGTGACCGACATCGGCGGGAACGCCTCGTCGAGCGGCCCGTCGAAGGTGTCGATCGACGCGATGCGCGTGGCCAGCCCCGAGGGCAGGTGCATGACCTCGTCACCCGGCTTCAGCACCCCTCCGGCGACCTGGCCCGCGTAGCCGCGGTAGTCGTGGAGTGAGGGGTCGGTGGCCCGCTGCGGGCGGATGACGTACTGCACGGGGAAGCGCACGTCGACCAGGTTGCGGTCGGAGGCGATGTGCACGTGCTCCAGGTGGTGGAGCAGGGAGGACCCGTTGTACCAGGGCGTGTTCTCCGAACGGGACACCACGTTGTCGCCGTGCAGCGCCGAGATCGGGATGAACGTGAGGTCCGGCGCGTTCAGCTTGGAGGCGAACGCGGTGAACTCCTCACGGATCTCCTCGAACCGCTCCTGGGAGTAGTCGACCAGGTCCATCTTGTTGACGGCGAGGACCAGGTGCGGCACCCGCAGCAGGGTGGTGAGGAAGGCGTGCCGCCGCGACTGCTCAAGCACGCCCTTACGGGCGTCGATCAGGACGATCGCGAGGTCCGCGGTGGACGCTCCGGTGACCATGTTCCGGGTGTACTGAATGTGCCCGGGGGTGTCGGCGATGATGAACTTGCGCTTGGGAGTGGCGAAGTAGCGGTAGGCGACGTCGATCGTGATGCCCTGCTCCCGCTCGGCCCGCAGGCCGTCGGTGAGGAGCGACAGGTCGGTGTACTCGGTGCCGCGGTCACGGGAGGTGCGCTCGACGGCCTCCAGCTGGTCCTCGAAGATCGCCTTGGAGTCGAAGAGCAGCCGCCCGATGAGGGTCGACTTTCCGTCGTCGACACTTCCCGCCGTGGCGAAGCGAAGAATGTCCATTAGCGCTGCTCTCCAGAGGTCGTACGGCGTGCGCGGCCGGACCGCGCGGGAAGGGACTCGCGGTGGGCCGGGTGGACCGGGTCACACGGGGCGTCGAAGATTCGGACTCTCACTAGAAGTAGCCCTCCTTCTTGCGGTCCTCCATGGACGCCTCGGAGGCACGGTCGTCGGCGCGGGTGGCACCGCGCTCGGTGATCCGGGTCACCGCGATCTCCTCGATGATCTCCTCGACCGTCGCGGCACTCGACTGGACGGCGCCGGTGCAGGTCACGTCACCGACCGTCCGGTAGCGGACCGTCATCTCCAGGAGCGACTCGTCCTCGTCGCGGGTGATGAACTCGCTGTCGGCGAGCAGCATGCCGTCGCGTTCGAACACCTTGCGGGTGTGGGCGAAGTAGATCGAGGGAATCTCGATCCCCTCGCGCCGGATGTAGTCCCAGATGTCGAGCTCGGTCCAGTTGGACAGCGGGAACACGCGGATGTGCTCGCCCTTGCGGATCCTCGCGTTGTAGAGGTTCCACAGCTCGGGACGCTGGTTCTTGGGGTCCCACTGGCCGAAGTCGTCGCGGAAGGAGAACACGCGCTCCTTGGCACGGGCCTTCTCCTCGTCGCGGCGGGCGCCGCCGAACACCGCGTCGTACTCGTTCTCCTCGATCGCGTCCAGCAGCGTCGTGGTCTGGAGCCGGTTGCGTGAGGCTCTGCGGCCGGTCTCCTCGACGACGCGTCCGGCGTCGATGGAGTCCTGGACGCTGGCGACGACGAGGCGTGCGCCCAGCTCGGCGGCGCGGCGGTCGCGGAACTCGATGACCTCGGTGAAGTTGTGCCCGGTGTCGACGTGCATCAGAGGGAAGGGAATCGGCGCGGGCCAGAACGCCTTCTCCGCGATGCGGAGCATGACGATGGAGTCCTTGCCCCCGGAGAAGAGCAGACAGGGGCGCTCGAACTCCGCCGCGACCTCACGCATGATGTGAATAGCCTCTGCCTCGAGGACATCGAGCTGCGACGTGGTGTAGTCGCGCTGAAGCATCAGACTCTCCTAGCGGGGATTAGCGGTGCAGATCCCGGATTCCAGCGAGCAACGTTGACGCCAGTCCCGGTAGGGAAACAAGGATATCCGGCAGTGAGGGGTCGGGCCGGTTGTAGACCAGCGGCGAGCCGTCGATACGGCTCGCGTGGACCCCGGAGGCGAGGGCCACCGCGACGGGCGCGGCGGAGTCCCACTCGTACTGGCCGCCGGCGTGCACGTAGGCCTCGACCTCGCCGGTGAGCACGGCGGAGATCTTGGCACCCGCCGAACCGATCGGCACCAGGTCGGCGCCGGCGAGGCGGGCCAGGTTCTGGACGAACTCCGGCGGGCGGGTCCTGCTGACCGCGATCCTGGGCCTCGCGCCCGCGTCGGGGGTGGGCGGCACGGGGGGTTCGAGGGTGGAGAGCGTACGGCCCTGGGCGGGCAGCGCGACGGCTCCGGCCGTCAGTGTGCCGCGCTCCCAGAGCGCCACGTGGACCGCCCAGTCAGAGCGGCCCTCCTCGGCGAACTCACGGGTGCCGTCCAGCGGATCGATGATCCAGACCCGCTCGGCGCGCAGCCTGCGCGAGTCGAGACGCTCCTCGCTGGTCGCCTCCTCGGACAGCACACTGTCACCCGGACGCAACCGTGACAGGGCCTCCATGAGAAACACGTGGGAGGAGGCGTCGCCTTCCTTGCGAAGCTCGGACGGGTCGCCGAAGCCGCGCTCCGCGCGCAGCGCCGCCAGCTTCTCGCCGGCCGTTGTCGCCAGCTCGGCGGCGAGCTCGTGATCGTCGCGAACGGTCATCAGTATGCTCCAGCTCCTCGCGCGACAGCCGACCAAGTCTTCCACAGGATCTGCAGGTCCAGCATGAGGGACCAGCTCTCCACGTAACGCAGGTCCAATCGTACGGATTCCTCCCAAGAGAGGTCAGAACGGCCACTCACCTGCCAGAGGCCGGTCATGCCCGGCTTGACCAGTAATCGACGGCGGACGTCGTCACCGTACCTTGTGACCTCCTCGGGCAGTGGCGGCCGGGGGCCGACCAGCGACATATGCCCCAGAACCACGTTAATCAATTGAGGCAGTTCGTCCAGTGAGTGGCGGCGCAGCCGGGCGCCCAGCGGCGTCACCCTCGGATCATTACGGATCTTGAAAAGTGGGCCGGGGCCGTCGCTGGACAGGGCGATCTTCCTGCGCTCGGCGTCGGCGCGCATCGTCCGGAACTTGTAGATCGTGAACTCGGCACCGTCGCGCCCCACCCTCGTCTGCCGGAAGAACACCGGTCCCGGCCCCGAGGCCCGTACGGCCATCGCCACCCCCGCCAGCAGGGGCAGCAGCGCCGTCAGCAGCAGCCCGGCCCCCACCCGGTCGAACAGGTTCTTGAGCACCTGACGCAGGCCGGAGATCTCGGGGTGGTCCACGTGCAGCAACGGCAGTCCCGCCGCCGGGCGGATGGTGATCCGCGGCCCGGCCACCTCCATGAGGGCGGGGGCGACGATCAGGTCCGTGTCGGTCTTCTCCAGCCGCCAGGCCAGCCGCCGCAGCGCCACCCCGTCCATCTCCGGGCAGGCGAGCACGGCCACGGTGTCGGCCGAGACCCGCCCGACCGCGAGCGCGACCTCGGAGAGGTCGCCCAGGACGGGCACGCCCTCCACGTCGCCCATCCCGCCGCGCGGGATGCACGCCGCCACGACCTCCATGCCGTGGTAGCGCTCCCGGCGGAACCTGCGGACCAGCTCGGTGATCGCCGCCCGGTGACCCACCGCCACGACCCGCCGCATGCACCCGCCCCGCGCCCGCCTGCGGTGCAGGGAACGGCGCAGGGCGTACCTGGCGAGGAGGGTGAGCAGCGTCGTCAGCGGGAGCGCCAGCACCACGTAACCCCGGGCCACCTCGATCTTGGTGAGGTAGGCGCAGACTGCGAGGGCGGCGGTGAGCATGAAGCCGCACTGCAGGATCCGCTGGAACTCCTCCGAACCCAGGCCGATGAGCCGGGGCTCGTAGGCGCGGTTCAGCGCGACCACGCAGACCCAGACGACGGGCAGGGCCGCACTCAGCACGACGTACGGGAAGACGTAGGCGGTAACCTCGCCGAATCGAACGAACAGCGCGAGGGCTCCGGCCAGGGCGGCGCAGACGGTGTCGGCGGCGACGGCCGTCGCGCGGTGCTTCCGCACCCAGCCCGGTGTGCGCCGCCGCGCGACCGGAACCGCCCCGGCCTCCCGCACGGCCCCGGACCCGGCCTCCCGCACGGCCCCGGACCCGGCCTCCCGCACGGCCCCGGACCCGGCCTCCCGCACGACCGGGGCGGCCCCGGCCTCTCGCACGGCTCCGGACCCGCCTTCCTGCATGTCCGGGACGGCTTTCGCCTCGCCTTCCCGCACGACCGGCACGGCCTTCCCGTCGGCTTCCCGCGCGGCCTGGACGGCTCCCGACCCGCTCTCCTGTGCGGCCTGGAATGCGGTCACGTCGCGCACGCGCTCCCCCTGCGTAACCGTTCACGGACAGACAGTCATGGAATGCTAGCGGTGGCGGGAGAGACCAGAAGGTTGAAGACCGAAACGTATATCTCTGTGGATGTCGAGGCTGATGGTCCCATTCCGGGGCCGTATTCAATGATCAGCATGGGTATGACCGTGGCCGGGCGGATGACCGGAAAGGTCTTCGAGCCGGTGGATCCGCAGACCCTCACGCTCTACGCGGAGCTGCGGCCGATCAGCGACGACCATGTGCCCGAGGCGCTCGCCGTGAGCGGGCTCGACCGGGAGACGCTGATCCGCGAGGGCCGCGACCCGGCCGAGGCGATGCGGGGGGCCGCCGCGTGGATCCGCGAGGTGTGCGGGAACAGCTCGCCGGTGCTGGCGGCCTATCCGCTCTCCTACGACTGGATGTGGATTTACTGGTATTTCATGCGCTTCACCGGCGCCTCGCCGTTCGGGCATTCGCGGTGCATCGACCTCAAGACGCTGTACGCGGCCAAGGCAGGCGTACCGATCGGCTGGGCGACCAAGCGGCAGATGCCCGAGCACCTGCGGTCCCGGCGTCCGCACACCCACAACGCGCTTGACGACGCGATCGAGCAGGCCGAGCTGCTGCAGAATCTGATGGCGTTCGACCGCCGCTGACATCGGCCACGGGGAGCACGGCGCGAACACCCGGGCCTCCCTGGCGGGCCGCCCGTCCGGACGGACCGGCTCCCCGGACGGACCGGCTCTCCGGGCCGGCCGACCGTCCGAGTGCTCCGAGCGTCCGGGCGGGCCAACCGTCTGGGGGTCAACCGTCCGAGAGCCGGCTATCTGGGCGGGCCGGAGATGTTCAGGTCGCCGGCGTGGAAGGCGTTCTGGGTCGGCTCCAGGCCGACCTTGATCAGCGACTCCACCACGTCGGAGGCGCGGTCGACGAGGAAGGCGAGATCCTTGCGTTCGGCGGTGGCGAAGTCGCGCAGGACGTAGGCCGCGGCGTCCATCCGCCCTGGTGGGCGGCCGATGCCGAACCTCACCCGCAGGTAGTCCTTGGTCGCCAGCGACTTGGTGATCGACTTCAGCCCGTTGTGGCCGTTGTCGCCGCCGCCCAGCTTCGCCCTCAGCGCGCCGTAGGGGATGTCCAGCTCGTCGTGGACCACGACCACCCTGGCCGGGTCGACCTTGTAGAAGTCGGCCAGGGCCTTGACCGGCCCGCCGGAGAGGTTCATGAAGGACAGCGGCTTGGCCAGCACGGCGGGGACACCCGCCAGGCGGCCCTCCAGGACCTCCGCCCGCGACCTGTGCGCCTTGAACCGTCCCCCGGCTCGCGCGGCGAGCTCGTCCAGGACCATGAACCCCGCGTTGTGCCGGTTCCCGGCGTACTCCGGCCCGGGGTTTCCCAGGCCCACGACCAACCAGCGGTCCACGATCGACATCCCTTCACACGCGCGTCAGGGCGGCCCGGTCCCGGGCCGCCCTGACAGATCTAGCAGAGAAAACTACTCGGCGCTCCCGGAGCTCTCGCCCTCGGCGGCCGGAGCGGCCTCGGCCGTCTCGGCGGCCTCGCCCGCCGGCTCGGCGACCGGGGTCGGGGCGACGATGAGGACGAGCGCCTCGGGGTCTGCGGCGAGGGTCGTGCCCTTGGGCAGCTTCAGGTCGGCGGCGGTGATCTGGGTGCCGACCTCCAGGCCCTCGACGTCGACCTCGACGCCCTCGGGGATGTGGGTGGCCTCGGTCTCGACGGAGACGGAGACGAGCTGCTGGTCGAGGATGCCGTCGGCGACGTCGCCCACCACGGTGACGGGGATGTCGACGGTGACCTTCTCGCCGCGACGGACGAGGATGAGGTCGACGTGCTCCAGGAAGCCCTTGATCGGGTCGCGCTGGACCCCCTTGGGCAGGGCCAGCTCGGCCACGGCGCCCTCAAGGCGGATCAGCACGTTCGGCGTACGCAGGGCGAGCAGCAGCTCGTGACCCGGCAGGGACAGGTGCTGGGGCTCGGTGCCGTGCCCGTAGAGGACGACGGGGACCTTGTCCTCGCGACGGATCTTGCGGGCTGCGCCCTTGCCGAACTTGTCACGGAGTTCGGTGGTGATGACCACTTCGGACATGGCTGATCTCCTAGGGATCTCGGGAATCGGAAAGGTGCGCTCCCCCTCACCCGCCCTAGCGGAAGGCGTTACGAGCGCACGCAATCCCACAACCCTACCGTGTCAACGGTGACGCCAAACGCGTCGCGGTCCCGAACGCCCTCGGATGCCTCCGGAAAGGGCCTCACCGCGCTCCGGGAACGGGAAGGAGGACCGTCCCCGGGAACGCGCGCACGGCGGTTTCCCGGGGGACGGGACGGGGTGTCAGCTGTCGCCCTCGAAGAGGCTCGTCACCGAGCCGTCGCTGAAGACCTCGTTGATGGCGCGGGCGATCAGGGGGGCGATCGACAGCACGGTGAGCTTGTCGAACCTCTTCTCCTCGGGCAGCGGCACCGTGTCGGTGACGATGACCTCGGAGATTCCGGAGTTCTTCAGCCGGTCGACCGCGGGGTCGGAGAACACCGCGTGGGTGGCGGCCACGACCACGTTGGTCGCGCCCTGCTCGTACAGCGCGTCGGCCGCCTTGCAGATCGTCCCCGCGGTGTCGATCATGTCGTCGATCAGCACACAGGTCCGGCCCCGCACCCGGCCGACGACCTCGTTCACCTTCACCTGGTTGGCCACGTCGAGGTCGCGGCGCTTGTGGATGAAGGCGAGCGGGGTGCCCAGCGTGTCGGCCCAGCGCTCCGAGAGCCGCACCCGGCCGGTGTCGGGCGAGACGACCGTGGTGGTGGCGAGGTCGAGCTTGTCCTTGAGGTAGTTGACCAGGACGGGCATCGCGAACAGGTGGTCCACCGGGCCGTCGAAGAAACCTTGGATCTGGGAGGTGTGCAGGTCGATCGACATCAGCCGGTCGGCCCCGGCCGTCTTGAACATGTCGGCCATGAGGCGGGCGGTGATGGGCTCGCGGCCCCGGCCCTTCTTGTCCTGGCGGGCGTAGCCGTAGAACGGCATGATCACGGTGATCCGTTTGGCGGAGGCGCGCTTGAGTGCGTCCACCATGATCAGCTGTTCCATGATCCACTGGTTGATCGGCCAGGTGTGGCTCTGCATGACGAACGCGTCGCAGCCGCGGACCGACTCCTGGTAGCGGGCGTAGATCTCCCCGTTGGCGAAGTCGCGCAGCGTGGTCGGCGCCGCGTCGACCCCGAGGTGGCTCGCCACCGCGTCCGCCAGCTCCGGGTGCGCGCGTCCGGAGAAGAACATCAGGTTCTTCTCACCGGTCTTCTTGATGCCGCTCATGCCGTCCCCCTCGACTGAGAGCCCGCCGATGCCCGCGCGACGCCGCCGTGCCCACCGGACTGCCCACCGGGCCGCCCACCGGGCCGCTCGCTTCGCTCACTCACGTCTGGCTCCCCTGCTGTTCCCCGGCCTCGGCGGCCCGTAGCGCCGCCTCGGCCGATCTGGTGCCCGCGCGCCTGCGCGCGACCCACCCTTCGATGTTGCGCTGCCGCGCGCGCGCCACCCCGATCGCTCCCGGGGGGACGTCTCCGTCGATGACCGAGCCCGCGGCCGTGTACGCGCCGTCGCCGATCGTGACCGGCGCGACGAGCATGGTGTCGCACCCGACGAAGGCGTTCTCTCCCACCGTCGTGTGGTGCTTGTTGACCCCGTCGTAGTTGACGAAGATCGCCGAAGCACCGATGTTGGCGCCCGCACCGATCGTGGCGTCGCCCACGTAGCTCAGGTGTGGCACCTTGGCACCCTCACCGACCTGCGCGTTCTTCATCTCAACGTACGTCCCCGCCTTCGCCTTTCGAGCCAGGACCGTGCCGGGGCGCAGGTAGGCGTACGGCCCGACCAGGGCCTCGGGGCCGATCACGGCGTCGACGCAGACGGCGTTGCGCACCAGCGCGCCCTCTCCGACGATCGTGTCGGTCAGGGTGCTGGCGGGGCCGATCTCCGCGCCCCCGGCGACCGTCGTGCAGCCGTGCAGCTGGGTCCCGGGATGGATCACCACGTCCGCTTCGAGGATGACGTCGGCGTCGACCCATGTGGTGGCCGGGTCGATCACGGTCACCCCGGCCCGCATGTGGGCCTCCAGCAGGCGCGCGTTGAGCACCTTTCGGGCGAACGCCAGCTGCACGCGGTCGTTGACGCCCTCCACCTCCACGTAGTCGGCCGCGATGTGCGCGCCGACCCTGTGGCCGTCCTCCCGCAGGATCGCGAGGACGTCGGTGAGGTACTCCTCGCCCTGGGCGTTGGAGGTGGACACCCGCTTGACCGCGTCGGCGAGCAGGAGGCCGTCGAAGGCGTAGACGCCGGAGTTCATCTCCTTGATCGCCCGCTGCGCGGGGTTCGCGTCCTTCTCCTCGACGATCTCCAGGACCGCTCCCGAGGCGTCGCGGACGATCCGGCCGTAGCCGCGCGGATCGGGGACCTCGGCCGTCAGCACGGTGACGGCGTTGCCGTCCTCCCCGTGCCGTTCGAGCAGGGCGGCGAGGGTCTCGGCGCGCAGCAGCGGCGTGTCGCCGTACGTCACCAGGACGGTGCCGTCGATGGTGCCGGTCGCCTCCAGTGCGGTCCTGACGGCGTGGCCGGTGCCCTTCTGCTCGGTCTGGACGACGGTCCGCGCCTCGGGATCGGCCCCGGTCAGGTGCGCCTGGACCCGCTCCCTCTCGTGGCCGATGACGACGACGAGCCGCTCGGGTTCGAGGTCCCTGGCGGCGGCGAGCACATGGTCGACCAGGGCGCGGCCGCACAGCTCATGGAGGATCTTCGGTGTTCTCGACTTCATCCGGGTGCCCTCGCCTGCGGCGAGGACGATGACGGCTGCCGGGCGCGGCACACTCACGGACGAGGCTCCCTCGGCGTCGCGACTGAGACATGGCGAAGCGTGGTGACGGACGGCTACCCCGGGGGGCGGCGTCCTCACCTGCTCGACACCGTGAGGATACATTCCCCCCCGGGAAGCCAGTCAGCCGACCAGCCGAGGAATAAAACAGACAGAAATGGATTGCTCCGGCACCAGGACTCGAACCTGGACAACAAGGACCAAAACCTTGCGGGCTGCCAATTACCCAATGCCGGACCGGTCGGGCGATCGGGACGGAACCCGTACGCCCGGCACCCCTACGATACAGAGCCCGCACCGCCGAACGCGCCCCGTTTTGGCACCCGCTTCCGCGACCCGCCCCCGCGGCCCGCACAACCGGGCACGCGCTCGGTCGCCCGATCCCCCCGGGCATCCCGGACGCCTCAGGGGACACGAACCCCCCGGGCGTCACCGGCTTCACGGGCGGGCGCACGCGGCATCCTCGTTTAGCAGGTCAGCCGAGGGTAGAACAAGTGATGGACCCGCTACGGAGTGAATCCCAGAGAGTCATGTTCCTGACATTAGGCGCTTAGGTGTTCCTAACTTACGATTGCGTAGGTTACGGTTGCGTAGCCGGACATGAGTCCTTGCCTTTTCCGAGCCACCGCGAGGTAGCGCATGACCCTCATCGAAGAGCGCCCTGCTCAGGGCCCAAAACCTGACATCGACCCCGAGCGGAAGACCCTGCCCGAGATCATCACCTTCGGGGTGGTGGTCGGCGCCCCGCTGATCGCGCTGGTCGTGGCCATCCCGTTCGCCTGGGGGTGGGGGCTCGGCTGGTCCGACGTCATCATCGCGAGCGTCTTCTACGTGGTCACCGGACTGGGCGTCACCGTCGGCCTGCACCGCCACTTCACGCACGGTTCGTTCAAGGCCAAGCGCCCGCTGAAGATCGCGTTGGGCATCGCCGGCAGCCTCTCCATGGAGATGTCGGTGCTCGACTGGGTGGCCACCCACCGCAAGCACCACAAGTTCTCCGACAAGGAGGGCGACCCGCACTCGCCGTGGCGCTTCGGCACGGGCTTCGTGGCCGTGGCCAAGGGTCTGCTCTGGGCACACATGGGCTGGCTGTTCGAGGCCGACAGGGCCAACCGCGAGAAGTACGCGCCCGACCTGGTCAAGGACCCGGACATCATCAAGCTGCACAAGCTCTTCCCCGTGCTGGCGATCACCACGATGGTGATGCCCGCCCTGCTGGGCGGCCTGCTGACCTGGTCGTGGTGGGGCATGGCGACCGGCTTCTTCTGGGGCACGCTGGTCAGGATCGGCCTGCTGCACCACGTGACCTGGTCGATCAACTCCATCTGCCACGTCTTCGGCGAGGAGGCCTTCGAGTCGCGTGACAAGTCGCGCAACGTGTGGTGGCTCGCCATCCCCTCCTTCGGCGAGTCCTGGCACAACCTGCACCACTCCGACCCGACCTGCGCCCGGCACGGCGTGTTGAAGGGGCAGATCGACCTCAGCGCGGGCGTCATCCGCTGGTTCGAGAAGGCCGGATGGGCCTACGACGTGCGCTGGCCGACGCCCGAGCGCCTCGCCGCCAAGCGCATCGCCGCCTGACCCGGGGTTCGGGTCCCGTCCGGGAGCGGGGGAACGCCATTATTAGAGACGTGAGCGAACCCCGACGGCGCATGTCAGGTAAGGAACGCCGGGAACAGCTGATCCAGATCAGCAGGACCCTGTTCGCGGAGAAAGGGTTCGACGGCACATCGGTCGAGGAGATCGCGGCGACCGCGAACGTCTCCAAACCGGTGGTCTACGAGCACTTCGGCGGTAAGGAGGGCGTGTACGCGGTCGTCATCGACCGGGAGATGCAGAAGTTACTGAGCCTGGTGACCGAGGCGCTGTCCGCCTCGCACTCGCTGATCAAGCTGGAGAGGGCGGCTCTCGCCCTGCTGGCCTACGTGGAGGAGAACAGCGAGGGTTTCCGCATCCTCGTCCGTGACTCGCACGCCGCCTCGGGGACCGGCACGTTCGCCAGCCTGATCAACGACATCGCCAGCCAGGTCGAGGACGTCATGGTCGACGAGTTCGTCGAGCGAGGCTACGACCCCCAACTGGCTCCCATGTACGCCCAGATGCTGGTCGGCATGGTGGCGCTGACCGGCCAGTGGTGGCTGGACGTGCGCAGACCGGCGCGCGAGGAGGTCGCCGCCCACCTGGTCAACCTGGCCTGGAACGGTCTGACCGGCCTGGATCCCAACCCCCGGCTGACCGCGGCCTCGCGCGGCCTGGAGCACCGGCTCGCCCATCCCCAGCCGCGCCCGTCCGAACCCCACCCGTCCGGCCCCCGGCCGCGCGCCACCGGGCCGGAGCCGAAAGAGCCGGAGCCGAAAGAGCCGGAGCCTCCCCCGGAAGAGTCGCCGCCCCTGACGGAAAAGGAGATCCGGGAGCTGGAGAAGGCCCGCGAGCGGGAGCTGAAGAACCAGGAGAAGCTGCGCGAGCGCGAGCTCAAGGAGCAGGAGAAGGCCCGCGAGCGCGAGCGGCGCGAGGCCGAGAAGCTCGCCAAAGACCTGGAGAAGATCCGGCTCCGCGAGCAGCGGGAGCTGGAGAAGGTGCGCGAGCGGGAGTATCGGGAGCAGCAGCGGCTGCTCAGGGAGCAGGAGAAGGCCCGCGAGCGGGAGCTGCGAGATCTGGAGAAGGCGCAGCTCAAGGAGGCCAGGGCCGCCGGCGACGGCCGCAGGCACGCGAGCTCCGTCGATGCGGGGCGGGAAAAGCTTGAACCAAGTGAGTAAGCAACAGCGCTCGTTGAGACGAAGTTAACGTTCCGTTCAACCAAAGCGGGCATTCTGGTCATATGTCCGCTGAACTCGTTCGCCCGGCCCCCGATGGGCTCTCTCTACCCCAGGAACGCTTCCTCAACCGGGAGGAGAGCTGGCTCCAGTTCAACCAGCGAGTCCTGGAGCTGGCGGAAGATCCGTCACTGCCCCTGCTCGAACGGGTTCGGTTCCTCGCCATCTTCGCCAGCAACCTCGACGAGTTCTTCCGCGTGCGGGTGGCCGGGTTGAAACGACGGATGGCCACCGGCCTGCTGCTCCGCACGAAGAGCGGGCTGAAACCGCGTGAAGAGCTGGCGAGGATCGCGGCCATCGCCAACGACCTCGCGCAGCGGCAGTCGGCCTGCTTCCACGAGCGGATCTGCCCGCAGCTGGGCGCCGAGGGCATCGAGATCGTGCGCTGGGACGATCTGGGCCGCGACGAGCGCAGCGAGATGCGCAAGCTCTTCAGGGAGCGGATCAGGCCGGTGCTGACGCCCCTCGCCGTCGACCCCGCCCATCCCTTTCCGTACATCTCGGGCCTGTCCCTGAACCTGGCCGTCACCGTCCGCAACCCCTCGACGGGCAACACGGTCTTCGCCAGGGTGAAGGTGCCCAGCCAGCTCCCCCGCTTCGTCACCGCCTCCAGGGACCGCTTCGTCCCGCTGGAGGACGTGATCGCCGCCCACCTCGGACAGCTGTTCAAGGGCATGGAGATCGTCGAGCACCACGTCTTCCGGGTGACCCGCAACGAGGACCTCGACGTCGACGAGGACGTCACGGAGAACCTCATGCAGGCGCTGGAGCGCGAGCTGCTCAAGCGCCGCTTCGGCCCCCCGGTCCGGCTGGAGGTCGAGGACACCATCACGCCCGAGGTGCTCGACCTGCTGGTGGACGAGCTGGGGGTCGCCGAGCACGAGATCTACCGGCTGCCGGGGCCGCTGGACCTGACCGGGCTGCACGCGATCGCCGACCTGGACCGGGGCGAGCTGAGCTTCCGCCCGTTCGTGCCCGCGGAGGTCGTGCACGTCGAGGACGACATCTTCGCGGTGTTGCGCGAGCGGGACGTGCTGCTGCACCACCCGTACGACTCGTTCTCCACGAGCGTGCAGCGGTTCATCGAGCAGGCCGCGGCCGACCCTGCCGTGCTCGCCATCAAGCAGACGCTCTACCGCACCAGCGGCGACTCGCCGATCGTGGACGCGCTGATCGACGCCGCCGAAGCGGGCAAGCAGGTCGTCGTGGTGGTGGAGATCAAGGCCAGGTTCGACGAGCACGCCAACATCACCTGGGCGCGCAAGCTGGAGCGGGCCGGATGCCACGTGGTCTACGGCGTCGTGGGCCTGAAGACCCACTGCAAGCTCGCCCTGGTCGTGCGCCAGGAGCCCTCGGGCGAACTGCGCAGCTACTGCCACATCGGCACGGGGAACTACAACCCCAAGACCGCCAGGCTGTACGAGGACCTCGGCCTGCTCACCGCCGACCGGCTGGTCGGCGAGGACGTCACGGACCTGTTCATCCACCTCACCGGCTACTCCAACCACTCGGCCTACCGGCGGCTGCTCGTCGCCCCGCACTCCATGCGCGGCGGTCTGCTGGCCAGGATCGAGCGGGAGATCTCCCACCAGGAGGCGGGACGGCCGGCCAGGATCAGGATGAAGACGAACTCCCTGGTGGACGAGCCCATCATCGACGCCCTCTACCGGGCGTCACAGGCCGGCGTACCGGTGGACCTGTGGGTGCGCGGGGTCTGCACGCTCCGCCCCGGTGTCCCCGAGCTGTCGGAGAACATCAGGGTGAGGAGCGTCCTGGGCCGGTTCCTCGAACACTCGCGGATCTACGAGTTCGGCCACGGCCGGCGCCCGGAGATCTGGATCGGCAGCGGTGACATGATGCGCCGCAACATCGAACGCAGGGTGGAGACGCTGGTCAAGGTCTCCAGCCAGCAGCAGCGCAACTATCTCAGCGACCTGCTGGACCGGGCCATGTCGGACGACACCGCGACCTGGTGGCTCAACTCCGACGGCACCTGGACCCGGCACCCCGGCGACGACCTGCAGACCTATCTGATCGGCACCCGCAGGTGGAGAGCGATCGATGACTGAGCACGGCCCCCACCCGGACGACATGATCCACGCGGCCGGGGCGGTCATCTGGCGCGGCTCCCCCGACGCGCCGGAGGTCGCACTCGTCCACCGGCCCAAGTACGACGACTGGTCGTTTCCCAAGGGGAAGCTGAAGCGCGGTGAGCACCCCGTCGCCGGCGCGCTGCGGGAGGTGGCCGAGGAGACGGGCCTCACCGTGGAGTTCGGCCGGTCGCTGCCGTCGAGCCACTATTTCAAGGGCGGGCGGCCCAAGCGGGTCGACTACTGGCTGGCCAGGATGGTCTCCGAGGGCGGTCGCACCGACACCCGCGAGGTCGACGGCGTGGCCTGGCTACCGGTGGAGGAGGCCGCACGGCGCCTGACCTACGAGTGGGACGCCGGACTGCTCCGCGCACTCGGCGAGGCGCAGGCGCCCCTCGCGACCACCCCGCTCGTGCTGGTACGGCACGCCCTGGCGGGAAACCGGCAGGACTGGAAGGGCGACGACGACGACCGGCCGCTCGACGGGCGCGGGCGCGGGCAGTCCGAGGTGCTGGCGAGCGTGCTGGGCGCCTTCCGCCCCGCGGAGCTGGTCAGCTCACCCAGCAGGCGGTGCGTACAGACCCTGGAGCCGTACGCCGAGCGGGCCGGCCTGCCGATCCGGCTCGAATCCGTCCTGTCGGAGAACGGTTACGACTGCCGGGCCTCCCTGTGCCTGGCCACGGAGGCGATGGCCTCGAACCGGCCCGTCGCGCTCTGCAGCCACGGCAAGGTCCTGCCCGAGTTGATCGCCGGACTCGACGAACGGGCGGGTGGCACGCGGCTGGCCAAGGGCGCGTTCATGGTGCTGCACCACACCGGCGGCGACGTCGTGGCCGTGGACGCCTACGACGTCTGACGGCACGCCGGAGGCGTCGGCCGTCCCTCCATGAGGGACCTCGTGCCGCCGGAGCTCACCGTGGCCGAGACGCCGGGTGGGGACGGCCGGGTGAGGTCGTCCCCACCCGGCCGTCCCGTCAGAGGATTTTCGCGACGGCGGCCCTCGTCTCCTCCCAGATCCGGGGGAACTCCTCCCACGCGCGCGCGGCCGCGGCCCGCTCCACGCCGGTCAGCACGCCGTAGGTGAACGTGTCCTCCCCGACGAGGCGGGCGTTTCCGGCCTCGGCCGCGAGCCGCTCCTGCGCGACGACGCCGTCCATGTGACTGCCCAGCACCTCCTGGACGTCCTCCGCCCACTTGGCCAGCTTCTTCATGCCGATCACCTCGGCGGTGTAGCGGGCCTGCTTTGCCGCCTTGCGCACGTCGTGCATCGCGATCTCGCGCTCGGACTCGTCCTCGACGGCCTGGGCGGTGTCGTAGATCCTGGTGACCCGGCGCCAGCTCTTGGCGGCGACGACCTCCAGGGTCTCGGCGGGCTTCTTCGCGGCCTTGGTGAGCACCGGAGTGCCGGTCAGGTCGTCGAGGGCGTCGAGCAGGGCGAAGTAGCGTTCCCCGCCCATGAGGTCCCTGATCCGGTCGAGGGCCTCGTGTTCGTCGTCCAGCAGGTCGGAGCTGAGCCTCGCCCTCACCGGGCCCACGATCAGCGCGTCGTCCAGGCTGTCGAGCCTGCGCGCGAACCGCTCACGGATGACCTCCAGGTCACGTGCCTCACCGAGGACCGCGCCGAGCCACTTGAGCTCCTTCCTGAGGTCGTCGGTCCCCTCGACGACCGCCTTGAACGACTTCAGCGCGCTGCGGAGCCGCCGGGCGGCGACGCGCATCTGGTGCACGGCGTCCTCCTCCGCCTTCCTGACCCGGGGGTCCTGGGCGAGCAGCACGCCGACCTGGGAGGTGAGGTAGTCGAGGACGACCTCGCCCGCCGACCCCGGAGCGGTCTCGGCGCGCGGATGCTCCGAGACCGCTCCGGCGCCGCCGAGCAGGCGCGCGAGCTTGCTCGCCGAGTCGGCGGGGACGGCACCCGCCTTGCCCAGCCGCTTGCCGACCTTCTTCAGGAGCTTCTCCTCACCCTGGAGCAACTCCGCCTCCACCTCGCGCCAGCGCTCGACGTGGGGTTCGTCACCGAGCACGGTGCCCTTGACCCGGTCGTCGGCGATCTCGACCAGCCCCACCCCGGCGCCGTTGACCAGGGTGGTGACGGAGCGGCGGGTGTCCAGCTCGGCGATGGGCGCGAGCGGGGCGCCCCGGGTGTAGGCGAGCACCAGGTCCGCCAGCTCGACAGGGACGATCTTGGCGCTCCGGGTCAGCGGGTGGGTGATCTCCTGCCGGACGCCCTTGGCCTTGGGAAGTTTGAGGTGCCAGCCCGGATCGGTGCCGCCCCTGCGCCTGCGCAGGGTGATCCCCCGCGCGGCGAGCCTCAGATCGGGCGTGTCGAAGTAGAGGGCGACCAGCTGGTGGGTTTTCGGCCCCACCACTCCGGTCGAACCCGGCAGGCCCGTAAGGTCCGGCAGCCGGTAGTCCACCGGCACGTCGAACTTGTCCTCGATCTCTATTCCCACAGGTCATCCCCAGATTTGCCCAGATATCTACCATGTCTTCGCAGTATTTATTGATGCCCTGTCATCCGTCCAGGAACCCCAACCATCGCCGTAACCAGGACGCCACCGCTGTCCGGGCTACCGGGGTGCCTCATGGTGCTCCCGTACCGTGAGGGGGCCTGGCTTCTCGAAGTGGAACTCCAGAAGTTCGCCACGAAGTTCGCACGATCGCCTCCCTACGCCGAGAACCGCTGGTCTACCGGCGGCATGGCCTCGGATGCAGGTACGGATCAAGGGCGTACGTTCGCGAATCGCATCCCAACGGTCATTTCCCGGCGACCGCGAAGATCCGGCGGAAGGGGAAGACCGTGCCGTACGGCTCGGGCGGGTAGGCCTCGCGGAGTACGGCGGCGCAGTCGGCGAGGAAGGCGGTGGCCTCGGCGGGATACAGGCGGTCGAGCATGGGGCGCAGGGCGGTGCCGGTGATCCAGGTGAGCACGGCGTCGTCACCGGGCAGGACGTGCAGGTAGGTGGTCTCCCAGGCGTCCACCCGGCAGCCGAGGCCGGCGAGCAGGCCGAGGTACGCGGCCGGGGCGTCGACCGGGGAGGGCCCGACCAGGTCGCCCAGCCGGTCGCGCCACGTGGTGCGGCACAGCTCGCGGATCAGGGTGTGGCTGGGGGCGTCGAAGTTGCCGGGCACCTGGAAGGCGAGCCGGCCGCCGGGGGCGAGGGCCTCCACCCAGCGCGGCAGCAGCTCGCGGTGCTCAGGCACCCACTGCAGGACGGCGTTGGACACGATCACGTCGACCGGGCGCTCGGGGCGCCACGTCGTGACGTCGTCGACGGAGAAGCTCAGCGAACCGCCTGCGGGGGCTTTCTCGATCATGGCGGGCGAGGAGTCGAACCCGTGGACCCGGGCGTCCGGCCACCGCCTCGCGAGCTCGGCGGTGAGCTCACCGGTGCCGCAGCCCGCGTCGACCACGTAACCGGGGCGCTCCGCGGCTATCCTGGAAACAAGATCGAAGAACGGTCGCGAGCGCTCGTCGGCGTAGCGACCGTAGATCCGGGGATCCCACATATCTCTTGACATCAAGACAAGTGATATCCGGCAAGATATCTCGATGTCAAGACAGATAGACTCGCGCCATGACCCAGCACCACTCGGAGCACGGCTCCGGGCGTCCCTCCGCCGCGAAGGACGAGACCGTCGCGGCCGATGCGGCCGACGCGGCCGCCGGGGATCCCGACCAGGACCCCGACAGGAACCTCGCCCGGGATCCTGACAAGGACCTCGGCCAGGATCCCGCCCCGGACTCCGGCCGAAACCTTGACCGGGGCTCCGACAAGCACCTCGATCGAGACCTCGGCCAGGATCCCGAGAAGGACCTCGACAAGGACGAGGTCGACCTGCTGGTCGCCGCCTGGCGCCAGGAGCGCCCCGACCTCGACGTGGAGCCGCTCCAGGTGCTCAGCCGGGTCTCCCGGCTCGCCCGCCACCTCGACCGCGCCCGCCGGGCCTCCTTCGCGGAGCACGACCTGGAGACCTGGGAGTTCGACG
Organism: Streptosporangium sp. NPDC006930; assembly: GCF_040635605.1. Lineage (NCBI taxonomy): Bacteria > Bacillati > Actinomycetota > Actinomycetes > Streptosporangiales > Streptosporangiaceae > Streptosporangium > Streptosporangium sp. NPDC006930. Next base: position 16,962 of record NZ_JBEYID010000008.1, on the reverse strand, counting down.
TGCTCACCGCCCTGCGCCGGGCCGGGGAGCCGTACGAGATGAGCCCGGGAGCCCTGCTCCGCGCGACGCTGGTGACCTCGGGGACGATGACCAACCGGATCGACCGCCTGGCCGCGGCCGGGCTGGTCAAGCGGCGCCCCGACCCCGAGGACCGGCGCGGTGTCCTGGTCTCCCTGACCGACGCCGGGCGGACGCGGGTGGACGGAGCCTTCGCCGACCTGCTGCGCCGCGAGCGCGATCTCCTGTCGAGCCTGGGAAAACGCGAACAGCAGGCCCTCGCGGACCTGCTGCGCACGCTGCTCGTCCCTTTTGACGCCACCGACACCGGAGTACGTTGATCGTTCATGCCCTCCGGTGAAGATCCAAACCTGAGGTCTTCCACATGGTGAGCGCCGCTGGTTTGACCTTGACGCTGCGTCAACTTCTAGCATCGGGGCCATGTCGATCACTGTTCTTGACACCTACTCCGCCATGCGGCGGATTCTGCTGGCCCCGGTCGCGGACCGCGTTGGCCTGCTGCACTCGATGCTGGAGCCCAACAAGGGTATGTACCGCTACAACCCCGGCGAGGTCGACCTGGTTGCCGTACACCGCGAAACGTCCGGATTCCCCATCGACCGCGACGAGGAGCGTTGCCTCGACGCGCTTGAAACCCTGGCGGCGGCCGGGGCCTGGGAGCGGATGGAACGCGCGCTCGACGACGCTCTCGCCGTACTGCTGGAGGCGACGCCGGGGCTGGAGACCCCGGACATCACCGTGCTGTTCGTCCTCGGCGATCCGGGTGACGAACACTTCATGGGTCCCTGCAAAGGATTGACCGGGTTCGGCGGCATCTCGGGCCACATCGCCATCACGTTCTGGCCCTTCCCCGAGAACGTGGAGCGGCTGGAGGCCACCGCCGTACACGAGCTGCACCACAACCTGCGGTGGAGCCCGGGCGGGGTCGTGTGGGACCCGATGACCGTCACGGTCGGCGAGCACATCGTCGGCGAGGGCCTGGCCGACGCCTTCGCCCGTCAGCTCTACGGCGACGAGCTCGGCCCCGCCCGCATCGGCGTGCCACACCTGCACGACGACGAGGTCTTCGGCAAGGTGCTCACCGGGCTCGACGTGACAGGCATGCAGAACTTCACCGCATGGGTGCACGGCGACCCCAGCGCCGAGCGCTTCGGCCTCACCCCGGTGGGACTGCCGATGGGCGCGGGGTACGCCGCGGGCAACCGGCTGGTCGACACCTACCTGGCGGCGACCGGGCAGACGGCGGCGCAGGCCCTGCACGCCGACGCCTCGGAGATCATCGCAACCACGCTGCGCCACGGGTAACACTGGAACCGTGACTCCTCCGCTACACGCTCGGGCCTGGGCGGCCCTCCCGCTCCCGATTCCCCCGTCGCCCGAAGACGACGGTCCCCTCGGGAGGAACTGATGGAGTGGACGATCCAGGAACTCGCGGCGAGGGCCGGCATCACCAGCCGCACCCTGCGGCACTACGACCGCGTCGGACTCCTGGCCCCGTCCCGGGTCGGCACGAACGGGTACCGCTACTACAACCCCACCGCGGTCGCCCGGCTACAGCGGATCCTGCTCATGCGCCGGCTCGGCATGGGCTTGCCGGCCATCGCCGAGGTCCTGGCCGAGGAGGTGGACACGCGCGACGGGCTCCGCGCCCACATCGCCGCGCTGGAAGAGGAACGAGACCGCGTCGAACGGCAGATCCGGTCTGTGCGTCACACGCTCGAAGCCCTGCTGGCGGGGGCGGAACCGCAGATGGACGTCATGCTGGCGGGGTTCAACGACCACTACAAGGACGAGGTGATCTCACGCTGGGGCGAGCGCGCCTTCCAGGTGAGCAACGACTGGTGGCACGGCAAGACCCTTGACCAGCAGCGGGCCTGGAAGCAGGCCGCAGAAGACCTCGTCGCCGCATGGGTCGCCGCAGTGAGGACCGGGGTTTCTCCGACGTCGGAACACGCTCAGTCGCTGGCCGCCCGGCACGTCCGGTGGCTGAGTCAGATCCCGGGCACCCCCACCGCCGAGGGCGACCAGGAGCGCTCGATCGAGATGGTGAACGGCATCGGGGACATGTTCGTCGACGACCCCCGCTTCGCCACCATGTACGACGACGAGGCGGGGGCGACGTTCGTCCGCGACGCACTGCAGGCGTACGCGCGGACCCGGATGTAGCTCGGGTGGCTCGCGGAAACGACCGATCGGGCGATCCGACCGCCCCCGTCTCCTCGGAGCGGCAGCCATGCCTAGTCACCCAGGCGGTCGGCCAGCTCCAGCCACTCGCCCTCGATCGACTCCTTCTCCGCGAGGATCTCCTTCAGCTGCGCGTCGAGCGAGGCGAGCCGCTCGTAGTCGGCGGCGGCGTCGGCCATGGACGCGTGCAGCTTCGCCTCGCGGCCACTCAGCTTGTCGAGCTGGCGCTCCATCCTGGAGAGCTCCTTGCGGAGGTCGCGCTCGTCCTTCGCGGACAGGCCGGGAGCCGTCTCCTTCGCGCCGGTGGACGAGGTCGCCGACGCCGTGCCCGACACCGCGCCGGACGCCGCCCGCGCGGACAGGGCCGCCCCCGAGGCCCGGCGGGCCAGGTATTCGTCCACGCCGCCGGGAAGCATCGACAGCTTGTGGTCGCCGAGCAGGGCGACGGTCCTGTCGGTGACCCGCTCCAGGAAGTAGCGGTCGTGGCTGACCAGGATCAGCGTGCCCGGCCAGCCGTCGAGCAGGTCCTCAAGCTCATTGAGCGTCTCGATGTCGAGGTCGTTGGTCGGCTCGTCGAGCAGCAGCACGTTGGGGTCGTCCATGAGGAGGCGGAGCAGTTGCAGGCGGCGCCGCTCGCCACCGGACAGGTCGCCGACGACCTTCCACTGCGCGTCACCCTTGAAGCCGAGGCGCTCAAGCAGCTGGGAGGCGGTCCACTCCTTCTTGCCGACCTGGATGAACTTGCGGACCTCCTCGACGGTCTCCAGCACCCTGCGCTCGGGGTCGAGCTCGCCCAGCTCCTGCGACAGGTGCGCCAGACGGACCGTCTTGCCGCGTACGAGCCTGCCCGAGTCGGGGTGCACGGTGCCGGCGAGCAGGCGGAGCAGCGACGACTTGCCCGACCCGTTCACGCCGATCAGGCCGATCCGGTCGCCGGGACCGAACTGCCAGGTCGTGTGGTCGAGGACCATCGGGCCCTGGCCGGGGCCTCCGGCGTGCAGGGTCACGTCCTCAAGGTCGTAGACCGTACGGCCCAGCCGGGCGGCGGCGAACTTGACCAGCTCGACGCTCTCCCTGGCGGGAGGCTCGTCGGCGATCAGCGCCTGGGCGGCGTCGATGCGGAACTTCGGCTTGGAGGTGCGCGCGGGCGGGCCCCGGCGGAGCCAGGCGATCTCCTTGCGCATCAGGTTCTGGCGGCGGGCCTCCGCGGAGGCGGCGATCCGGGCGCGCTCGGCCTTGGCCAGCACGTACGCGGCGTACCCGCCCTCGTAGCGCTCGACCGCGCCGTCCACGACCTCCCACGTCCTGGTGGAGACCGCGTCCAGGAACCACCGGTCGTGAGTCACGACCACCAGCGCGGTCCTGCGGCCCGCCAGGTGCCTGGCGAGCCAGTCGATCGCCTCGATGTCGAGGTGGTTGGTGGGCTCGTCCAGGATGATCAGGTCGTGCTCGTCGATGAGCAGCTTGGCCAGGGCCGTGCGGCGCCGCTCACCGCCCGACAGGCTCCCCGCGGGCGCCGTCAGGTCGATGTCGCCGAGCAGGTTGGCGAGGATCTCGCGGATGCCCGCGTCACTTGCCCATTCGTGCTCGGACCTGTCGCCGAGGACGATCTCGCTCACCGAGCGCACCGGGTCGAGGTCGTCGCCCTGCGACAGCGACCCCACCTGGAGCCCTCGGTTGTGGGTGACCCGTCCGCTGTTCGGCTTGAGATCACCGGCTATCACCGAGATCAGGGTGGTCTTGCCGCCGCCGTTGCGGCCGACCACGCCGATGCGATCACCCGCCTCGATGCCGAGGGAGACGTCGCTGAGCAGGGGCTTGGGACCGTAGGAGTGGGAGACCGACTCAAGATTGACCAGATTCATCGCCACACAAGCGTATCCGCTCCCAGCCGGCGCGACCCCCGCGGGGAGAACGGCTCCCGCCCGCGCGACCGTCGCCGAGAGGCGGGCCCCGTCTTCGGCTGTCTTCGGCTGTCTTCGGCTGCCCTCGGCGGTCACGCCTCCTGTGACCACGAGCGGTTACACGATCACTGGACCGGGGACGGGGCCGTGGGCGGTGATGACGTCGCGTGCCACCCCGGCGTCCTTCAGGGAGGCGGCCAGCTCACCCGCGTGGGACTCGGAACGGGCCAGGAAGGCGCAGGTGGGACCTGAACCGGAGACCAGCGAGCCGAGAGCCCCGTGCTCACGGCCGGCCTCCAGGGTGCGGGCCAGGGATCCGCGCAGCATCACGGCGGCGGGCTGCAGGTCGTTGCGGAGCTCGGCGCCGAGGGTTTCCGCGTCCCCCTCGCGGAGCGCGGCGAGCAGCGGCTCGGCGGCCCGAGGCCAGGCGACCCGCTCGCCGGTCGCCTGGCGGAGGCGGTCGCACTCGGCGTAGACCGTGGCCGTGGACAGGCCGCCGTCGGCGAGCGCGAACACCCAGTGGAAGTCTCCCTCGACCTTCAGCGGGGTGAGCCGCTCGCCCCTGCCGGTGCCGACGGCCGTACCGCCGAGCAGCGCGAACGGGACGTCGCTGCCGATGTCGGCGGCGATCTCCATCAGGTCCTCAAGCGGCAGGCCGAGGCCCCACAGCTCGTTGCAGGCGACCAGGGCCGCGGCGGCGTCGGCGCTGCCGCCCGCCATGCCGCCCGCCACCGGGATCGACTTGCGGATGAGCAGGTTCACGCCGTACGAGCGGCCCGCGTGCCCGGCGAGCGCGAGGGCGGCCTTGATCGCGAGGTTCTCGCGGTCCTCGGGCACCTGGTCGGCGGACTCGCCCTCCACCCGGACACTCATCCCCACCTTCGCGGTGGCCGTGACCTCGTCGAAGATCGAGACGGCGTGGAAGACGTTGACGAGGTCGTGGTAGCCGTCATCCCGCAGCGGCCCCACGGCGAGCTGCAGGTTGACCTTCGCGGGCACGCGGACGGTCACGGAGTCCATGCGTCCCCCATAAGAGCTCGCTCACTGGTCACGACGTCAGATGGTAACGGGATCCCTGCGCGGTGCACACGAACGGACCGGCGAATCACATCACGCACCGCTCTCCGCCCCGCTTTCCTTCGTACCATGCTCGGCGATCCGCGCGAAGTCCTCGACGGTGAGCTGCTCGCCGCGTTCCGAGGGGTCGATCCCCGCGGCCCGCAGCGCCCGCTCGGCGGCGGAGGCCGTACCCGCCCAGGAGGCGAGGGCGGCGCGGAGGGTCTTGCGGCGCTGGGCGAAGGCGGCGTCCACCACCGCGAAGACCTCCTCGCGGGTCGCCACGGTCGTGGGCGGCTCCCGCCTGACCATCGCGACCAGGCCGGAGTCGACGTTGGGGACCGGCCAGAAGACCGTGCGGCCGACGGGACCCGCCCGGCGGACGTCGGCGTACCAGGCGGCCTTGACCGAGGGGATGCCGTACACCTTGGAACCGGGGGCGGCGGCGAGCCGGTCGGCGACCTCGGCCTGCACCATGATCAGGACCTTGCTCAGCGACGGCTGCGTCTCCAGCAGGTGCAGCACCACCGGAACGGACACGTTGTAGGGGAGGTTCGCGACCAGCGCGGTCGGCCTCTCCTCGGGCAGGTCCGCAGGCAGGACGCGCATGGCGTCGGCGAGCACCACGGTGAGGCGGTCGGCGAGCTCGGGGGCGTGGTCGGCGACGGTGAGCGGCAGCTGGGCGGCGAGGACGGGGTCGATCTCCACGGCGATCACGCGGCGGACCTCGGGAAGCAGCGCGAGCGTGAGCGATCCCAGCCCCGGACCGACCTCGATGACGACGTCGTCCGGCTCAAGCCCGGCCACCCGCACGATCTTGCGGACCGTGCCCCCGTCGATCACGAAGTTCTGGCCGAGCTTCTTCGTGGGACGAATATTGAGCTTGTTCGCCAAAATACGTATTTCCGCTGGACCGAGAAGGTTCATGCTGGTTCCCCGCACGCCCGCTCACGGCCGGCACCCATCGGCCCGCTGGGGTCTTTGGCTCGTTCGCCGCGATTACTCAAGGTTGTTCTCCCATGCCATCCGACCAGTTTCCCGCACAGAAGGCGATGCGAGGACTTTCGATGAAGCGTGAGAGGTTCCGTTGTGGATAACGTTGCCGTACGGGGGCCCGACGGTGAGAAAGGGAATCTTCCCGGTGAAGAGGACGTGAACCAGCCCGGTGTCGAAGGGCTGCGCCCCGCCGACCCTGAGCGGATCGGGAGTTACCGCCTGCTCGGACGTCTCGGCGAGGGCGGGATGGGAACCGTATATCTGGCGCTGGCGCCGACGGGACGGCCGGTCGCGCTCAAGGTGGTGAAGGCGGAGTTCGCGATCGAGGACGGCTTCGCGGCGAGGTTTCACACGGAGGTCGAGAACGCCCGCAGGGTGGCCTCGTTCTGCACCGCGCAGGTGCTGGACAACGGCAACGACGACGACGGCCGCCCCTACATGGTCACCGAGTACATCGCGGGCACGCCGCTGTCCCGCCAGATCATCGAGCACGGCGCCCTGGAACAGGGAACCCTGCACGGCGTGGCCCTGGGGGTGGCGGCCGCTCTGGCCGCGATCCACGTCGCCGGTCTGGTGCACCGGGATCTCAAGCCCGCCAACGTGATCCTGTCCATGTCGGGACCCCGCGTGATCGACTTCGGCATCGCCAGAGCCCTCGACTCCACGCACAGTTTCACCCGCTCGGGCGAGGTGCTCGGCAGCCCCGGCTGGTGGGCCCCCGAGCAGGTGCGCGGTCTGGAGATCACCCCGGCCGCCGACGTCTTCGCCTGGGGCTGCATGGTCGCGTACGCGGGCAACGGCCGCCACCCCTACGGGCGGGGCGACATGATGACCATGGCGACCCGGCTGCTCACCACCCCACCCGACCTGGGCGCGCTTCCCGCCCCGCTGAACGACCTGGTCCGCCGCGCGACCGAGATGGACCCCTACCAGCGGCCCAGCGCCCAGGACCTGCTGATCGCCCTGGTCGGCGGCGGGATCGCGGCACCGGCCGCTCCCGCGCCCGTGCGGGCCGACCCGCCCACGCTGATCGCGACCGACCTGCTGAACGAGTCGTGGGAGCCGCCTTCCAATGTGGAACCCGACTCCACCCAGACCCTCAGCGCACTGAACCTGGGGACGGGGTTCGCCGACCCGGCGACCGCACCGACTCCCATCCCCGGCCCGATCCCCGCCCGGCGTCCTGCGGACCCACCCTCAGGGCCGGCCCCGTCCGCCCCCGGCGCGGCTTTCACCTCGGCGCCCCCGGAGGCACCGGGATCCTCGGCACCCGGTCCATTCACCGCAGCCGGTCCGTCCACGACACCGATGGACCCCGCGTCCCGGACGACACCGGCGCCCCTCCCAGCGGCGACCGCGTCACCGGACTCCCGGACGGCAGCGGAGCCGACCCCGCCGCCGAATCCGCTCCCGTACCCCATGCGGACCGAGTCCACGACATCACCGTCGCCCCCGTTCACGAGCCCGCTGCAGGCCAGGCCGTCCGGGCAGGAACCGGGCGCAGCACCGGGCCGGACGCCGGGGCAGGCACCCGCCGCCCTGCCCTCGTCGCCACCGTCGCCACCGTCGCCCTCGTCGCCCTCGTCGCCCTCGTCGCCCTCGACCGGCCTCCAGACCCCGTCCGGATCGGGCGAGCCGGACCCCGCGCGGTCCGCCCCCCGGCGGCGCTGGTTGTTCGCCGGACTGGCCGTGCTCGCGGCGCTCGCCGTCACGGTCGTCGTCCTGCTGAACACCGGTGGGGGAAACGCGACCAACGGCGCGGGGCAGGCGTCGCAGGACGCCACCGGCGAGACCGGCAACACCGGTGACCTCGCCGGCACCGGCGACACCGACGTGGGCCGCATGATCACAACCGGCTCCCTCATCGAGGACCCGCGGCTGATCATCCCGCGGACCCCGAGCTGCGGGCTCACCTCGTACCAGGGCACCGCCCCGGCGCGCGGCCGGTTCTGCACGATCCCGTTCACGCTGATCAACACCGGCGGGGAGTCGGTCCCGCTCGACGGCACTCCGGTCACGCTGATCGACGATCGCGGCGCGACGCACACCTCCGAGGAGACGTCGACGGCCATGCCCGCCGCCCTGGCCCCGGGGGCGAAAGTCGACGGCGTCCTCGTCTTCGACCTGCCACCGGCCCGCAAGCCCGCGAAGCTGACCGGTGTGGTCATCAAGGGAGGCAGGAACATCGAGGTGAGGTTGTCATGAGGCTGCTGCTCCCCCTCGCGGCGACGGCCGCGATCGCGTTCGCCTCCACCGGGTCCGCCGAGGCGCTCACCGCACCCGGTGGGATCCTCGCGGCCGGAACCGCCGCCTCGCCCGCCGACTGCACCGGGGCGGGCATGAGCGACTTCAACGGCGACGGCCTGGAGGACGTGGCGGTCGGCGACCCGTTCGCCAACCCCGGCGGGCTGGCCGGGGCGGGGGCCGCCCACATGCTCTTCGGCAGGGGAGAGAGCGGGAAGGCCGTGACCGTCCCCGAGACGAAGGCGGGAGACGGCTTCGGGTGGTCGGTGCGGCTGGCCAAGATCGACGGTGACGGCTGCGCGGACCTGCTCGTCGGCGCCCCGTACGCGGACGTGGCGGGCGTCGAGGACGCGGGCGCGGTCTACGTGGTGTACGGCGGCCCAGGGGGCAGGACGGTCCGCCTGGTCGCCCCCGAACCCGAGGCCGACGCCCACTTCGGCTGGTCCCTCACCTCCGGCGGGACGATGGTGGCGGTCGGGGCCCCGCACGAGGACGCCGACGGTACGGCCGACTCCGGCGCGGTCTACCTCTTCGACACCGCGACGCTCGGCACGGGCCGGCGGATCTCCCAGGAGACCGAGGGGGTGACCGGCAACGGCGAGGTCGGCGACATGTTCGGCTGGTCACTCGCGATCGGCAGGCTCGGCGGCGCCGCGGACGAGCCGGATCTGGCGGTCGGGGTGCCGTACGAGAACGACGACGGGGCGGGCCGCCAGGTCGACGCGGGCAAACGCGACTCGGGGTCGATCGCGGTGATCTACGACGTGCGGGAGCCCAAGGAGGAGTACGGGAGCAGGAAGTGGGACCTTCGTGAGGTGGCCAGGTCCGAGACGGGCGACCGGTTCGGCTACGCGATGGCCTACGCCGAGCGGGACGACGTCGGCTACCTCGCGGTGAGCGCACCGCTCGGCGACGGCGGGGCGGTGAAGAACTCCGGCCTCGTCCAGCTGTTCCAGTCCTCGGGCACCCAGGCGATCACCCCTCTCGCCACCCTCCACCAGGGTTCGGAAGGGGCTCCGGGCGAGGGCTACGGATTCTCGCTCGCGTTCACCGGCGAGGGAGGCGGAGGGGAGGTCAGGCTCGCGGTGGGCGTACCCTTCGACGCCGACGGCCAGGGCGGCGTGCGTCTGATCACGATGGGCGAACAGGGGCCGGGCGGGCTGATCACCCAGAACGGGGCGGGTGACCACTTCGGCTGGTCGGTCGGGTTCAGCGGCAACCGGCTGGTCGCGGGGGCGCCCGACAGGGGAGGCGCGGGAGCGGTCGTCCTGCTGGGCCGCAACGACACCGAGGGAGTCCCGCTCTCGCCGGGCGCAGGCGGGATTCCCGCCCTCGAAGGTGCCGCCTCCGCCGACTTCGGTGCCTCCGTGGGCTGAGACTCCCGGCCCGGACGCCCCGTGAGCCGGGAGCAGGCGGGCTCGGGCCCGTCTCCGGCCGGGATGGACGGCTCGGGACCCGGGAGGACCGAGAGCACAAGGGTTACGGGCCCGCCCCTGGTCTGGAACGGACGGGTTCCACGAGGACCCGGCGCGGATGGGTTCGGGACCCGCTGTCGGCGGGGTCCGAGCCTTGGTCACCAGGAGCCGAAGACGGTCTCCCCGTTGGCGCTGACGGCGGTGGCGAGCTCGGTGAGGTCGGCCCCCTTCACCTCGGCGAGGCAGCGCAGCGTGAGCGGTATGAGGTAGGGCGCGTTGGGTTTGCCCCGGTGGGGGGTGGGCGGCAGATAGGGTGCGTCGGTCTCGACGAGGATCAGCTCTCGCGGCGCGACCCGCGCGGCCTCACGGAGGTAGGCCGCGTTCTTGTAGGTCACCGGACCGGAAAAAGACATGAAATATCCGGCATCGACGCACTGCTTCGCCATCCCGGCGTCACCGGAGAAGCTGTGGAACACCACGACCTCGGGAGCGCCCTCCTCGGCCAGCACGCGCAGCACGTCGTCGTGGGCCTCGCGATCGTGGATCACCAGGGCCTTGCCGGTCCGCTTGGCGATCTCGATGTGCGCGCGGAAGCTGGCGTGCTGGTCGTCCTTTGACGCCCAGTCTCGGTAGTAGTCGAGCCCGGTCTCCCCCACCGCCCTGACATGCGGCAGGCGGGCCAGTCGCTCGATCTCGGCGAGGGTCTCCGGCGTCGAGGCGTGCGCCTCGTTGGGGTGGATGGCCACCCCGGCGTAGACGTCCGCGTGGAGGGCGGCCGTCTCGGCGTTCCAGCGCGAGGACGGCAGGTCGTAGCCGATGGTGACGAGCCGCGTCACGCCGACGGCGCGGGCCTCGTCGAGGATGCCCTCGACGCTCGCCCGAGCCGCCTGCGCGGCCTGGGCCACCGGGTCACCGGAGGACGCCTGGCGGTTGCCCACCATGATGTCCAGGTGGCAGTGGCTGTCGAACACCTCTGCTGGCAGGGGCTTGGGCGCGGCGGGAAGGTTCGGCGTGCTCACGGCGTCCAACCTACCGAGAAGCGGGCACGGCCCGCGCCCACCGAGCGGCCCCTACGGCCCTCGTCCACCGAGAGACGACGGCCCGCGCCCGGAACCGGGCGCGGGCCGTGGACGTCCTGCGAACCACACGCTTCAACGCCCTAAGGGTCACATGCTTCACAGCGGGTCACAGAACGTCCTGACAGGCCACAGACCGCAGGACGTCCTGCGAACCACACGCTTCTCGGGGACCGCGAGACTCGCCCTACTCGGCCAGGCGGGCCAGCTCCTCCTCGACGATCTTCGGGTCGAGCTTGACGAAGAGCGGGGTCGGCGGGGCGAGCGGGGAGCCCACCCGGATCGGGGACGACTCCCAGCGCGCGGCGCCCTCGTAGGAGCCGGTGATGATCGGGTAGGTTCGGCCGTCGTCGTCGGTGACCTCGTGGATCTCCGGCATTCCCGTCCAGACCCCGGTGCCGCCGAGCATCGCGTAGATCTTGTTGGAGGAGTTGGGCAGGACCGGGGTGAGCAGCGTCTTGGCGTCGTCCACGACCTGCAGGGCGACGTGCAGGATGGTCTTCACCCGCTCGGGGTTGTCCTTGATCTTCCAGGGCTCCTGCTCGGCCAGGTATCGGTTGGCCTCGCGGATGACCTCGAACGCCTCGTTCGTCGCGTTCTTGAAACGGCAGTGCTGGAACTCGACGGCGACCTTCGGGAAGGCCTCGCGGCTGCGCTCCAGCATGGCGCGGTCGGCGTCGGTGAGGTCGCCCGCCTCGGGGATGACCCCGAAGTTCTTGGCGGCCATCGAGATCGAGCGGTTCACCAGGTTGCCCCAGGCCGCCACCAGCTCGCCGTTGTTGCGGTTGAGGAACTCCGACCAGGTGAAGTCGGTGTCCTGGTTCTCCGGGCCCGCCACGGCGATGTAGTAGCGCAGCGCGTCGGCGTCGTAGCGCTCCAGGAAGTCGCGCACGTAGATGACCACCTGACGGGAGGAGGAGAACTTGCGCCCCTCCATCGTGAGGAACTCACTGGAGACGACCTCGGAGGGCAGGTTCAGCGCGCCGAGCGCGCCCGGCTCGCCGTCGCGGGCACCCCGGCCGTTGTAGCCGAGCAGCATCGCCGGCCAGATCTCCGCGTGGAAGACGATGTTGTCCTTGCCCATGAAGTAGTAACTCAGGGCCTCGGGGTCCTGCCACCACTGGCGCCAGGCGTCGGGGTCACCGGATCGGCGGGCCCACTCGATGGACGCGCTGAGATAGCCGATCACCGCGTCGAACCAGACGTAGAGCCGCTTGTTGGTCTGGTCGCTCCACCCCTCCAGCGGGATCGGCACGCCCCAGTCGAGGTCGCGGCTGATCGCGCGGGGCTGCATGTCGCCGAGCATGTTGAGGGCGAACTTCAGCACGTTGGGCCGCCAGTCGCCCTCCTTGGAGCGCAACCACGACGCCAGGACCTCGGCGAACGCGGGAAGGTCGAGCATGAAGTGCTCGGTCTCCACGAAGTCCGGCGTCTCACCGTTGACCTTGCTCACCGGGTTGATCAGCTGGATCGGGTCGAGCTGGTTGCCGCAGTTGTCGCACTGGTCGCCACGGGCGCTCTCGTAACCGCAGATCGGGCAGGTGCCCTCGATGTAGCGGTCGGGCAGGGTGCGCCCGGTGGAGGGCGAGATGGCGCCCATCGTGGTCTGGGGGAAGATATAGCCGTTGTCGTGGAGTCCCTTGAAGATCTGCTGGGTGACCGCGTAGTGGTTTTCCGTGGTGGTCCGGGTGAACAGGTCGTAGGAGAGCCCCAGCGCCTGGAGGTCCTCGACGATCACCCTGTTGTAGCGGTCGGCGAGCTCGCGGGCGGTGAGGCCCTCCTTGTCGGCCTGAACCTGGATCGGGGTGCCGTGCTCGTCGGTCCCGCTCACCATGAGGACCTTGTTGCCCGCCATCCGCTGGTAGCGGCTGAAGACGTCGGACGGCACGCCGAATCCGGAGACGTGCCCGATGTGGCGGGGGCCGTTGGCATAGGGCCAGGCGACCGCGGTCAGGATGTGCTGGGACATGATGTAAGCCTAAGGGACGCGGCCGTGGTCCTTGATGTCGTCATGCCTCTTGGAGGCCTCCGCTTTCCCAAAGTCGCCGCCTCCGCGGAGCCCTCGCTCCCTCGAACCGCCATGACGACTCGGGACGGCCACTCCCCCGAACCGCCATGACGACTCGGGACAGCCGTTCTCCCGGGGTCGCCGTGGCGTTCAGGACGGCCTCTGCGAACCCGGCGCGGCCTCTCGCCGGAGGTGTCGACCGGTTCGGCTCAGGGCAGCCGCGGCGACACCGGGGTGGCACTCTCAGCCGGGGTGGCCGGTTCGCCCGCGGCGGCGCGGCTGACGGCCTCGGCGGCCTCCTCGGCGGCGGAGGCGGCCACGTCGATGGGCGTCTCCTTCGTACGGCGGATGCCCAGGATGCTGATGAACAGCGACGCGAAGATCGTCTGGAAGCTCACGATCAGCGCGGTGGCCGAGGGCACGACGATACGCAGCGACTCCGAGGGGATCAGCGGGCCGAAGCTGCGCGTCTGCCAGTGGACCAGTGAGGCGACCAGGCCGCCCAGGCCGCCCAGGGCGAGCAGGCCGCCGACGATCAGGCCCTTCTCCAGGCTCACGATGTCGACGAGCTTGCGCACTCTCCTGTCTTCGGGGAGGAAGCCCTCCTCGGCCGCGTACACCTTGGTGAACAGGGCGAACAGGGACGCCTGGAAGCCGATCACCACCATCGCCGAGGCGCCGACCAGGGTGTCGACGTCGAAGGCGAGCTTGCCGATGTAGACGGGGCCGAAGGTGAGGGCGGTGCCCGCGACCAGGCCGATCGTCATCATGACCAGGCCGGGGATGAAGAACAGCCAGCGCGGGCTGTAGAGCATCAGGAAGCGCAGGTGGCGCCAGCCGTCACGCCAGGAACGCAGGTGCGGCGGGCGGGAGCGGCCGTCGGGCGACAGCGTGGTGGGCACCTCGCGCACGTCCAGCCCGGACAGCGTCGAGCGGACCACCATCTCGCTGGCGAACTCCATGCCGCCGGTCTGCAGGCCGAGCTTGAGGATGGAGTCGCGCCGGAAGCCGCGCAGACCGCAGTGGAAGTCGCCGATCGCGCTGGGGAAGAACAGGCGGCCGATGAAGGAGAGCACCGGGTTGCCCAGGTAGCGGTGGAGCGGAGGCATGGCGCCCGGCGCGATGCCGCCCTTGAAGCGGTTGCCCATCACCAGGTCGGCACCGTCACGGAGCTGCTCGACGAACGGCAGCAGGGCGGTGAAGTCGTAGGAGTCGTCGGCGTCGCCCATGATGACGTAGCGACCGCGCGCCGCGCGGATCCCCCCCATCAGCGCGTTGCCGTATCCCTTCGCGTCGACGTGCACGACGCGTGCTCCGGCCTCCCGGGCGAGCTGCTGCGAGCCGTCCGTGCTGCCGTTGTCGGCGATCAGGACTTCCCCGTCGATACCGTGCTCCCGCATGCAGGCGAGCGCCTTGCGTACGCAGGTCTCCACGGTCTCCGCCTCGTTCAAGCAAGGCATGACCACGGTCAGTTCCACGTCTCAACCCTTCACTTACGGCACAGGCCAATCTCACCATGATGCCCTCTACAGTCCCCTGCCCGGGTCAACTCCCTGAAACGACTGGCATCCTGTAGTGCATGGTGACCGTCGCCGACCGCCCTAGCCCGGACGTGCCTCCGCCCGACCGGGTCGGTCGCCTATGGGCGTTTCTCTATCGGCATCGGATCTTCGTGGCCGCCCTGGTGCTGGCGTTCGTGCTGCGTGTGGTCACCATGCTCGGGTACGGCCCTGCCCAGTGGTTCAACGACTCCTACGAGTATGTCTCCGGGGCGGTGAACCCCGACCGTCCCAGTGCCCTGAGACCGAACGGTTACTCCTTTCTGCTCCTGCTGATGCGGCCGCTGCAGAGCTTCGCGCTGGTGGCCTTCGTCCAGCACCTGATGGGCCTGGGCGTCGCGGTGCTGATCTACTCCCTGCTGCGTGTGAGGTTCGGGCTGCCCGGCTGGGGGGCGACGCTCGCCGCGGTGCCGGTGCTGTTCGACGCGTACCAGATCCAGCTCGAACACCTGATCATGTCCGACGCGATGTTCATGCTGCTCGTCGTGGGCGTGATCACGCTGGTGCTCTGGCACCGGCGGATGTCCTGGCGGCTCGGTGCGGTGGTCGGGCTGTTGCTCGCCCTCACCGCGCTCACCCGGTCGATCGGCCTGCCGATTCTCGTGCTGGTCGTGATCTACCTGATGGTGAAGCGCACGGCCTGGAAGACGATCGCGGCCATGGTGGTCGCGTGCGCGCTCCCCGTGACCGGATACATGGCCTGGTTCGCGTCCGCGCACGGCAACTTCGCGATGACCAACAGCGACGGCGCGATCCTCTACATGCGGACGGCGCTGTTCGCCGACTGCCGGAAGATGAAGGTCGACCCTCGCGAGGAGCTGGAGCTGGCGCTGCTGTGCATCAGCGCGCCGCCGGGCCAGCGCGGCTTCTCCGGCCAGAAATATCTCTGGTGGGCGCAGAACGGCCAGCGCTTCCACGCCTTCGGGGTGGGCAGCACGTTCACCCCCGAGACGAACAAGACCGCGGGTGCGTTCGCCCAGCGGGCCATCCTGTCCCAGCCGCTCGACTATCTCAGCCTCGTGGCCGGCGACTTCTTCCGCGCCTTCCACTGGGGCCGGCCGCGCTTCCCCGACTTCAACACCTACCGGCAGTACGAGTTCCTGCCGGAGAACAAGATCCTTCCCGCCTGGTCGTCGTACCGGGGCAACACCGACACCGACGCGCAGAAGTACGATCCGGGCCTGCGGACCGCGCAGATCCAGGGCAAGCTGCGCGTGATCGGCACCGATGTCACCGACCCGTGGGCCGGCTTCCTGCAGGCGTACCAGCGGGTCGTCCGGCTGCCGGGCATCGTGCTCGGCGGGCTGCTCCTGGTCGGGCTGGCCGGGGTGGCGGTGCGCTGGCGGAAGCTGGGCGGGCCGGTGCTGCTGCCGTGGCTCGCCTCGCTCGGCCTCATCCTGGCACCGGCGGCGACGGCCGAGTTCGACTACCGCTACCTGCTGCCCGCGGTGCCGCTGGCGTGCATGGCGGCGGCGATCTCGCTGCGCCACGGGTTCTCGGGACCCGTCACCGCCGCGCCCGCCGCCGTCGCCCCCGACAGCGTCACACCCGATCCCGTCATACCCGAGCCCGTCACACCCAGCTCCGGAACAGCATCCGCGCCCACCACTGGGAGTGCGGGATGAGCTCGGCGCTGAGCACCGGGTAGAGCCATCCGAAATTGATCAGCGCGAGGAGCGTGAAGGCCCCGACGACCGCGGCCCCCACCGCCCTGCGGTTGGGCACGGCGTCCGCCTTTCCGATGATCAGCCCGGCGGCCAGGGTGAGCGCGAGGATCATGAAGGGGACCATGGGGATCATGTAGAAGAGATACATGGTCCGGCCGTCGGCGATCGCGTAGTAGAACCAGGGGAGCCAGCCGGCGGCGTAGCCGACGAGCACGGCTCCGGCCCGCCAGTCGCGGGTGGCGACGTACCAGGCGACCATGGCGATGAGAGCGACCAGGCCCCCGTACCAGATGACCGGGGTGCCGACCCCGAGCACCGCCTCGGCGCAGCTGTCGGCGCCGCATCCGGTCTTGTCCGGCGGATAGTGGAACGCCACGGGGCGTAGCAGCAGCGGCCAGGTCCAGGGGTCGGATTCGTAGTTGTGCGGGGTCGCCAGGCCGGTGTGGAAGCCGAGCACCTGGAAGTGGTAGCTCAGCCATGATCGCAGCGAGTCGAAGACGAAGAACGCCGGCCCGTGCGAGGTCGCCTGGACCCAGTTGCGGCCCCAGCCCAGGGGGGAGGCGAACCAGCCCGCCCACGAGACGACGTAGGTGACCGCGGGCAGCAGGCCCATCACCAGCACGACGCCGGTCAGATCCCGGTTCAGCGCTCCGGCGTACGGTCTGCGCAGGCCGATGGCTCTGCGGGCTCCGGCGTCCCACAGCAGTGACATCACCGCGAAGGCGACGAGGAAGAAGACGCCCGACCATTTGACGGCGCAGGCCGCGCCCAGGCACAGGCCGGCCGCGATGCGCCAGGGCCTGGCTCCCAGGCCGGGGCCGTGGTCGCTGAGGGG